>JBHYDO010000075.1:0-16210 GCA_051860645.1 Roseococcus sp.
CGCGGCGGCGGCCCGACCGTCGCGGCGGGGCTGACCGTGCTTCTGGGCTTCGTCGTGGTCGGGGCGGCCGCGCGGCTGTGGTCCCCGGCGCGCCTGCCCGCCCCGCTTGTGGGCACTGGACGGGTGCTCCTGTGTTGGCTGGCCGCGGCGGCGCTCATGCTGGTCATCGCGCTGATGTGGGATGGCGATGTGCGGCTGGGCCGCAGCTGGCTGCTGGGCCTGATGGGCATGGGCGCGCTGCTGCTGGTGGCCGAGCGTTTCGCGCTGGTGTCCCTGGCGGGCCGCGTGGCGCGGTCGGGACGTTATGCGCGCCGCGTGGTGCTGGTGGGTGAGCCGCGCCGCACCGCACCGCTGCGCGAGGCCCTCACCCGCCCGGAGGAGCGTGCGGCCTGGGCGCTGCTGGACGAGGTTCCGCTTGACGTCCAGGCCAGCGACGCGGAGTTGCAGGTCGTCATCGCGCGCATCGGCGCGCTGCTGCGGACCCGGCGTCCGCCCGAGGTGGTGATGGTGGCGCTGCCGGAGGACGAGGCGCTGCGCATCTGGCGCGTCTGCCGCGCGCTGCGCGAGATGCCGCTCGATGTGTGTCTCGCCCCATCGCCGGCGGCGCTCTGGCTCCCGCATTCCGGCACCCGGCGGGTGGCCGGCCACGCGGCGCTGGAGGTCTGGCCGCGCCCGCTGGGCGGCGTGCGCGGAACGGTCAAGCGCCTCGAGGACCTGACGATCGGCGCAGCGCTGCTGCTGACCTTCGCCCCCGTGATGCTGCTCTCGGCGCTGGCGATCCGGCTTACCAGCCCGGGCCCGGTGCTGCTGCGCCAGGCGCGCTATGGGCTCGGCAACCGCGTCATCCATGTGTGGAAATTCCGCACGATGTACCAGGACAAGGGTGATCCGACCGGCGCGCGCGCCACCACGCGCGGCGACCCGCGCGTGACCCCCGTCGGCCGCTTCCTGCGCAAGACGAGCCTGGACGAGCTGCCGCAGCTGTTCAACGTGCTGGCCGGTGAGATGTCTTTGGTCGGGCCGCGGGCCCACCCCGTCGAGATGCGCGTGGGCGGGCGCTACTACGAGGATGTGGTGAAGTCCTACATGGCGCGCCACTGCATGAAGCCCGGCATCACGGGCCTCGCGCAGATCAGCGGCCATCGGGGGCTGGTGGATACGCACGAGAAGGCCGAGGCGCGCCTGCGCCACGACCTCGCCTATGTGGAGCGGTGGTCCCTGCTGCTCGACCTGCGGATCCTGTGGCGCACGGTCTTCAAGGGCTTCTGGTCCGAAGGAGCCTATTGAGGGGTGGCCCCCAGCATCCGGACGAAATCCCCACCGCGCCACGGCCCGGTTTTCCCCAACCCGGGCAAGGCACCTACCCCGGCGAAGCATCGAAAGGACTGGTCATGAAGGTTGTCATCCTCGCGGGGGGCTCGGGCACCCGCGCCTATCCCTACACCGAGTACCTGCCCAAGCCGATGATGCCCGTGGGGGGCAAGCCCATCGTGATGCGCGTGATGGAACTCTATGCGCGGCAGGGCATCCGCGACTTCATCCTCTCGGTCGGATACCGCAAGGAGGTGGTGTTCGACTACTTCGAGAACCGCCAGCTCGGCTGGAACGTGGAGATCGTGGACACCGGGCGCGAGACCAACACCGGCGGGCGCATCCTGAACCTGCGCGACCGGCTGCCGGACACCTTCATGGCGACCTATGCCGACGGCCTGTCGGACGTGCCGATGGACAAGCTGCTGGCCTTCCACCGCGCGTCCGGCGCGCTCGGAACCATCACCTCCGTGCCGCTGCGCAGCCAGTACGGCACGCTGGAGGCCGATGCCTCCGGCCGCATCCACGACTTCCGCGAGAAGCCCGTGCTGCGCGAGCATTGGATCAATGCCGGCTTCTTCGTGATGGAGCCCGGTATCTTCGAGCATTGGTCGGGTGAGAACCTGGAAGCCGAGGTGTTCCCCAACCTGCTGCCCACCGGGCGCCTCATGACCTACCGCCATGACGGCTTCTTCAAGTCCATGGACACCTACAAGGACCAGCAGGAGATCGAGGCGATGTACGAGGCCGGCAACCTGCCCTGGGCGCGGGCGGCCTGAGCCACATGGCGGTCACGATGGCGACGGGCGCGGAGTTCTGGGCCGGCAAGCGCGTGTTCATCACCGGCTCCTCGGGCTTCCTGGGGTCCTGGGCGGTGAAGGAGCTGAACCAGCGCGGTGCGACCACCATCGGCTATGTGCGCGACCGCGGCCGCCATCTCACCCCCCGCGACGACCCCGAGACCGCGCCCACCTACACCGTGCACGGCGCGCTGGAGGACTACGAGACCATCCTGCGCGCCGTGAACGAGCACGAGGCGGAAACCATCCTGCACCTGGGCGCGCAGCCCATCGTGGGGGTGGCGAACCGCAACCCGCGCTCCACCTTCGAGGCCAATATCCGCGGCACCTGGAACGTGCTGGAGGCGGCGCGCGAGTGCAGTCGCCTGGTGAAGCGCGTGGTGGTGGCGAGTTCCGACAAGGCCTATGGCCGTGCCGACACCCTGCCCTATCACGAGGACATGCCGCTGAACGGCCGGCACCCCTATGACGCGTCCAAGGCCTGCACCGACATCATCGCGCAGACCTACCACCAGACCTACCGCACGCCCGTCTGCATCACCCGCGGGGGCAATTTCTTCGGCGGGCGCGACCTGAACTACAACCGCATCGTCCCCGGCGTGATCCGCTGGGCGCTGAACGGCGAGCGACCGATCCTGCGCTCCGACGGCTCGATGATCCGCGACTACATCTATGTTCGCGACGTGATGCTGGCCTACCTTGCCCTGGCGGAGCACATGGAGGACCCGGCCGTCCATGGACATGCCTTCAACTTCTCGACCGAGCAGCCGGTCTCGGTGCTTGAACTGACGCGCGCCGTGCTGGCCGCGGCAGGTCGCTCGGACCTGGAGCCGGTGATCATGGGCGAGGCCTCGAACGAGATCGCGGAGCAATATCTCTCGGCCGCCAAGGCGCGCCGCATGCTGGGCTGGACGCCGGCCTACACGTTGGAATCCGCCCTGGCCGAGACGGTGGAATGGTATCGCAGGGAGCTCGGGTTCGACCATGGCGGATGACATGCTCCGGACCGCCCCTTCGGCCCCTCCCGGCGGCCTCGCCACCGCGCCCGCGCCGCGTGCGGGTGGACCGCGGGCGGAGGCACCGGGCGGCCTGCGGCCGCGCCACGAGACCGGGCCGCTGCCCCAGCGCGCGCCCCCGCGCGGCCTGCTGCCGCCCGTCTCGCTGCTGGACCTGGCGCTGGTGCTGCGCCGGCGCCTGCTCTCGGCGAGCCTGATCTTCCTCGCGGTGGTGCTGGCGGCGAGCGTCTGGGTCATGCTGGTGCGCGGGCAGGTCTTCATGGCCGAGGCCAAGCTGCTGGTGCGGCTGGGCCAGGAGCAGGCACCGGTGCCCACCATGATCGCCGACCGCCAGGTGATGGTGGGCAGCGGGCAGCCCGGCTTCGTGACGAGCGAGCTGGAGCTGCTGCGCTCCCGCGACACCATCGAGGCGGTGGTGGGCCGCCTCGACCTGACGCCCACCCCGCGCGAGCCTGCCACGACCCTGTTCGGCCGGGTCCGCGCGGTGCTGCGCGACGCCTGGCAGTCGACGCGCGAGGCGTTGGACGAGGCGCTGATCCTGATCGGACTTCGCTCACGCCTCACCTCGGAGGAGGCGGCGCTGGAGCAGGTGGCGGGCAGCCTCGTGCTGGACGCGCCGCCCACCTCGATGGTGGTGACGGCGCGCGTGCTGTGGGCGCAGCGCGGCGTGCCGCAGCAGCTGCTCGAGCTGATCCTGGAGCAGTATTTCGAGAGCCGTGCCCGCATCATGCAGGGCAGCACCGCGGTCACCTTCTTCGAGGAGCGCCGGGCGCGGCTGGGCGAGCGGCTTTCCGAGGCCGAGGCCGCACTGGCGCAGTTCGGCCAGGAATCCGGCCTCTCGGACCCCGAGGAGCAGCGCACCGGCATCCTGCGGCGGCTGAACGACGTGGAAGCTGCCCTCGCCAACGCGCGCATCGAGTTCGAGCTGGCCGAGAGCCTGGTGCGCCAGGCGGTGGCGGCCCGCGAGGGAGGCGAGCAGAGCCTGACCTCGCTGCCCATGTCCACCAACGGCAACCCCACCATGCAGGCCCTTGCGAGCGAGCTGGCGACGCTGTCGGCGCGCAATGCCGGCGCCCTGATCACGCTCTCGATGGGCGATGCCGCGGTGCGCCGGCAGCGGGCCGAGATCGCGGCGCTGGGTGCCTCGCTGCTCCAGCAGGCCGAGGCGATGCTGCAGCAGCGGCGCGAGATCCTGGCCCTGCGCGAGGCCGAGCGGACGCGCCTGATTGAGGAGCTGGGCCACCTGCAGGACCTGTTCCGGCGCTGGCAGGAGCTTCGCCGCGAGGTGGCAGGCGCCACTCGCGCCTTCGAGCAGAACGAGGGGCGCCTCGTGGAGGCGCAGGGCATCGCGGCGCTGGAGCAGGCACGAATCGGCAGCGTCGTGCTGGTGCAGCGGCCCACGGAGAGCGCCCTGCCGGTGGGGCCGCGAAAGCTGAACCTGCTGGTCCTGGCGTTCGCCGTGGGCCTCATGCTGGCGCTGCTGTGGGTCGCGGTGCGAGAATTCTTCGACCAGCGCCTGCACCAGCCCGACGACGTCGAGAGCCGGCTCGGGCTGCGGCTGCTGGCCGCCGTGCCGCACACACCCAGCACCGGGGCTCGGTAGCGCGTGGGCGCCCCGGAACTGGATGCCGCCTTCGCTCGAATCGCGGCCTGCATCGAGCAGGAGCCGCCGGGCGCCATCGCCTTCACCGCCGCCGCGCGGGGCGAGGGCGTGACCACCGTGACCGCGGGGGTGGCCCGGCTACTGGCCCGCGCCTTCGGCCAGCGCGTGCTCGCCATCGGCTTCGACGCCGGCCCGGGCGGCCTGGCCGCCGCCCTGCCCGAGGCGGGCGAGCCCGGTGATGGCAAGGCGCTCGCGCGCGCCGTGGTGACGCCCGATGCCGCCGGCGTGGCGCGCCTCGACGGCTATGCGGCCGAGGCGGGCTATGACCGCGTCCTGCTCGACCTGCCCCCCTACCCTACCGAGATGGCAGCGCTGATCGGGGGACGGGCGGCCGGCCGCGCCATTCTCGTCATCCGCGCGGGCCGCGAGACCGAGGCGAGCCTCCGCCCCACGGCGGAGGCGTTGGAACAGGACGGCATCCGGGTTCTTGGGGCGGTGATGAACGCCGCCTCGCCCGGCCTGCCCCGATGGATGGAGCGATTGCTGCGATGACAACGCCGGAAGCGCCGGCCCCCGCCAGGGTGACCCCCGAGGTCTCGGTCGTGGTCTCGGTCAAGAACCGTGCCGCGATGATGGGCGATTGCCTGAAGGGCCTGCTGGCCCAGACCCTGCCGCGCGAGCGCTTCGAACTGGTGCTGGTGGACAATTGCTCCACCGAGGACCTCCGCGCCGTGGCCGATGCCGCGCGCGGCGCGGGACTGAACGTGACCTACCTGCGCACCGAGCGTGATGGCGGGCCAGCGCCCGCCCGCAACCAGGGTGTGGCTGCCGCGCGCGGGCCCGTCATCGCCTTCACCGACAGCGACTGCCGGCCGAGCCCGGGCTGGCTCGCGGCCGGGCTCGCGGCCTTCGACGACCCGCTCGTGGGCCTCGTCTCCGGCCCGGTGCTGCCCAAGCCGGAGCAGCAGGTGCATCCGACCACCAAGATCACCTTTATCACCCGCGAGGAACACCCGAGCTTCCCCACCGCCAACCTGTTCCTCCGGCGGGAGACCTTCCTGGCGCTGGGCGGCTTCGACACCAGCCTCTCCTTCCGCGACCCCTTTGACCGCGCGACGGAATGCGCCGACACCGACCTCGCCTGGCGGGTCATCAAGACCGGCGTCTCGCGCCGTTTCCTGCCCGATGCCGTGATGCACCATGAACTGGAGGAGCAGGGCTGGGTGCTGTGGCTGCTGGAGCCCACGCGGCTCTTCGTTCTGCCCGCCGTGGTGCGCCGCCATCCCGAGCTGCGGCGCGAATTGCTGCGCTTCGGCGTGGTGTTCGAATGGCGGGCGACATTGGCGACGGCCATCCTGCTGCCCACCCTGGTGCTGATGTTCTGGTGGCCCTGGCTACTGGCGGTGCCACTCGGCGCCGCGCTGGGGCGCGCCGCCTGGCGCCGCGGCACCGCGGCCCCCGGCGCCGTGCGGGCGCAGATGGGCGTGTCCCTGCTTCACCTGCCGCGGCTGCTCATGGTCAGCCTGTCGCTGGCCTATGGCAGCCTGCGCTTCCGCTGCCTGGTGCTCTGAACCCAACCCCGCAAAGAAGGCCCAGCCGCAATGGCTATCCGCAAGATCAGCATCGGAGGGCTGCAGGCTGCCCTCTTCGCCAGCCAGCAGCGCGGCGGCTTCGAACTTTCCTACCGATATGCGCGCAATGACCAGGGCTTCGACGAGTTGCTGCCCGAAGCCCTGCCGCCACCCACCGACAATGCCAGCCTGGCCGAACGGATCGCGGCGCACAGCTGGTATCATTCGCTCGAGCTGGCGCCGGGGCAGGTCACGCCCGGCTTCTTCGACCACCGCCCCATCCTGCCGCTCTACCAGCTGCCAGCGCGCCTGGACGGGCAGCGCGTGCTGGACATTGCCACCTTCGACGGCTTCTGGGCCTTCGAGTTCGAGAAGCGCGGTGCCTCCGAGGTCATCGCGCTGGACGTGCCCACGCTGGGCGACATCGACCTGCCGCCCCGCCGCCGGGCCGCCATGCCGGCCGACAAGCTGGCCGACCCGATGGGCGCGGGCTTCGAGCTGGCGCGCGAGGCGCTGGGCTCGCAGGTGCGGCGCGAGCGCTGCAACGTCTATGACCTGACGCCCGAGCGCTTCGGCCTGTTCGACACCACGCATCTCGGCGATGTGCTGCTGCACCTGCGCGACCCCTTGAAGGCGCTGTGGAACATGCGGCAGGTGACGCGCGGTACCGCCTACATCTCGGACTGCTTCAACCCCGACCTCGACCGGCACGGCGAGGTGGCGCTGATGGAGTACCGGCGCGGGGCCGGCCACAATGTGTGGTGGCGGTTCGGTGCCAGTACCCTGCGCGCGATGATCGAGGATGCCGGCTTCTCCCGCGTCGAGGAGGTGGCCCGCTTCCGCTACGGCCCGCGCGGCCAGCCCCAGACCATGTGGCACGTCGTCTTCCGCGCCACCGTGTGACGTCTTGCGCATTGCGTTGACCCATCCCACCGCCTGGCCGGAGGTGCGCCGCGGCTCCGAGCGGCTGCTGTACGACCTGGCCGCGCACCACGCGGCCGCCGGCCATGACGTGACGGTGGTGACCACCACCCCCGGCGCGCCGGGCGCCGACCCGCCCGCCGTCGCGCGGCTGGTGCTGCCGCGCCGGCGCCTGGACCACGGGCGCTGGCTGAACTTTCACCATGGCTTCGCCTGGGATCTGATGAGGGCGCTGGGCCGGGGCGGCTTCGACCTGGTGCACACGTTGAACCACCACGACGCCGCCGCTGCCGCCTGGGCGCGCCGACGTGGCGGCGGGTTTCGGCTGGTGCACCAGTGCACCGGCATCCCGCGTGCCCGCATCTGGCGGCGCGTGCCGCTGGAGGGGCTGCTGTTTCGCGCGGCCATGCGCGGGCCGGATGCGGTGGTGGTGATCTCGCGCTGCGCCGAGGAGTTCCTGGCTTCGGACTATCGCCGGAAGGGCAACCTGCTGCCTGCGCCGGTCGCGACGGCGGACTTCGCGGCCATGCCCAAGCCTGCGCCCGGGGCCTTGCCGCCGCGCATTCTCTTCACGGGCGATGCGGCCGAGCCGCGCAAGGGGGCGGCGCTGCTGGTCCGTGCCTTCCGCCGCGTGCGTGCCGCGCATCCCGGGCTGACGCTGGCCTTCGCGGGCCCGACGCCGCCCGCCACGGCGGCGGCGCTGCGCGCGCTGGCCGGCGAGGCGGCGGCGGCGGTCGAGGTCATCCCCGCCACGCCCGCGGACCTGCCACGCCTCTACGCCGATGCGAGCGTGACGGTGAACCCCGCCGTCTGGGAGGCCTTCGGCATGGTGCTGGTCGAGAGCCTGGCCGCCGGCACGCCGGTGGTGGGCTGTGACCACGCCGGCACGCGCGACATCGTGACCGATCCGGGCGTCGGCCGCCTGTTCGACCCCGGCCCGATCCGCGGCCATGCGGCCACCGACGACGCGGCCCTGGCCGAGGCGCTCGAAGCCGCGCTGGCGCTGGCGCGCCTGCCGCAGACGGAGGGGCTTTGCCGCGCCCATGCGGAGCGGTTTTCGTGGAATGCACTCGGCTCTGGATACAGCGCGCTGCTGATGGTGTAGGCAGGCCATGTCAGGTTGCGGGACAATGGGGTCAGGGGGTTCGACGGCGATGCGGTGTTTTAGGCTGAAGCGCTGGAATGTTCGCCTCGGCATGCTGGCCCTCCTGCTGGTGGGCGCGTGCTCCGCGCCGCCGCGCTCGTTCGACCGTGCGCTGGACGAGCCGGCCGCGGGCTTCCTGGACGAGGCCACGCCGGCCGAGCGGCTGGCCGCCTCCAACCTTGTCGGCGCGAGCCTGCTGCGCGGAATCGGTGCCTACCAGCTGCAGCCGGGCGACCGCGTGGACGTGACCTATCATTTCGACAACCAGCGCCTGCGCGCCTACCGCATGGGCATCGGCGACGAACTTGACCTCGACTTCGCCTTCGACCGGAGCCTGAACCGGACGGTGGTGGTGCGGCCGGACGGCATGATCTCGGTCCCCGCCCGGGGCGAGTTGCGCGCGCTGGGCACCACGCCTGCGCGCCTCTCCAGCGAGATCGGGCGCCGCTATGCCGATGTGGCGCAGGACCCGGTGGTGACAGTCATCGTCCGCCGGTTCACGACGCCCGCCGACGACCTCGCGGAGGTGGTTCGCAATGGTGCCGAGGGCCGCACGCGAGGGGCCGTGGTGCGTCCCGACGGGCGGCTCGACCTGCCGCTGGTGCAGGGCTTGGTGGCCGCGGGCCGCACGCCCGAGGAACTCCGCGTGGCGCTGGACGAGGAGTATGGCCGCCGGGTGGGCGGCGTGCGGACCACGGTGCGCGTGTCGTCGCTAGGCGCCAACCAGATCTTCGTATTCGGCGAAGTGCGCTCCGCGGGCGCGATCCCTGCACCCACGCCGCGCACCGTGCTGCAGACGCTGGCGGCCGCCGGCGGGCCGATGCCGACCGCGGCGGTGGACCAGATCCGCGTGCTGTATTTCGACCCTGCCGGGCGGGGCCGGGTGCGCCAGGTGAACCTGAACCACATCCTGGAGCAGACCCGCCTGGGCGAAGACATGATCGTCCCGCCCAACAGCACCGTGTATGTGCCCCCAACCCAGGTGGCGCGCGTGGGCCGCTGGGTGGACCAGGTGATCCGCGGCATCTTCCTGTTCAACGGCAGCAGTGTGAGCCTGTCCTACGGGGTGTTCTCGCCGACCACGCGGTGAGGGTGGCCGATGGGCGGCTTGAGGCTGGGATTGGGCTCGGGTAGAGCCATCCGACCGTGCGCGGGCGACCATTCCGGCGCGGGGCTGCGGAAGGACAGGTGGCCGAGTGGTTTAAGGCAGCGGTCTTGAAAACCGCCGAGGGTTCACGCCCTCCGTGGGTTCGAATCCCACCCTGTCCGCCATCCCCTCGCTTATCCCGCTGAATTATATATCTACTTTATGGCAACAATAAAGGGCGATCCAACATCGGGGCCAAGATCCCGGCTTGGCTTCAAGTGTTGGTCGTCCGCCCTGAACGCGTGGTTGGAGCCATCCAGGCGGCCCTACGACGTCTGCTGGAGCCAGAGAGAGCTCTGGGGAGGTTGGATCGATGCGGCGCTCGAATCAGATCGACCGGCGAGATGGGCCGATGAGGCGGCGGGCAGAGTGGCGGCACGGCTCAGCCATACGCAAAGCGCGCCAACCCGGCCGCGTCGGCCACCGCGATACGCTGGTAGCCAAGCGTCACCCAGCCCTGCGCCTCGAAAGCCGCGAGCGCCCGCACCACCGACCGGCGCGACGCATTCGCCATCTCGCCCAGTTCGGCCTGGCGCAACCGGAAGCCCCTGGGATCCTCGGGGCGTGCGCCCTCGTCGGCGCAGGTGACCCGCAGCAGGGTGGCGGCGATGCGCCTGTCCGCATGGGAAATCAGCAGGTCGCTTACCGTGCGCAGGGCGGCGCGCATGTTGAAGCTTGAGAGATCGCCGAAGGCCCGTGCCGCTGTGACGCTGGCGCCCGAGAGTTCGCGCACCGCCGAAAGCGGCAGATGCAGCGTGAACGAAGGCTCGGCGGCGCGGAAGCTCAGCATGCGACGCCTTTCGGCGACGAGCGGGCCATTCCCGAACCATACGCCGGCGCGCAGGATGGCGGCCATGGCCGGTGCGGCGACATCCGTCGCCACCGAGAGCACGATCCCGCCGCTCGCGACACCATAGATGCCGCCGGCCAGGTCGCCGGCATGGAAGACGAACTCATCCGTGCCAAAGCCGACCGGCCGTGCACGGACAAGGATGGCGCGGCGGAGTGCGGGCTCGCAGTCGGCGAGCCATCCGCGGCTGGCAAGAACTGCCTCGATGTCCGCACGCCTCATAAGGTAGCCTCCCAGTTCCCAAAAAAGTCTATCCGCTTTGCGCCAAATGGCTCAACCGTGCGCCCGTGACGCCGGAAGGCTGCGGACCGTCGCGCAATCGGGCGCGCTGTTTGGAACTCGATCCATGTGCATTGCGTGTAGTCCTTTCGGCTCTGCCCTTCATGCTGGGGCCGGCACCTCGCGGCGTGGTGTGCTGGGGGGCATGGGGCGCCTGGCCCTGGGCGCGGGCGCGGCAGGCTTCGGCAGCATGTTCCGCTGCGCCGAGGCGCAGACGCCGCCCGCCCCCTCCGGCGCGGCCGACCTGATCTACAGCGGCGGGCCCATCATCACGATCAATGACGCCCAGCCCTCGGCCGAGGCGGTCGCGGTGCGCGGCGGGCGGATCCTCGCCGTGGGGTCGCGCCAGCAGGTCGAGGCGACCCGCGGGCCGGCCACGCGCATGATGAACCTCGAGGGCCGCGCCATGCTGCCCGGCTTCGTCGATCCGCACGGCCATGTGGTCATGGTCGGGCTGCAGGCAGTGGGTGCAAACATGCTCGCCGCCCCGGATGGCGAGGCCAACGACATCCCCTCCGTGATCCGCATCCTGCGGGAATGGATGCAGCGCAACGAGGCCGCAGTGCGGCGCTACAACCTGGTCTTCGGCTTCGGCTACGACGACAGCCAGCTGCGCGAAGGGCGCCACCCGACCCGCGATGATCTCGACCAGGTCTCGACCGACGTGCCGGTGCTCATCATCCACACCTCCAGCCACCTGGCCGCGGCGAATTCCAAGGCGCTGGAGGTGGCCGGCATCACCGCGGCCACGCCCGACCCGGTGGGCGGCGTGTTCCGCCGCCGCGAAGGATCGCGCGAGCCCAATGGCGTGATGGAGGAGAATGCGCTGTTCACCGGCGGGGGGCCGCTGCTGGCCCGGCTGGACGAGGCGGCCTGGCTCACGATGATCCAGCGGGGGTCGGAGTTCTACGCCTCCTTCGGCTACACCACCTGCCAGGAGGGCCGCGCCATGGGCCCGGCCATGGCGCAGCTCACCGCCGCGGCGCAGCGCGGCCTGCTGCCGGTGGACATCGTCGCCTATCCGGACATCCTCGGCGCGGCGGACCAGCTCGGCGGCGCGCTGCACGGGGCGGCCTACCGCAACCGGCTGCGGATCGGTGGCGCCAAGATCTCGCTGGATGGCTCGCCGCAGGGCAAGACGGCCTGGCTGACGCGCCCCTACCACGTCCCGCCCGCCGGCGTCTCGGCGGATTATCGCGGCCTGCAGACGGCGCCGACCGATGCGACGATCGAGGCCTTCTCGCGCTGCTACGAGCGCGGATGGCAGCTTCTGGCCCATGCCAACGGCGACGCGGCGATCGACCTGATGATCGCCGCCGCGCGGGAAGCCACGCGCCGCCACGGGCCCGGCGACCGCCGTCCGGTGATGATCCACGGCCAGACGCTGCGCGAGGACCAGGTGGACCAGGTGCGCGAGCTCGGCATCTTCCCCGCCCTCTTCCCGATGCACACCTTCTATTGGGGCGACTTCCACCGCGATTCGGTGCTGGGGCCGGAGCGGGCGGAGAACATCTCGCCCACCGGCTGGCTGATGAGCCGGGGCATGATGTTCACCTCGCACCATGATGCTCCGGTGGCACGGCCGGATTCGATGCGCGTGCTGAGCGCGACGGTCACCCGCCGCTCGCGCAGCGGCGACATCATCGGGCCCCGCCACTGCGTGCCGGTGGCGACCGCGCTGAAGGCCATGACGATCTGGTCGGCGCACCAGCATTTCGAGGAGGCGAGCAAGGGCTCGATCGAAGTCGGCAAGCTCGCCGATTTCGTGGTGCTGTCGGACAACCCGATGACGGTGGACCCCGAGAAGCTCTCCGAATTGAAGGTCGTCGAGACCATCAAGGAAGGCGCGAGCGTCTACAGGGCGTGAGGGTGCACATGACAACGCGCATATCCGCGCTGCTCGGCGCCACCCTCGTCATGGGCCTGGGGCAGCCCGGGGCTTCGGTGGCACAAGGCCAGCCGGACCCGGGCGGCCCGGGCCTTGCCGCGCAGCTCGCCAATCCTGTGGCGGCGCTGATCAATGTGCCCTTCCAGAACAACTTCGACTTCGGCGGCGGGCGCGGCAACGCCCTGAACTACACCCTCAACGTGCAGCCGGTGATCCCCTTCGAACTGAACGACAACTGGAACCTGATCACCCGCACCATCCTCCCGCTGCGCTACAGCGAACGCCTCCTCCCCGAGCACCGCTTCGGCCTTGGCGACACCGCGCAGTCGTTCTTCTTCTCGCCCCGGCCGGTGGGTGGGCTGACCTGGGCCGTCGGGCCGGTCTTCCTCTACCCGACCGGCTCGCGGGACTATGGCGGACGGCAATGGGCCGCCGGCCCGACAGGGCTGGTGCTCCAGCAATCCGGTCCTTGGCTGTACGGCGCGCTGGCCAACCACCTTTGGTCGCTCGGCGGCACGCCGGACAGCCAACAGCCCGTCAATGCGACGTTCGTACAGCCCTTCGTCACCTATGTCTTTCCTTCGCAGACCTCGCTCTTCCTCAACACGGAGAGCACCTACGACTGGTCGCGCCGGCAATGGACGGTTCCGATCAACGCCGGAGTGGCCCAGGTCGTCAATTTCGGTGGCCAAGCCGTGCAGTTCAGCCTCGGCGCGCGCTACTACGCCGAGGCCCCGGAGGGCGGACCTGACTGGGGCCTGCGCTTCGGGTTGAACTTCGTCTTCCCCAGATGAGGCGGCCGGTCAGCGCCGCCCCCCACCGTTGCGGCTCGCTCAGCCCCCTCGGGGCGTGTCGCGACGCTGCCGGCCGTGTTCGCGCACCGGCCGGCAGCCCCCGTGTTTCCGCGCCGGCAGAAGCTCGGCGTTCTCCTGCGCCCGTCGCCGTGATCGGGTGTCGCGCGGGCTGCGCCGCCGCGGCACTGCTGGTGATGCTGGCCGGCACGGCGCGCGGCGAGGACTGGGCTGCGCCAATCGTCGCCGGCCAGCGCGCGCTGGCAGAGCGCGGGGTCAATCTCGGTGCCGGCATCACCGGCTTCGGCCAGGGGTTGATGTCCAGCACCGGACGACCCGGCATGGCCTGGGGTGGCAAGTTGGATGTGCGCCTCGGTCTGGACGGCGCCCGGCTCGGCCTGTGGGAGGGCCTCAGCGTGTCGCTGCACCTCGAGGAGGCCTTCGGCCGCGACGCCAACCAGCGCGGCGACGGGTCCGTGATCCCGGTCAATACCGGGCTTGCCCTCCCCCGCCTCGGTGGAACCACCACCGACTTGTCGCTGACCGTGACGCAGCGCTTCGGTGAGCGGATGTCGCTCACCGTCGGCAAGTTCAACATGCTGGATGCGGCTGCCGCGACCCCGCTGCTGGGCGGCGGTGGCCTGACCACCTTCTGGAACACCGGGCTCGCCGCGCCCGTCAGCGGCGTGACGCCGCCGTACATCTTCGGCGGACTGCTCGCGCTCAGGACCGAGGCTGCCAGTTTCAGCCTGCTGGTCTACGACCCGCGCAGTGCCCAGAACCTCGATGTGATCCGGCGACCCTTCGACGACGCCGCGACATTCAGCCTCTCGGCAACCGTTCCGTTCGACCTGTTCGGCCTGCCGGGCTTCCACAGTGTCAGGGTGGTCTACAGCACGCAGCAGGGGCTCGATCTCGCCGATATTCCGCAACTGCTGCTGCCGCCTGGCAGCGGCCAGGCGGTGGGCTCGAAGCGAGGCTATCTCTTCGGCTCCTATTCGTTCCAGCAGTACCTCTACCAGGTGCCTGGCGATCCGCGCCGGGGCTGGGGCGTCTTCGGCATGGTCGGCCTGTCGGACGGAAACCCGAACCCAATCCGGGCCAGCGCGCTGCTTGGCATCGGCGGCGATGCGCTGCTGCCTTCGCGGCCGCAGGATCGCTGGGGCATCGCGGCCTTCTACTACAATTGGTCAGGAACCCTCAGGGACGGACTGGCTGCGGCCGGCCAGGGGCTGCGGGATGAATGGGGGGTCGAGGCCTTCTACGATATCGCGATTGCCGACCATGTCCGGCTCAGCCCCAATCTCCAGGCCGTCCGTGGCGCGACACCGGGCCTCCCGATGGCGGTTCTGGGGGGTGTACGGGTGCGGCTGACGTTCTGATCGGGGCGGCAGCGAGCCTGCCGGTCCGGGCCCGAACCCCGGCTTGCTCTCCAAGGCTCCAGCCTGGAGACCGCCTGTACCGAGGCGCACTCCCTCCGCCACAAAAATTCTTTAGAGATTGATTTTATTGGGCCTGTCATCGAGGGTTTGCGGCGAGACCCAACAATAGTCCGTAACCGTCCACCGACGACTGCGGCGTCCTGTCCTTGATGGCTTTCGCGTGATGCCCGGTCAGGCGCGTCCGGGAGTGCGACGGCTCTTGCGGCGTCGGGCGATGACGGCGAGGCGGCGGATGATGCGCTCTGCGTCGATGTCGTCAGGGTCGAACGGCCCGCCATGCCAGTTCATCATGTTCTCGTGCTCCGGGTTTTTTGGATCGGCCATGGCCTCGAGGAACGCCTCGAACCCGCTGAGGCTGCCGACATCCTCGGGTGGGCAGCGTCGCTCACCGCCAAGCAGGATCGGCACCTCCTCGCCAGGCAGCAGCGGGATCTCCCGCTTCACCTCGATCACGTGTTCCCAGTGGTCACCGAAGTCGTAGAGGTAGGTGAACCGCCGAACGCCGCGTCGCAGCAGGCGGGCGAGCCTTACGCTGCGTGCCGGCGTGATCGCGCGATCCCAATCCGGATCGGGCTCGCCAATCCGTTCATCCCTGGTGTCGAACTCGAACAGGTGCGCATCGTACCAGCCCATCGCCGCCTGGATGGTCTGGTGCAGCGTCTGCATCGTCAAGCTGGTCGGCACCAGGACCTCGCGCCAGATCACGGGCTTCGAGCCCTTGAGCGCGATGCGCAGCAGCGCAGCCGTCGCGGTCAGGGTCGCAGGTGCCATGGTGCGAGTTCACCGATGCGATTGATCGGGTGGGCGGCGATGCGGTCCAGGAGCATCAGATCCTGCATTGAGCAAACGCACGCCCATCCCGTCTTTGCACTTGGGCAGTGTTGAGCGGGCCGATTGCAGGCGACGAGCTCAAGGTACCGCAGCCTGCTGTGCGGCTTGGTCCATTCTCCACCAAGTCCAGCTCTTTCCTGCTTTCAGGAGCCACGATTCTGCATGTGGTGGGCAAGCTTCTCGATCTGCGGCACCACCTCAAGGCTGAGCGCCGGATCCTTGACCTGCTCGTCCCAGGCGCGATGGAAGCAAAGCAGCCATCCGCGGACTTCATCGCCGCCGATCGGCGCGCGCAGGTGACGGCGGCGCAGCATGGGGCGCCCATGACGCTCGATGTAGAGCGAAGGGCCGCCGAGCCAGCCCGACAGGTATTCGAACAGGCGCTGTTCTCCATTGGCAAGGCTCGGCGGGTGCACGGCCCGGCAGGCGAAAGCCTCCGGCAGCGTATCCATAAGCTGATAGAAGCGGTGCGTGAGGCGCCGGATGCCCGCCTCACCGCCCAGCCGCTCGTAGGGTGTCATCATCGCCCGAACCATCGCCCTGTCCCCTTGCTATACGCTTCCCAAGCTTGGCCGAAGCATGCGGTCAGATGCGCTTCTTCGCGCTGGATCGCGAG
>JBHYDO010000076.1:0-15969 GCA_051860645.1 Roseococcus sp.
AGGCGCCTCGGCGCGGGGGATGCCGGCCTTCTGCGGCTCATCGCCCACATTCACCTGCACCAGGACATCCGGGCGCCGCCCCTCCCTGGTCATCGCGTCCATGAGCGCCGTGGCCAGCTTCGGACGGTCCAGGCTCTCGATCACATCGGCCAGGCGCACCGCGTCGCGCGCCTTGTTGGTCTGCAACGCGCCGATGATGTGCAGGCGGAGGCCGGGGTGGGTGGCGCGCAGGCCAGGGAACTTCTCGGCCGCCTCCTGCACCCGGTTCTCGCCGAACAGCATCTGCCCGGCGGCCAGCGCCTCCGCCACCGCGGCGGCGGGGTTGGTCTTGGAGACGGCGACCAGCGACACCTCCTCCGGCCGACGCCCGGCAGCGGTGCAGGCGTGGTCGATTCGGGCCCTGACCTGGGCGATGCGGTCTGCGATGCTCATGGGATGAAACATATAGTGCAGCGGCGACGCGGCGGGCACCCGCCCAGGCGGGTGCTGCTTTCCGATCCCGTCCGGCTGCCGGACCCCTCCGCCGGCGCCCGGCGCCTGCCGCCGGGGGCCGGCGTGCTGGCGCGGGAGATGGGGCCCGCAGCGCTGTCCGCCCTGGCCCGGCTGTGCCGCGCGCGGCGCCTCGTGCTGCTGGTCTCGGGCGACGGGCGCGCGGCGCTGCGGCACAAGGCGGGGCTGCACCTGCCCGACCGGCGGCCGGCGTGCTTCCTGCTGCCCTTCCTGGCGGCGTGGCGGCGCGGCGCGCCTGGGGCCATCCTCTCGCTGGCCGCGCATGGCCGGCCGGGACTCGCGCGCGGGCGACGGCTGGGCGCGGATATGCTGCTTCTTTCGCCGGTGTTCCCGACCCTGAGCCACCCCGGCGCGCCGGCGCTGGGCGTGTTTCGCTTCGCCGCGCTCGCCGCGCGGGCAGGGCGTCCGGTGCTGGCGTTGGGGGGGATGACGCCACGCAACGCCCGCCGCGTGCCCGGCTGGGGCTTCGCGGCCATTGGCGGGCTGGGCTGAGGTGGCCCCGCCTTGGCGGGTGTGGTGTTAAGGCAACACTGTCTCAAGGATGTCGCGCAGGGCGCATTCAACAGGTTGCCCGAGGGTAACCGTCTGAACCATAGTCTCACAGCAGGTGAGACCGGGACCGGGCGCATGACTTCCGTGGGGGGGCGGCGGGCGGCGGGCGAACCAGTGAACCGCCGGGGCAACCCGGCATCAAGGAGGGATAACATGCGCAAGCTTCTGCTTGGCACGACCGCTGTGGTCGGCGCCGCGCTGCTCAGCACCGGGGCGTCGGCTCAGACCGCGCCGACCGTGCGTGTCGGCGGCTTCTTCGACTTCGCCTTCGACTTCATCAGCGACACCGCCGACCGTGGCACCCAGCCCGGCAACGCGCGTCGCCCCCGCACGACCGACTTCCGCTCGGACATGGAAGTCCATGTTCTCGTGAGCGGCAAGACGGCCGGCGGCATCGGCTACGGCGCGCGCATCGAGTTCCAGAACGACAACTTCACCGGCACCGTCGCGACCGGCGTGGACACCGACGAGACCTGGCTGTTCGTGACCTCGCCGACGCTCGGCACGGTCCGCATGGGTGACACCGATGCGGCCGCTGGCGTGATGCAGGTTCGCCCGCCGCGCATTCCCCAGTTCTACCGCCAGGGCTGGCAGCAGGCGCGTCAGGCCGGCCTGGCCTACGTCTATTCGGGCGTGACCGACGGCAGCGACATCACCAAGATCACCTACCTGTCGCCGCAGTTCGCCGGCTTCGACTTCGGCGTGTCCTACGCGATCAACGCCGGCGAAGGCCCGCGTCAGTTCAGCGGCGGCACGGCGATCGATCGTGACCGCCAGAACCGCCAGAACGAGATCACGGCGGCCCTGCGCTACCGCGGCAACTTCTCCGGCGTCGGCGTGGCCGTCGGCTTCGTGACGACCCAGGCCGAGAGCGGCACGAACCAGCGCACCGGTCGCACCGCCACGACCTCGCCCGGCCGCAACGGCATCTCCGCCTACGCCGTTGGCGCGACGCTGGGCTTCCAGGGCTTCACCTTCGGTGGCGAGTTCGTGTGGGGCAACTACCGTGGCGGCTCGGTCGGCGTGACGCCGAACGCGGTTGGCGCGGACATGAGCTGGCACTACGTCCTGGGCGCGTCCTACAGCTTCGCTCCCTTCACGGTCACGGCCAACTTCGGCCAGGCCCGTCAGGATGGCCAGATCCCGGGCTTCAACCTCGCCCGCGACTCGCGCAACACCATCTATGGCATCGGCGCCACCTACACGATCGCTCCGGGCCTGCTGGGCTACATCAACTATGAGCACCAGCGCTTCTCGAGCTGGCCGGGCACCCAGGTGGGCAGCGTGCCGCGTGGCGGCAACCGCACCATCCAGGGCGTGACCATCGGCACCACCCTCTCGTTCTGATCCCTCGGGACAAGAACGGGCCGGATGGTCTGAATTGGGGGCGGCAGGGAAACCTGCCGCCCCTTCTTGTTCGGGCGCCCCATAGACGCGCGAGGCGCCGCTGCCCTACAAGGCCCGCCACGCCACCAGCACGAGGACCAGCGCCATGATGCCGCAGCAGACGACCCCGAGCGCCCAGGGCCCGGCCGGCGCGCGCTTCATCGCCGCCTTCGCCGCCCTCCTCATCCTCGCCGGCTGCGGAACCAGCGGGCTGCGCACCCCCGGCGACGAGGAATACAACACCTCCAGCGGCCGTGACCAAGCCCTGCGCCTGAGTGGCGCTTCGTCCGAGGGCATCCTGATCCTGGGCACCGACCGGTCGCGGCGGGGCAATGATGCCGGTGCAGGGCCGGGCCTGGGCGTGAACGCCTTCCTGTGGCGCGCCACGCTCGACACCCTCTCCTTCATGCCGCTGGTCAGCGCCGACCCCTTTGGCGGCGTCATCATCACCGACTGGTTTTCCCCGCCCCAGGCGCCCGGCGAGCGCTTCAAGGCCACCGCCTATGTGCTGGGCCGGCAGCTGCGCTCCGACGGGGTGCGGGTGCAGGTGTTCCGCCAGGTGCAGCAGAACGGCCAGTGGCTGGACGTGCCCACTGCCGGCAGCACCAACACCGAAATGGAAGACCGCGTGCTTGCCCGCGCGCGCGAGCTTCGGGTGCAGTCGGCCGGGCGCTAGAATCGCGCGACGGAACGCTGGTCCGGCGCCCCGCAATCCGGGGCATTGTCCAAGACGCGCGGCACGCGCCCCGGCCACCCCGATGCCAGGCACCGGCCTGTGCGATCAGCCCAGCGTGTCCTTGTGGACGCGGCCGCCCTTCATGATCAGCCGGAGATTTCGCTCGGGGTCGGCCAGCCAGTCGAGCCCCGCCGCCGGGTCACCGTCCACGACCAGCAGATCCGCCAGGGCGCCTTCGGCAATGACGCCGAGCCGGCCGTCATAGGGCGCACGGGCCCCTGACAGGGCCAGCAGTTCCCCGGCGGCGCCGGTGGCCAGGTGCAGGGCGTCCAGCGGCGGCATGAAGTTCGCGAATTTCACGAGCTGCCGGCCCATCCGGCGCGACGACTCGGCGCTGAACAGGATGTCCGTGCCGAAGCTCATTTTCACCGGATGGCGGCTGGCGTAGCCGAAGGCGCGCTCGGTGCCCTCGGACACCTCAAGCTGCTTCTGGCGCTGGCGCGGGTCGGTCTGTGGATTGGCGTCCTCATCGGCCAGGAAGGGCTGGATGCTCCACCAGACCCCTTCACCGGCCATCATCCGCACCGTCTCCTCATCGGCGAGCTGGCCGTGCTCGATGGAGCGGATGCCCGCGGCCATGCAGCGCCGGATGCCGGCCGAGGCATAGACATGGGCGCACACATAGGTGCCCCAGTCCGCCGCGGCCTGCACGGCGGCACGCATCTCCTCCTCGGTGAACTGGACGGTGTCCAGCGGGTCATAGAGGGAGGCGACGCCGCCGCCCGCCATGATCTTGATCTGGCTGGCGCCCTTCATGAGTTGCTCGCGCGTGCGGCGCAGCACCTCGGGCACGCCGTCCGCGATGGCGAAGACGCCCTCCACCTCGGTGCGCGTGGGGGGCGTGGAGGGCATCCGCGGCAATTCGTGCAGCAGGCGGAAATCGCCATGGCCCGAGGTCTGCGACAGGGCGGCACCGGACGGGAAGATGCGGGGGCCGGGCAGCACGCCCCGGTCGATGGCGAGCTTCAGGCCGAAGGCCGGCCCGCCCATGTCGCGGAGGGTGGTGAAGCCCTGCATCAGCATCGCACCCGCCACCTGGCCCGACAGGAGATGGACGAAGGCGATGTCGCCCACCAGGGCCGCCAGTTGCGAGACGCCCGCGAGCGTGACGTGCGCATGGGTGTCGATCAGCCCCGGGATCACGGCGCGGCCGCCGCAGTCGATGACCCGGGCGTGCTCCGGCCCTTCGCCGGGGCGGGGCAGCGCCGTGACCCGGCCGTCCGAGACCACGATGTCGTGGCCTGTGCGCATGGCGCGCGTGGTTCCGTCGAACAGGCGCAGGTTGGTCAGGCGCAGCGGGCGCTCGGCCTCCTCGGCACGCGTCTCGCGTGGGGCCAGCCCGAAGCCCGCGAACATGCCGAGGATGGCGCCCGCACCGCCCATCATCTCGCGCCGGCGAAGGTCCGCCTCGATGCGCCGGAACGCGGCCATGGTGTGGGGCGCGCCGCATTGGCACGCCGTGGCGGCGTTGTCCTGGGCTTGCGGCTCGTCGGCGGTGCGGCGCTGCGCGCCCGACCGAAGGCGGCGCTGGCCGCTCCATGGTTGCGATGGGGGGTGCGGGTCACAGAAACGACACATGTATCATCCCCGATCGACCTGGATATGAGCCCAACTGTCTATCGTCATGCCGGCGCAGGGACAACCAAACATTCACGGCGTTGGCGTGGCCCCGAGACACGGTCAGCCCCCGCCGCAACTCCGTCGCCGCAGGCCACGTGGCGCGGCCGGCTCGGGCGCGCGCAGCAGGGTCAGCACGCAGGCGCCATAGTCGCGCGTGAAACGCCAGTCGCGCGCGCCGGAATGGCCGCGCGCCGGGCCGTGGGGGAAGAGGGCCAGGGTGGGCGCCGGGCGCCGCGCCGCCAGCGCCGCCACGAAGTCCGCCCGCGCGGCGGGGTCCGGGTCGAACTCGTCGCCCTCGAAGGTGACGACGAGCAGGCGCATCGGCGTGGCAGCGACGCCCGCCAGCAGCCGCTGGAAGTCGGCCAGGGCGTCGGCACGGTTGCCGTTCTCCTCCACCTCACCATGCGCGGCCGGCGCGGCGGCCAGCACGGCGTCCACCAGCTCCGGCCGTTCGGCGGCGGCCATCAGCGCCTGCCAGGCGCCGCGGGATTCGCCGCCCAGGATCACCTGGCGGTAGCCCAGCGTGCGCAGGGCCGGCAGGCCGCGCACCAGGCGGGGCTGCGACACGAAGAGGGAATCATCGCCCGGATGGCGGTCGAAGCGCAGGATGTCGAAGCCGGCTTCGTTCAACGCGGTGACGAAGCCGGGCGTGGGCTTGCCGCGGTAATCCTCGTCCGGGCCGCCATATCCATGTCCCCAGACCAGCACCCCGGTCGCCTCGGCCGGGCCGCGATGACGGTGGAAGGGGCTGCGCAGGAAGGGGCCGATGCTGCCGCGCTCCACCCCGATGGTGGCGCCGTTGCGCAGGGCGCCGTCGGTGGCCAGAAGCTGGCAGGAGGCGTCGAGCGGGGCGCGCAGGCGGCGCAGTCGGTGGGCGCAGCTGTCCAGCGCCTCGGCCTCGGCCTCCGACGGCGTGGCGTGGCCCGAGGACATGGCCCAGACCGCCCGCCCATCCGGTCCCTGGGCGAAGGCAAAGGCCGCGTGAGGCACCGCGCCCCGGTAATGCTGGGTGAAGCCGATGGAGAGGCTGGCGGTGGGAAGTCCGGCGGGGAGGATGCTGCCGGCGGAGAAGACGCGCTGGTGCGCGGCCTCCTCGTCCGCGGCAGCGGGGAGGGCCAGGAACAAACCAAGCAGGAGCAGCAGGGCAGGGCGCACCCATGACAGGTTGGGCAAGCCTGCCCGCCTTGCAAGGCGGCGGCGTGAACCGTGGAATTCCCGCGCCGCCCGATCTGCTTTAAGACGTGCGCATGCCCGACACGCCCGCGCCCGCCAGCATCGAGAACCGCTACGACTTCCGTGCCGCCGAACCGCGCTGGCAGCAGGCCTGGGACGCTGCCGCCTGCTTCCGCGTTCCCGACGTGCCGCCGGCGGACGCGCGCAAGTACTACGTACTGGAAATGTTCCCCTACCCCTCGGGCAAGATCCACATGGGGCATGTGCGCAACTACACGCTGGGCGACGTGGTGGCGCGCTACAAGCGGGCACGCGGCCACCTCGTGATGCACCCGATGGGCTGGGACGCCTTTGGGTTGCCCGCCGAGAACGCGGCGCGCGAACGTGGCACGCATCCGGCGAAATGGACCTACGCCAACATCGCCAACATGCGCGCGGAATTGAAACGCATGGGGCTGAGCCTGGAGTGGGAGCGCGAATTCGCCACCTGCGACCCTGAATACTACGGCCAGCAGCAGAAGCTGTTTCTGGACTTCCTGCAGGCCGGCCTGGTGGAGCGCAAGGAAAGCTGGGTCAACTGGGATCCTGTGGACAACACCGTGCTGGCCAATGAGCAGGTGATCGACGGGCGCGGCTGGCGCAGCGGCGCCGTGGTCGAGAAGAAGCTGCTGAGCCAGTGGTTCCTCGCCATCACCAAGTTCGCGCCGGATCTGCTGGAGGCGCTGGGCGGCCTCGACCGCTGGCCCGAGCGCGTGAAGCTGATGCAGGCCAACTGGATCGGCCGCAGCGAAGGGGCGCGGCTGCGCTTCAATCTGGCGGAACCGGTGGATGGCGTGCAGGACGTGGAGGTGTTCACGACGCGGCCGGACACCCTCTTCGGCATGTCCTTCCTGGCCGTCGCCGCCGAGCACCCACTGGCCACCGCCGCCGCGGCGCGCAGCCCCGAGGCCGCCGCCTTCATCGCCGAATGCCGCGCCATGGGGACCAGCGAGGCCGTGATCGAACAGGCCGAGAAGCGCGGCTTCGACACCGGCTTTTCCGTGATCCATCCCCTCACGGGGGAGAAACACCCGGTCTGGATCGCGAATTTCGTGCTGATGGAATACGGCACGGGCGCCCTGTTCGGCTGCCCCGGCCATGACCAGCGCGACCACGATTTTTCGTCGAAGTATGGGCTGCCCATCCTGCCCGTGGTGCGCCCGCGCGACGCTGGCGCGGATTTCTCCGTGGCAAAGGCCCCTTTCACCGACGACGGCGTGCTGTTCAACAGCCGCTTTCTCGATGGGCTGGACGTGTCCGCCGCCAAGCGCCGTGTCATCGCGGAGCTGGAGACGCAGGCCCAGGGCCAGGGCGTGGTGAACTGGCGCC
This sequence comes from Roseococcus sp., assembly GCA_051860645.1. Lineage (GTDB taxonomy): Bacteria > Pseudomonadota > Alphaproteobacteria > Acetobacterales > Acetobacteraceae > Roseococcus. The sequence goes on from JBHYDO010000076.1 coordinate 7,346, forward strand.
TGCGCGACTGGGGCGTCTCCCGCCAGCGCTACTGGGGCTGCCCCATCCCCGTCATCCATTGTGATTCCTGCGGCGTGGTGCCCGTGCCGGCCGACCAGCTTCCAGTAGTGCTGCCCGAGGATGTGGACTTTTCCCGCCCCGGCAACCCGCTGGACCACCACCCGGCGTGGAAGCACGTCGCCTGCCCCGCCTGCGGCAAGCCCGCCCGGCGCGAGACCGACACCTTCGACACCTTCGTGGACAGCTCCTGGTATTTTGCGCGCTTCTGCTCGCCCCGCGCGGACGGGCCCGTGACGCGCGCGGCCGTGGATGCATGGCTGCCGGTGGACCAGTATATCGGCGGGATCGAGCACGCGATCCTTCATCTGCTCTATTCCCGCTTCTTCACCCGTGCGATGCGCGCGGCAGGTCATGTCACGCTGGACGAGCCCTTCGCCGGCCTGTTCACCCAGGGCATGGTGCAGCATGAGAGCTACAAGGGCGCCGATGGCCGCTGGCTCTACCCCGAGGAAGTCGAGAAGCGCGCCGACGGCACCGCCATCGTCCGTGGCACGAATGAGCCGGTGACGGTGGGCCGCATCGAGAGCATGTCCAAGTCCAAGCGCAACACCGTGGACCCGGGCGCCATCATCGACCGCTTCGGCGCCGACACCGCGCGCTGGTTCATCCTGAGCGACAACCCGCCCGAGCGCGACATGGAGTGGTCGGAAGCCGGCGTGGCCGGTGCCAGCCGCTTCATCAACCGCGTCTGGCGGCTGGCGCAGAACCTCGCCGAAGCCGACGTCCCCGATGCCGTTGTCGGCCAGAAGCTGCGGCAGGCCACCCACCGGACCATCGCCGCCGTCACCGAGGCGCTGGAAGGCTTCGCCTTCAACGTGGCGGTCGCGCGCATTCATGAACTGGCCAATGCAATCGGCGAGGCCGGGGCCGCGCCCCTGTCTGCCCGACAGGATGCCCTGGAGGCCCTGGCCCGCCTTGCCGCGCCCATGATGCCGCATCTGGCCGAGGAACTCTGGGCCACGCTGCGCCCCGGCGCCGGCCTGGTTGCGCAGCTTCCCTGGCTGGAGCCCGACCCCGCGCTGCTGGCCGCCAACACCGTGACTCTCGCCGTGCAGGTGCTGGGCAAGTTGCGCGCCACCATCGAGGTGCCGGTGGACGCGACGGATGAGCAGGTCTTCGCCCTGGCGGAGGCCGAGCCCAACGTGATCCGCGCGCTGGAGGGCAAACCCATCCGCAAGCGCATCCATGTGAAGGGGCGGGTGGTGAACCTTGTGGCATAGACGCAACCTGCTGGCCCAGGGGGCCATTCTGGGAGGCGCGGGGCTTCTCGCCGGCTGCGGCTTCCGGCCGCTCTACGGCCCCGACGGCGAACGCACGGGTGCCGATTTCTCGGGCGAGCCGCGGCTGCTGCAGGAGATGGCCGCCGTCCGCGTGGCCCGCATTCCTGAGCGCAACGGCCAGATCCTGCGGCGCATCCTGGAACGGCGCTTCGAGGCGCTGGGGCCCGGCACCGCTGCGCGCTACGAATTGCAGACTGCCCTGCGCACAACGGTCGAGGGGTTGGGCTTCCAGCGCGATGGCAACATCAGCCGCGTGCGCGCCATTGCCAGCGCGCCGTGGACGCTGACCGATGGCGGAGCGCCGCCCACTGTGCTGGGCCGCGGGCTGGCCCGCTCGCTCGATTCCTACAACATCCCCTCCCTGCAGTTCTTCGCCGCCGATGTCGCGCGCGAGGATGCGGAGCGGCGGCTGATCGAGGAACTCGGTGACCGCATCGTGATCGGCGTGGCCGCCACGCTGCGGCAGCGCCTGCGGGCCTGAGGGGGCCTTGGCCGCCAAGCTCGATGCGCGAAAGCTGCCGGCCTTCCTCGCGGCCCCGCCGGCGGAGTGCCGCGTGGTGCTGCTGGTGGGCGACGATGCGGGCCTGATTGCGGAGCGCGCGGCGCAACTCATCCGCGCCGTGGCGGGCGATGACCGGCTTTGCATCACCGAGGCCGGGCGCGAGGCGCTGAAGGAGCCGGGCAGCCTGGCCGCCGGGGCTGCCTCCGCGCCCCTGATGGGCGGCCGCCCCGCCATCCGTGTGCGCGATGCCAAGGATGGCTGGGCCGAGGCCGCGCGCCTGGCCCTGGCCGGGCCCGGGCCTGGCCTGGTGGTGATGGAGGGGCTGGGCCTCGCCGCACGCTCCAAGCTGCGGATGCTGGTGGGCGGCGACGCGCGCGGCCAGGTCATCGAATGCTACGCCGAGCGGGGGCGGGACCTCGCCGCCTCGATCGCCCGCATCCTGGGCGAGATGGAGGCGCGGGCCGAACCCGCCGCCTTGGACTGGCTGGCCGAACGCGGCGGGGAGGACCGCATGGCGCTGCGCCGCAATCTCGAAGTGCTGGCGCTGCACGCGCAGCCCGGCGTGCCCATCACCCTCGAAGACGCCATGGAGGTGCTGGGCGAGGGCAGCGCCCTCGACCTCGACGAGGCGTTGCTGGCCGCCACCGAGGGGAACGTGGCCGCCGCCGACCGCGCCATCGCCAACGCCTTCGCCGAGGGCAGCAACCCCGTGCAGGTGCTGCGCGCGGCGTTGCGCCACATCCAGCGCCTGCACATGGCGGCGCTGGCGGTGCAGAAGGGCGCCTCGCCCATCGAGGCGCTGGAGGCGCTGCGTCCGCCCGTGTTCTGGCGGCAGAAGCCCGCGCTGGAGCTTGCGCTGCGCCGCTGGCCGGCCGCACGGCTGGAGGCGATGGGCGCGGCCCTGCTGCGCGCCGAACGCCAGGCCAAGAGCACCGGCCTGCCCGACGAGGTGATCGCGCGGCAGGTCGTGCTGGTGATGGCGCGGCGGTAAGGCCTTTCTTTACCCTTCGCTGCCATGTCATGCGGCATGGCGCCCTTCGACACCAACCAGCCCCCGACTTCACCTGCGGAGGCGGCCTTCAGCCGCGTGGCTGGGCGCGCCGGCGCGCTCTCGGTGCAGGTGGCCGACATCGCCGGCGCGGTCGAGACGGTGGGCCAGGGCCTGGCCGAGGCGGCCGGGGCGGCCGCGCGGCTGGAGGCCAGCGCCACCCGGGTCGCGACCAGCGCCACCGCCAGCGCGGACAGCGCGCGGCGGGGCGGCGACCTGCTGGACGCCGCCCGCGCGGAGGCCGGCGCGGCCGAGGCGATGGCGCGCGAGGCCGGTGCCGTCGTCGCCCGCATCGCCCTCCGCGCGCAGGAGAACGCGCAGCGCCTGGCCCGGCTGGACGAGGCGCTGGGCGTCGTCTCGGGCATGGCCGTGACCATCGAGCGCATCGCCCGGCAGACCAATTTGCTGGCCTTGAATGCCACCATCGAGGCGGCGCGCGCGGGCGAGGCGGGCCGCGGCTTCGCCATTGTGGCGCAGGAGGTGAAGGCGCTGGCCGCCGAGACGCGCACCGCCACGGCCCGCATCGAGGCGAGCGTGAACGATCTGCGCGCCGCCGCCGGCGCCGTCAGCGCCACGGCGGGCGAGAATGCGACCGAGGCGCAGTCCGCCGCCACGGGCGCCCGCGGCACCCTGGCCGCGCTGGAAGCACTGACCGCCGCGATGGACCGCGTGGGTGCCGAGGTGCAGGGCATGGCGCAGGGCGCGGCGCTGGTCGGCGAGGAGGCGGCGGCCATCGGGCAGGCGGCCGCGCAGGAGGCGTCCCGCGCCCGCGCCCTGGCCGGCGAGATGGCCCAGGCCGCCCAGCGGGGCGAGGCCCTGCGCGACACCTCCGAGGCGCTGATGGACGAACTCGCCGCCGCCGGGATCGAGACCGAGGACACCCCCTTCATCCAGGCCGCCCGCCAGGCCGCCGCCGCCGTCGCCCGTGCCTTCGAGGCCGCCCTGGCGGAGGGCGCCATCACCGAGGAGGCGCTGTTCGACACGCAGCGCGCGCCCATTGCCGGCAGCGACCCCGCGCAGGTGATGGCCCGCTTCACGCCGTTGACGGACCAGGTGCTGCCCGCCATGCAGGAGCCGCTGCTGGGCCTCGATCCGCGCGTGGTCTTCGCCGCCGCCGTGGCGCGGGACGGCTACCTGCCCACGCACAACACCCGCTTCAGCCAGGCCCAGCGACCCGGCGCGGCCGCCTGGAACGCCGCGCACAGCCGCAACCGCCGCATCTTCGCCGACCGCACCGGGCTGGCCGCCGCGCGCAACACCAAGCCTTTCCTGCTGCAGGCCTACCGGCGCGACATGGGGGGCGGGCAGGTGGCACTGATGAAGGACTGCTCGGCGCCCATCATGGTGCGCGGGCGGCATTGGGGCGGGTTCCGGCTGGCGTATCGCGCCTGACGGACCGCGGCTGAGCCATCGCATGCCGGGGGAGGGGCCATGCGCGGATTTCCCCTTGATCGGCGTGGGCGGCTGTGGTTCATGCCCCGCACCCTGCCGTCGGCGTTGGCACGCCCGCGGCTATGCCCATTTGCGCGCCTCGATACCCGGGGCCTGAGGGCTGAGCATCCAGAGGGAGACTCCCATGCCACTCTACGAATGCGTGTTCATCGCGCGCAACGACGTCACCCAGCAGCAGGTCGAGGCCATCGCCGACCAGATGGCGGAAGTGCTGACCGAGCACGGCGGTGAAGTCAAGAAGCGCGAATACTGGGGCCTGCGCGGCCTCGCCTACCGGATCAAGAAGAACCGCAAGGGGCACTACATGCTCCTCGGCATCGAATGCCCGGCGCCGTCCATGCAGGAGATCGAGCGCCAGCTCGGCCTGAACGAGGACGTGCTGCGCGAGATGACGATCCGTGTGGAAGAAATCACCGAGGAGCCCTCGGCCGTGCTGGCCAAGCGCACCGACGACCGCGACCGTGAGCGTGGCTTCCGTGGTCCCAAGCCCGCCGGCCGCTTCACCTCGGGCCGTGGCCGCACGGGCGGCGACGACCGGGAGGAGTTCCGCGCCCGCCCGCGCGATGAGCTCGACCCCATGATGAACGACGACATGTGATCCGGACGGGAAAATCATCATGAGCGAATCCAGCGAACCCAACATTGCCGCCCGCCGCCCCGCCGTGGGCGCCCGCCGGCCCTTCTACCGCCGCAAGAAGTCCTGCCCGTTCTCCGGCGCCCAGGCGCCGAAGATCGACTACAAGGACGTGCGGCTGCTCTCCCGCTTCCTGAGCGAGCGCGGCAAGATCGTGCCGAGCCGCATCACCGCGGTCAGCGGCAAGAAGCAGCGCGAGCTGGCTCGCGCCATCAAGCGCGCCCGCTTCCTGGCGCTGCTGCCCTACGTCATCAACGACTGACGCGGGAAGCACCGGCGTGAGCGGTTCCACGGGTCAGGGCGGCGTGTTCGGCCAACCTTGGGCACTGGCGGCGGGTGCCGCCGGGCTGCTCTCGGCGCTGTTCGCGCTGTTCGCGATGCGTGGGCTGCCCTTCGGCGGGCTGCTGATGTGGGCCGCCCCCCTGCCGATCCTGGCCGCGGGAGCCGCCTTCGGCGGGCGCGTGGCGGGGGCGGCGGCGGGGTTGGCGGCGGGCGCGGTGCTGATCGGCAGCTCCTTCCTCGGCGTGGTCATGTACCTGGCCATGTTCGGGCTGCCGGCGGCGCTCATCGCCATCACGGCGCTGCCGCCCGGGACGGGACGCATGATGCTCTCCACCCCGCTGGCGCTGCTGGGCCTCTGGCCCACCGCGGTGCTGATGCTGGTGGCGTTCTTCGTGACGGACCTCGAGGGCACGCTGCGGGCCGCGGTGGAGATGGGCGTGCAGCGCATGGGCGTGGAGATGCCCGACGCGATGCTTGACCAGGTGGCGCGGGTGAAGGCGGCGGCGGCGGGGCTTTGGCTCGCGCTGCTCATGCTCGGCAATGGCATGCTGGCACATCGGCTGGTGGACCGCCGGGGCTACGCCCTGGCGCCGCTTCCGCCCGCCGATGACCTCCGCCTGCCCGACTGGTATGCGCCCCTGCCGCTGCTGGCGCTGGTGCTGTGGTCGGTGTTCGGCGGGGTGCTGGCGCTGTCGGCCATGCTGCTGCTGCTGCTGCCCTTCTTCCTGCTGGGCGTGGTGGGCGTGCACCGCCGGCTGCGGAACCGGCCCGGGCGGCGTGCCTTCCTGACCGGCTTCTACCTGCTGATGCTGCTGTTCCTGCAGATCCTGGCCCCGCTGATGGTCGGCGTGGGCCTCTTCGACCAATTCCGGCGGCGCGCGGCGCCGCCCAACCCGATGATTTGAGGCGTGCCATGATTGATCTGATTCTGATGCAGCGCGTGGACAAGCTCGGCCAGATGGGCGAGCTGGTGAAGGTGAAGCCTGGCTACGCGCGCAACTACCTGCTGCCCCAGGGCAAGGCCATCCGCGCCACCAAGGCGAACATGGCCAAGTTCGAGGTGGAGCGCGCGCAGCTTGAGGCGCTGAACATCAAGCGCCGCGAGGAAGCCGAGCGCGTGGCCGAGCGCATGGAGGGCCTCTCGGTCATCCTCATCCGCTCCGCCGGCGAGAGCGGCGGCCTCTATGGCTCCGTCTCCGCCCGTGACATCGCCGATGGCTGCACCGCCGGCGGCCTGACCGTGACGCGAAGCCAAGTGATGCTGGAGCAGCCCATCAAGACGCTGGGCCTGACCACCGTAAAGGTGGAACTGCACCCCGAGGTGCACCTGCCCGTGGTCGTGAACGTCGCGCGCAGCGCCGAGGAAGCCGCACGCCAGGCGCGTGGCGAAGAGATCGAGCGCGAGGAGGAGATCACCCTCGAGGCTGAGCTGGTCGCCGAGCTGGGTGCGGCCGCGCGCGACTGATCTTCGCGCAAGCGGGCATGACCGGGGAGAGGCCAAGGCCTCTCCCCTTTTTTGCACGACCGCATTGCGGCAGTCTTATTGACCTATCGCATTCCTCTGCGTCACGCTTCGGAATGGACAACCTGCCGGCGCTGCTGGGCTTCGCGATCGCCACCTCGGCCACGCCTGGGCCGAATACGCTGATGGTCTCGGCTGCCGCCGCGCGGTCCGGGCTGCGCGCGGTTGTGCCGCACATGATGGGCATTACGCTCGGCTTTCCGGCCATGCTGCTGGCCATTGCGGGCGGGCTGGGCTGGCCATTTCAGGAACTCCCCTGGCTGCATCGCGTCATGCAGGTGGTAGGGGCGGCGTGGCTGCTCCACCTCGCCTGGAGGATCGCCACCGCGCCTTCACCCGAGGGGCGGCCGGCCGCACCGCCGCTGGGCTTCTGGGGCGCGGCCGCCTTCCAGTGGGTGAACCCCAAGGCCTGGCTCATCGCGCTTGCCGCCGTGCCTGCCTTCACCCGGCCGGATGGGCCACTGCTGCCGCAGGCGCTGGGCATGGCGGCCGTCTTTGCCCTGGTGTCGCTGCCTTGCCTGATGCTGTGGGCGGGCGTCGGAGTCGGCGCGCGGCGCTGGCTCGGCACCCGGGAGCGTCTTGCCTGGTTCAACCGGGTGATGGCGGTGCTGCTGGTGCTGAGCCTTGTGCCGGCTTTGCTGTGAACACTTCACTCGCGCAAGGCAGGCCACGTGCCACCCCTCGCCTGTCGCCGGTGCGGATCGTCGCGACACACGCAGCTCAAGAGGAACAGGGACGGGCTTGATGGCTTGTGATGGGCCGGAACTGCGATAGACAACGCATCCAATCGCTTTCCAGGGGCACGCCCATGCTGCACATCGACCTGCCGACACGCACCGAGATCGAACGAATCGCCGCATTCCGCGGCAGCCCGGCGGTTTCTCTCTATCTGCCGACGACACCGCTGACGCAGGACGCACCGGCCGATCGGATCGAACTGAAGAACCTCCTGAAGTCGGCCATCGCCGAGATCGAGGCCACCGGCGCCCCAAAGCGGGACATCCGCGCCATCGAGGAGGCCGTCGAGGCCATCATCGGCGACGATGATTTCTGGACCGAGCAGGCCAACAGCCTCGCCATCTTCGCGACGCCGGAGACCGTGCGGACCTTCCGCCTGCCCAACCGCCTCCTTCCGCTGATGGAAGTTTCGGACCGGTTCCATCTGAAGCCGCTCCTGCGGTCCGTGACGTTTCCGCACCACGCCTACCTGCTGGCGATCACCATGGGGGCGGTGCGGCTGGTGGAGGTCTCGGCGGACCTGCCGCCGCACGAAATCAAGGTGCCGGGCCTGCCGCGTGATGCGGCGCACGCGCTCGGCCGGCGCAGCCACACCGAACGCAGCGGCAACATGCGGAGCGGCGAGAGCACCAGCGAGCATGCGTCCATGGCACGCTATTGCCGCGCCGTGGACCAGGCGCTGCGCCCGGTGCTGTCGGGCCATGAGCGCCCGCTGATCCTGGTCGCGGCGGAGCCGCTGGCCGCGATCTACCGCAGCGTGTGCAGCTATCCACACCTGGCCGCCGAGGTCATCCCCGGCAGCGCCGACCACACGTCCGATCATGACCTCGCGGCCGCCTCGCGCGCGGTGCTGGATGGCATCTATGCCGCGGAGATGGCCGACATCGCGTCGCTCTACGCCGCGCGTGCCGGCCAGGGCCGCGCCACCGACGATGTCGCCACCGCGGCGCGCGCCGCGACCTTCGGCGCGATCGATCGTCTGATCGTGGACATGGATGCCGACATGCCCGGCACCGTGTCCGAAGATGACGGCGCCATCACCTTCGCGGCGAAGGCCGACGGCGTGAACTACAGCATCACCGACGAGATCACGCGCCGGGCCCTGC
>JBHYDO010000077.1:0-15914 GCA_051860645.1 Roseococcus sp.
ATGGCGGAGGGCAGCTGCCATGACCGCGAGCTGGCGGCACTCGCCATCAAGCAGGCGCGCGGGGATCTCATCGAGGCCGCCTTCCTGCTGCGCGCCTACCGCAACACCCTGACGCGCTTTCCCGCCGCGGAGCCGCTCGACACGGGGGCCATGCGCGTGCGCCGGCGCATCAGCGCCACCTACAAGGACATGCCGGGCGGCCAGGTGCTCGGCCCCACCTTCGACTACACCCACCGCCTGCTGGACTTCGCGCTGGCCGCCGAGGGCGGTCTGCCTCCCGCACCCGAGGAGGCCGAGGCCAGCGGCGCACCCATGCCGCGCGTCAGCGAAATCCTGGCCCAGGAGGGGCTGATGCGCCGCGAGCCGCCCGGCACCGAGGCGCCCCCGCCCGACCTGACGCGCGACCCGCTGCCCTTCCCCGCCCCGCGCGCCCTGCGTCTGCAATCGCTGGCGCGCGGCGACGAAGGTTTCCTGCTGGGCCTCGGGTATTCCACGCAGCGCGGCTATGGCAACGCGCACCCCTTCGTGGCCGAGCTGCGCATGGGCGAGGTGGAGGTGTTCGTCACCCCGCCGGAGCTGGGCTTTCCCATCAGCCTCGGCGACATCACCGTGACCGAGTGCCAGATGGTGAACCAGTTCGCCGGGGAGGCCGACACGCCGCCGCAATTCACCCGCGGCTACGGGCTTTCGCTCGGCCATGGCGAGCGCAAGGCGATGGCCATGGCGCTGGTGGACCGCGCGCTGATGGCCGCCGAATTGGGCGAGGAAGTGACGGCGCCCGCCCAGGACCAGGAATTCGTGCTGCTGCACGCCGACAATGTGGAGGCCACCGGCTTCGTGGAACACCTGAAACTGCCGCACCACGTGGATTTCCAGAGCGAACTGGAGAAGCTGCGCAGCATCCGCGCGCGCTGGGAGGCGGCCCGGGCGGAGGCCACGATGCCGAAGGCCGCCGAATGATGGCCCCCGCCCGATCGGCGGAGGCCGAAGGCCGCAGCCGTGAATCGGCCGGGCAGGAGCGCGCCCGATCGGCGGAGGCCGAGGGCCAGAGCCGTGAATCGGCCGGGCAAGCGCACGACCCCGGCTACAACTTCGCCTACCTCGACGAAGCCACGAAGCGCATGATCCGCCGCGCGCTGCTCAAGGCCATCGCCATCCCCGGCCACCAGATCCCCTTCGGCGCACGCGAGATGCCCCTGCCCTACGGCTGGGGCACCGGCGGCATCCAGGTCACCGCCAGCATACTCGGCGCCGACGACACGCTGAAGGTCATTGACCAGGGGGCGGACGACACCACCAACGCCGTCTCCATCCGCCGCTTCTTCGCCCGCGTGGCGGGCGTGCGCACCACGACGCGCACCGCCGAGGCCAGCATCATCCAGACGCGCCACCGCATTCCCGAGCGCGACCTGACGGAGGGCCAGGTGGTGGTCTTCCAGGTGCCGATGCCCGAGCCGCTGTTCAAGCTGGAACCGCGCCTCGCCGAGACGCGCCGCCTGCACGCGCTGGGCGATTACAGCTTGGCCCAGGTGAAGCTGTACGAGGACATCGCGCGGCAGGGCGAAGGTGGCTCGGCCTACAGCCATCCGGTGATGGTGAACCACCGCTACCTCATGTCGCCCTCGCCGATTCCGGGCTTCGACAACCCGAAGCTGCACATGTCGCCGGCGCTCATGCTGTTCGGCGCGGGGCGCGAGAAGAAGATCTACGCCGTGCCGCCCTACACCAGCGTGGTCAGCCTCGACTTCGACGACCATCCCTTCCGCCCGGTGCGCGCGCCGCATGCCTGCGCGGCCTGCGGCAGCAACACGAGCTACCTCGACGAGATCATCACGGACGACCAGGGCGGGCGGATGTTCGTCTGCTCCGACACCGACCATTGCGCCGAGACCCAGCTGGCGCGGAAGGCCGCGGAATGATCTTGCAAGCCGCGAAGCTAGACCTGCGATTCGGCGCAATTCGGGCGCTGGACCAGGTGTCGCTGTCGCTCTGGCCGGGCGAGGTGGTCGCCATCGTGGGCGAGAGCGGGTCGGGCAAGTCCACGCTGCTGCGCGTGCTGGCGGGGCTGGCCGCGCCGCAATCGGGCCAGGTGCTCTACCACGACGCGCAAGGCGGCGCGCATGACGTGCCCGCCCTGCGCGAGGCCGAGCGCCGCACGCTGATGCGCCGCGACTGGGGCTTCGTGCACCAGAACGCGCGCGATGGGCTGCGCATGGGCGTCTCCGCCGGCGGCAATATCGGCGAGCGGCTGATGGCGGCCGGCGCGCGGCGCTACGGCAACATCCGCGCCGCGGCCGGCGAATGGATGGCGCGGGTGGAGATGGACCCCGTGCGCATCGACGAGACGCCGCGCAACTTCTCGGGCGGCATGCAGCAGCGCCTGCAGATCGCGCGCTGCCTCGTGACCGAGCCGCGCCTCGTCTTCATGGACGAACCCACGGGGGGCCTCGATGTCAGCGTGCAGGCGCGGCTTCTGGACCTCATCCGTTCGCTGGTGGCCGAGTTGAATCTTGCCGTGCTGTTCGTCACGCACGACATCGCGGCCGCGCGGCTGTTGGCGCACCGCATCGTTGTGATGCGCCACGGGCAGATCGTGGAGGAGGGGCTGGCCGACCGCGTGCTGGACGACCCGCGCCATCCCTACACGCAACTGCTCGTCTCCTCGGTGCTGGCGGCATGAGCGTGGCCTTGAGCGTCGAGGCGTTGGACAAGCGCTTCACCCTCCACCTCCGCGGCGGCGTCAGCTTCCCCGTGCTGGCGGGCGCGGCGCTGACCGTGATGGCCGGCGAATGCGTGGCGCTGACCGGGCCTTCGGGCGCCGGAAAATCCACGCTCATGCGTTGCATCGCGGGCAATTACGGCGCCGATGCCGGGGCCATCCGGCTGCTGCACCGGGGCGCGGTGGTGGACCTGGCCCAGGCCGAAGCGCGGCTGATGCGCGAAATCCGCGCCGAAAGCCTCGGCCATGTCTCGCAGTTCCTGCGCGTCATCCCGCGCGTCGGCGCGCTGGATGTGGTGGCGGAACCGCTGCGCACGCGCGGCATGGCGCGGGAGGAGGCGCAGGCGCGCGCCGGCGCGCTCCTCACCCGCCTCAACCTCCCCGCCCGGCTGCACGGGCTGCCGCCCGCCACCTTCTCGGGCGGCGAGCAGCAGCGGGTGAACATCGCCCGCGGCTTCGTGGCCGACTTCCCGCTGATGCTGCTGGACGAACCGACCGCCAGCCTCGACCCCGCAAACCGCGAGGTGGTGATCGCCCTCATCGCCGAGGCCAAGGCGCGGGGTGCGGCCATCCTGGGAATTTTCCATGACGGCGAGGTGCGCGCCCGCGTGGCCGATCGCCTGCACGAGGTGCTCCCGCTGGAAGACGCCGCCTGAGCGCCCACATGCCCCACACCCCGATGAACGAGGCCCCATGAGCGCCATCCTGCACCGCGCGCCTGCCGCGCGCGAAACCGTCATGACCCACGCGCGGCTCCTCCTGCCCGACCAGGAGGTCGAGGGCACGCTTGTGCTGCGCGACGGCCTGATCGCGGAGGTGCAGCCGGGCCGCGCCCACCATCCCTCCGCGATCGACTGCGGCGGCGATCACCTGATGCCCGGCGTGGTGGACGTGCACACCGACAACCTGGAACGCCAGGTGATGCCGCGCAGCAACGCGCGCTGGCCCTCGCGCTCGGCCTTCCTCAGCCATGACGCGCAATGCGCGGCGGCGGGCGTCACCACCGTGCTGGACGCGCTGTGCCTGGGCGACCTCGGCTTCGACATCGAGCGCGGCAAGACCTTCGCCGACGGCGTGCTCGACCTGACCGACCTCACCGCCGCCGGCGTGCTGAAGGTGGAGCACCTGCTGCACCTGCGCTGCGAACTTCCGGCCGCCGACATGCCCGCCCTGCTGGATGGGGTGGCGGAACACCCGCTGGTGGCCATGGTCAGCCTCATGGACCATTCGCCAGGTGTCGGCCAATACCGCGACCTGGCGCGCTACCGCGCGATGCGGCTGCGCACCACGCGGCTGACCGAAGCCGAGATCGAGGCGCGGATCCTGGAACTCCACGCCCAGCGCGACCGGCTGCGCGAACCGCAGCGCCGCATGCTGCTGGACCGCTTCGCCGGGCGCGGCATCCCGCTCGCCAGCCATGACGACGAGGTGCCCTCCGAGGTGGCCCGCAACGCGGCCGATGGCGTCATGGTCAGCGAATTCCCGGTGACGATGGAGGCGGCGCTGGAAGCCGCGCGTCTGGGCGTCGGCGTCATCGCGGGCGCGCCCAATATCGTCCGCGGCGGCAGTCATTCGGGCAATGTTGCGGCCATGGACCTGGTGCGCGCGGGCGCGGTGGACGTGCTGGCCAGCGACTACGTGCCGCCGGCGCTGATCGAGGCCGCCTTCCTGATGGCGGAGGCGGTGGGCCTGCCGGCTGCCATCGCCACCATCACCGCCAATGCCGCTGCCATGTGCCGCCTGCACGACCGCGGGCGACTCGCGCCCGGCCTCCGCGCCGATGTGGTGCGGGTGATGGTGCATGAGGGCACGCCCGTGATCCGCGCGGTGTGGCGCGGCGGCGAGCGCGTCGCGTGATACGGGCCGCCCTCTACTGGGCCCCCGCGCCCGATGATCCGTTGCACGCGGCCGGGAGTGCCTGGCTCGGACGGGATGCCGAGACGGGTGCCACCCTGCCCCAGCCCCCCGTGCCGGACCTGCCCGCCATCACCGCCGATGCCCGGGGCTATGGGCTGCACGCGACGCTGAAGCCGCCCTTCCGCCTCGCCACCGGATATGCCGGGCTGCTGGGGGACGCACAGCGCTTCGCGGCGCAGACCGCACCCTTCGACCTGCCCCCGCTGGCGGTGATGGACCTGAAGGGCTTCCTCGCCCTGCGCGAGACCGCGCCCTGCCCGGCAATGCGCGGGCTTACCGATGGCGCGGTTGCGGCGCTCGACGCCCACCGCGCGCCGCCAACCGAGGATGAGCTGGCCCGTCGCCGGAGGGCCGGGCTGTCCCCTCGCCAGGAGGCCATGCTGGGCCGCTGGGGCTATCCCTATCTCGAAGAGGACTGGCAGTTTCACGTGACGCTGACGCGGCGCCTATCGCCGGCCGAGAGCGCCGTGGTCCGGCCGGCCGCCGAGGCGCATTTCGCAGGCATCGCGGGGCGGCCGCGGCGTGTCGAGGCGGTGTGCCTCTTCACCCAGGCCGCACCCGGCGCGCCCTTCCTGGTCGCCGAGCGGCTGCCGCTCGGCGGTGGTTGGCCGCCGCCCCGGTCGGGGAGCGGCGGCCGGCCGCGCACCGCGAGGCGGGCGCCCCCCGCGCCGCGCCCCGCGGGGGGCGGCCGGGGGGGGGTGGCGGCCCCCCCCCGGGGGGGGGCCGCCGCGCCCGGCCGCTCAGCGCGTGGCGGGCGCACCCGGCGTCGCGGGGGCGGCAGGCGCGCCCGGCGCCTGGCCGCGGCCTTCACCACGGGGGCCGTGGCGGTGCCCACGGGGCAGTTCCTCGCGCGTGATCGCCCCGTCGCCATTCGCATCGGCCATGCGGAAGCGCATCTCGGCGGGGGGGCGCATCTCCTCCAGCGTCACCGCGCCGTCGCGGTTGGCGTCGAGGCCGCGGAACAGGGCAGCCTGGCGCTGCTCCATGCGCTCGGCGCGGCGCCCCTCGGGCTGGCGGCGGCCCTCCCGCTGCGGGCCGAGGTTGCGGAACTCCTCGAGGGTCAGCCCACCGCTGCGGTCGGCATCGGCCGCATTGAAGCGCTCAGTCAGCACGGCCCAGGATTCGTCCCAGGTGATGCGGCCGTCGCGGTTGGTGTCCAGGCGCTCGAACATGCGCGCACCGTAGTCGCCGCGCGGGCCGTCGCCCCTCGGGCCGCCGCCGGGACCAGGCTGGGCGAGGGCGACGCCGCCCGCGAGCAGCCCCGCGGCGAGGACAGCGGCGCCGAACAGGGATGTGGTGCGAAGATGGGCCATGGTGGTCTCCTCAATGCCGGGCGGAATGTTCCGTCCGATGAGGGGACCATGCGCCCCCTTTGTAACGGCGGCATGGCGGGGCGTGGGTCACCGAGTGAGAAAATGTGACCGGCGCTGGCGAGACCCATGCCGGGTGTCGGGATTGAACCGACGACCTACCGCTTACAAGGCGGTTGCTCTACCGCTGAGCTAACCCGGCCGGGCGGCCACCTTCTACGCGAGGGTCCGCCCGCTTGTCAGCAGGTCCCTTGCCAGTTGGGGGCGCGCGCGCTTGATGGGGCGATGCGCCCCACCCGCCCCCGCCCTCCGGCCCGCCCCTCTGCCCGCCCCCGCGGCGGGCGAAGCGCCCCCCCCCCGGGGCGCCGGCGATGGCGTGTGGCTGCACGGCCTGCACCCGGTCGCCGCCGCCTTGGCCAACCCCGCCCGCCGCCTGCGCCGCCTGCTGGTGACGCGCGACGCCGAGCGTGAACTGGCCGAACTCGTGCCCAACCCCTGGCGCATCACGCCCGAGCCGGTGGAGCGCGAGCGCCTGGCGGCCCTGCTGCCGCCCGACGCCGTGCACCAGGGCGTGGCCCTGCTGGTGGAGCCGTTGCCCAATCTCGGCCTGGAGCGGGTCCTGGAGGGCAGCTCAGGCCCGGTGCTGGTGCTGGACCAGGTGACCGACCCGCGCAATGTCGGTGCCATCCTGCGCTCGGCGGCCGCCTTCGGCGCTGCGGCCGTGCTCATGCAGGAGCGGCACGCACCGCAGGAGACGGGCTCGCTCGCCCGCGCCGCCTCGGGCGCCTTGGAGCTCGTGCCCATCCTTCGCGAGGTGAACCTCTCGCGTGCCATCCAGGCGCTGAAGAAGGCAGGGCTTTGGGTGGTGGGGCTGGAGGCCGCGGCCCCCATCACGCTGGCGCAATCGGGGCTGCAGGGCCGGCGCGTGGCGCTGGTGCTCGGCGCCGAGGGCGAGGGGCTGCGGCGCCTGACGCGCGAGAATTGCGACGAACTGGTCCGCCTGCCCATCCGGCCGGCGATGGAGAGCCTGAACGTCTCGGCCGCCGCCGCGGTCGCGCTTTATGAATTGGTGAGGGAATGAGCCGCATGGATGTTGCCGCAGAAATGATCCTGGACGCCTGGCGCGCCAAGCGCGTGCTGGCGCCGCTGGGTGCCGCCGCCCCGCGCACGGAGGCCGAGGGCTATGCCGTGCAGCGCCGCGTGGCCGAGGCGCTGGGCGCCATCCCGCCCGCCGGCTTCAAGATCGGCGCCACGACGCGGCAGATGCAGGAAATCCTGGGCTTGGGCGGCCCCGCGGCGGGCTTCGTGCCGGGCAGCTCGCTCAACGCCGATGGCCTGAGCGTGGCCTTCGCGGACTTTCTCAACCCGGGCGTGGAATGCGAGGTGGGCGTGCGGCTCGGCCGCGACATGCCCGCCCGGCCCACCCACCGCGAGGAGGCCGCCGAGGCCGTGGCCGATGTCTTCGCCGCCATCGAGATCGTGGAGAAGCGGTATGGCGACCTGGGCGAGCTCGGCACGCCCACGCTGATCGCCGACCAGGTGTTCCATGCCTCGGGCGTGCTGGGCGCGCCGGCGGCCGACTGGCGGGCGCTGGACCTGGGCGCGGTCCGCGGCGAGCTGCGGGTGGATGGCGTGGCGCGCGGCGCGGGCTTCGGGCGCGACCTGCTGGGCCACCCCTTCGAGGCGCTGGCCTGGCTGGCGGGCTCGGGGGCCGCGCGCGAGTTCGGCGGGCTGAAGGCGGGGCAGGTGGTGTGGCTCGGCTCCGTGACGCCGCCAATCTGGCTGGAGGGGCCCTGCGCCGTCGACGTCGCCTTCGAGGGGCTGGGCCGCGCCACGTTGCGCTTCACCTGAGGCGCGAGGCCGGCGGGAGCCGCGCAGGGCGTCAACCTCGTGTTAACCCCTGACGTGGGATGAGGGACGTCCACAGCCGAACCGGCTTGAGTGACCAGCCGCCAGAAGGGCGGGCAGCAGGAATAGCCCCCCATGTCGTCGTCGGACTGGAAGCATTTGCCCGATGAGCTGCAGCTCGTCCTGGCGCGTGAGGCGTTGCGCCGCGCCGCCGAGACCCTGGCCGAACACGCCGAGCTTCTGGCCTTCGAAATGGAGGGCGGCACCCTGCAGGACCGCGGCGGGCCGGATGCGCTGCGCCTGTTCGCCTCGGTGGTCCGGGCCACCAGCCTGGACAGCCTGGGGCCCGTGGGCCGCGCCTGATGTGAAAGCTGCCGTGCGGGGTCTCCCTCGCTTGTGCAGCACCGCCCGCCCGGCCTAGTCTCCGCCCCCGGGAGACAGGCGCCACTCGCCGGCAACGCACCGGAGGTGGACGAGCATGGAATTCAATCGGAGACAGGGTCTCGCCGCTGCGGGCGGCTTGGCCATGGGTGCAGCTTTGCCGGGCGGCGAAGCGTCCGCACAGACGCGCGCGGAAACCCTCCGCTATGTCACGGGCAACGCTGTGAACTCGCTGGACCCCACCGTGCCGGGCTCCACGCGGGAAAGCTTCGGCGTCAGCATGAACGTCTATGACCGGCTGGCCGCCTTCGGCCGCAAGCGGCTGGGCGACAACTGGGTGTTCGACCACAACGAGATTCGCGGCGAACTGGCCGAGCGAATTGACCGCAGCCCGGACGGCCGCACCTTCACCTTCCACCTTCGCCCGAACGCCACCTGGCATGACGGCACGCCGGTCACGGCCGAGGACATCAAGTGGTCGCTCGACCGCTGCGTCTCCGCGCGTTCGCTGGCACCGCCGCAGATGTCCACGGGCTCCATCACCAAGCCCGAGCAGTTCCGCATCGCCGGCCCGCGCACGGTGGAACTGATGGTGGACCGTCCAGACCGCCTGGCGCTGTCCAACATGTGCGTGCCCTACGCCATCATGATCAACTCCACGCTGGCCAAGCGCCACGCGACCACCGACGACCCCTGGGCGCTCAACTGGCTGAAGGACAATTCCGCTGCCAGCGGCGCCTACATGGTGGAACAGCACCGCCCCGGCACGCAGACCATCCTGCGCCGCAACGACAACTGGAAGGGCGGCGAGCTGCCCAACTTCCGGCGGATCATCGTGCAGACCGTGCCCGAGGTGGCGACGCGCGCGAACCTGATTGAGCGCGGCGACGCCGACCTCTCCATTGATCTGCAACCGAGCGACGTGGCGGCGCTGGAGCAGCGCGGGCGGGTGAAGGTGGTCTCGGTGCCGCAGACCAACGGCTTCACCCACATCTCCATGAACAACACCATGGCGCCCTTCGACGATGTGAAGGTGCGCCAGGCCATCGCCGCCGCCCTGCCCTACCAGGACATGTTCCAGGCGGCGCTGCTCAGCCGCGGCCGCGCGCTGTTCGGCGGCGACTGGACCGGCACGCCCCCCACCTCCGACTTCCCGCAGCCCATGCCGCTGGCGCTGAACCTGGAGCGCGCGCGGGAATTGCTGCGCGAATCGGGCCACCCCAACGGATTCTCGACCACCTTCACCATCGGCACCGGCGTCTCCGCCTGGGCCGAGCCGATGGCGGCGCTGATCAAGGAATCGCTCGCGCGCATCAACATCAACGTGGACATCCGCAAGCTGCCGGATGCCCAGTTCAACACCGGCCAGGCCGAGCGCACCCTGCCCTTCTACACCGAGGGCGGCACCGCCTGGCTGCCGGCGCCGGACTACTTCTTCCGCCTGTATTTCACGCGCCCGCAGCGCTGGAACTTCGCCAGCTTCAACAATGAGGAACTGAACGCGCTGACGCGCGAGGCGCAGTTCGAGACCGACCCCGCCAAGTACGACGCGGCGTGCAAGCGCATGATCGCGATCCTCGCCGCCGAGGTGCCGCTCATCCTGGCCTGGCAGCCGCTGCACGAGGCGGTGATGGCGCGCAACGTGGATGGCTACACCTACTGGTTCTACCGCCAGGTGGACTTCCGCGACCTGAAGCGTGTCTGACGCCACGGAGCCAGCCGCGCGCGGGGGAAAATGGCGCGCGGTGGGGAGGCGGATCGGCATCCGCCTCCTCTCCGCGGCCCCCGCACTGTTCGGCGTGCTGGTCTTCACCTTCCTGCTGATGCGCGTGCTGCCCGGCGACCCGGCGGTGTTCTTCGCCGCCGGCGCCAATGCGGGCCAGGCCGAGATCGACATGGTCCGCGAGCAGATGGGGCTGGACAAGCCGCTGCACGAACAGCTGGTGCGCTATCTGTACGACATCACGCAGGGCAACCTCGGCAACTCCATGACCACGGGGCAGCCGGTGCGCACCGACCTGATCGAGCGGCTGCCGGCCTCGCTGGAACTGACGTTTTCGGCGCTGCTGCTGGCGTTGACGCTGGCGCTGCCGCTGGGCGTGCTGGCCGCGTTGCGGCCGGGCACCATCGTGGACCACTTCGTGCGCTTCCTCTGCACGCTGGGCGTCTGCGTGCCGACCTTCGTCTCGGGCCTGCTGCTGATCTATGTGTTCTACTACCTGGTGAACTGGGCGCCGGACCCGACCGGGCGGCTGGACATCTTCGCCGCCACGCCGCCCGAGATCACGGGCTTTCTCCTGGTGGACTTCGCGCTGGTGCGCGACTGGGAGGGGTGGCGGGCCGCAGCGGGGCAGTTGATCCTGCCGGCCTCGACCATGGCGCTGTTCGTCCTTGCCCCGCTGGCGCGCATGACGCGAGCGTCCATGCTGGCGGTGCTGGGGAGTGACTTCGTGCGGACCGCGAAGTCGCTCGGCCTGTCGCATTGGCGCATCATCGTGGTCTATGCGCTGCGCAACGCGCTGCTGCCGGTGCTAACCATCTCGGGCATCGTCTTCTCGACCATGCTGGGCGCCAATGTGCTGGTGGAGAAGGTGTTCTCCTGGCCCGGCGTCGCCTCCTACGCGCTCGATGCGCTGCTGGCGTCCGACTACGCGCCGGTGCAGGGCTTCGTGCTGCTGATGGCGACCATCTTCGTCATGGTGAATTTGTTGATCGACATCCTCTACGGCGTGGCCGACCCGCGGGCCTCGGTCGCATGAACGGCACCTTGCGGCATGTGGGCTGGGTGTTGCGTGGCAACCCGGTGACGGCGGCGGCGGCGACGGGGGCCTGCCTGCTGCTGTTCATCGCGTTCTTCGCCCCCTGGCTGGCGCCCTACGACCCCATCGCGTCCAACGTGCCGAACGCGCTGCAGCCGCCCAGCGCGGAGCATTGGGCGGGCACGGACCAGTTGGGCCGCGACGTGTTCAGCCGGATTCTCTACGGCACGCGGGTGGACCTCGCCATCGCGTTTTCCGCCGTCAGCCTCTCCTTCGTGATCGGCGCCGTGGTAGGGAGCTTCTGCGGCTATGTCGGTGGCATGCTCGACCGCGTGGTGGGGCGGCTGGTGGACGTGCTGATGGCCTTCCCGCTCTTCGTCCTGGCCATGGCGCTGGTGGCGGCACTGGGCAATTCCATCGAGAACATCATCCTCGCCACCGCCTTCATCAACCTGCCCTTCTACATCCGCTTCGCGCGCGCGGAGGTGAATGTCCGCCGCAACCTGGGCTGGGTGGAGGCGGCGCGCGCCTCGGGCGACAGCGACATCTCCGTGGTGCTGCGCTTCCTGCTGCCCAACATCCTGCCGGCCATGGCGGTGCAGATTTCGCTGAACCTGGGCTGGGCGATATTGAACGCGGCGGGGCTGTCCTTCATCGGGCTGGGCATCACGCCGCCCACGCCGGAATGGGGCATCATGGTCGCCGAGGGCGCGCGCTTCATCACCTCCGGCCACTGGTGGCTGGTGGCGTTTCCGGGGCTGGCGCTGATGGTGTCCGTGCTGTGCTTCAACCTGCTGGGCGACGGGCTGCGCGACATCCTCGACCCCCGGATGCGCACATGACCGAGCCCCTGCTGGAGGTGGAGGATCTCCACATCCGCTTCTCCACCCGCCGCGGCATGGTGGATGCCGTGCGCGGCGTCTCGCTGCACTTGGCGCCCGGCGAGACGCTGGGCGTGGTGGGCGAGAGCGGTTCGGGCAAGTCGGTCACGGCCTATGCGGTGACGCACCTGCTCGACCGCGCGGGCGAGATCACGGCGGGACGCATCCGCTTCCGCGGCCGCGACATCACCCGCGCGGGGCGGCATGAACTGCGCGAGTTGCGCGGCAGCGCCATGTCCATGATCTTCCAGAACCCGCGCGGGGCGCTGAACCCCATCCGCACCGTGGGCAAGCAGATCGCCGACGTGCTGCGCGCCCACAACCGCATCTCAGCGGCCGATGCACGGGCGCGGGCGCTCGACCTGCTACGATCCGTGCTGATCCGCGATCCGGAGGCCAATCTCGAGGCCTATCCGCACGAACTCTCGGGCGGCATGTGCCAGCGCGTGATGATCGCCATGGCGATCGCGTGCGAGCCCGCGCTGATGATCGCGGACGAACCCACCACGGGCCTGGATGTCACCACGCAGAAGACGGTGATGGATTTGCTGGCGCGCATCACGGCCGAGCGGCGCATGGCGATGATCCTCATCACGCATGACCTCGGGCTTGCCGCGCAATATTGCCGCCGCGTGGCGGTGATGGAGCAGGGCCTGGTGGTGGAGCAGGGCGAGGCCGTGCGGCTGTTCCAGGCGCCCTCGCACCCCTACACGCGCCGCCTGATCGCGGCCTCGCCCACGCGCACCTCCACCGTGGCCGACCTCGTCGAGGGCGAATCGCCGCCGCCGCCGGTGCGCCGCCCGCGAGCGCCCGGCACGCCGCTGCTGCTGGAGGTGCAGGGGCTGCGCAAGGACTACGCCCGCACCCGCGCGGTGGATGATGTCTCCTTCACGCTGGAACCGGGCGAGAGCCTGGGCCTGGTTGGCGAAAGCGGCTCGGGCAAGAGCACCATCTCGCGCCTCATCTGCCGGCTGATCGACCAAACGGCGGGCGAGATCATCTTCGACGGGCAATCCATCTCGAACACGCCGGCGCGGGACTTCCACAAGGCGCCGCAGCGGCGCGACATCCAGATCGTCTTCCAGGACCCGACCGACAGCCTCAACCCGCGCTTCAGCGCCTTCGACAGCATCGCCCACCCGCTGCGCCGGCTGGACCGGCTGCCGGGCGAGGCGGCGCTGCGCGCGCGCGTCGCCGAATGCGCCGAGCGCTGCGGCCTGCCGAGTGACTTGCTGGACCGCTTCCCGCACCAGCTCTCCGGCGGGCAGAAGGCGCGCGTGGGCATCGCGCGCGCCATCGCCACGCGCCCGCGCCTGCTGGTGCTGGACGAACCGACGGCGGCACTCGACGTCTCCGTGCAGGCCGTGATCCTGAAGCTGCTGGACGACCTGCGGCGCGAGGAGGGGCTGGGCTATCTTTTCGTCAGCCACGACCTCAACGTGGTCCGCATGATGTGTGAGCGCACCATCGTGCTCCGCCAGGGGCGCATCGTGGAACAGGGGCCGAGTGCGGCCCTCTTCGCCTCGCCGCAGGCCGAGTACACGCGCGAACTGCTCGCCGCCATTCCCCACTTCGACCCCGAGGCCATGCGCGAAACGGCCTGACTTCGCAGGAGACTAACCATGGCCGGCTGGCAGGTGGGCATTGATATCGGCGGCACCTTCACGGACATCGTGGCCGTTCACGCGCAGCAGGCGCCGCGCACCGCCAAGGTGCCGACGCAGCCCACGGACCCGGTGGCGAGCATCACCGCCGCCCTGGCCGCGGTGGCGCTGGACGCGGCGGAGGTGGACGACCTGGTGCACGGCACCACGCGCGTGACCAACGCCATCGTGGAGGGGCGCCTCGAACCCGTGACGCTGATCGCCACCGAGGGCTTCGAGGACATCGTGGAAATCGGCCGGCAGTCGCGCAAGGATCTCTACCGGCTGGAGGTGCCGCCCAAGCCGCCGGCACCCGTGCCGCGCGAACGCCGCATCGCCGCCTCGGGACGGATGCTCCATGACAGCACGGAGCACGCGCCGCTGACCGACGTCGCGGCCGACGCGGTGGTGGACCGCGCGCTGGCCACCGGCACGCGGGCCGTCGCCGTGGCACTCCTGCACGCCTATGCCAACCCTGCGCATGAGCAGGCGCTGGCGGCGCGCCTCAAGGGCCGTGTGCCCTATCTCTCGCTCTCACATGTGGTGAACCCCGAAGCGCGCGAATACGAGCGCACGCTGACCACGGTGCTCAACGCCGCCGTGATGCCGCTGGCGGCCGACTACCTGGCCCGGCTGCGCGCCACCCTGCCCGCCACCACGCGACTGCATGTGATGCATTCGGCGGGCGGCATGGCCTCACCCGAGGCGGCCTCCGAACGGCCGCTGACCATGGCGCTCTCCGGGCCAGCCGCCGGTGTCGCCGCCGCCGCCGCCGTGGCGCGCGAAACGGGCGAGGCCGCCGTGCTCACCTTCGACATGGGCGGCACCACCACCGACGTGGCGCTCATCCTGAACGGCCAGGCGGAGATCACCGCCGATGCACGCCTGGCGGACCAGCCGCTGCGGCAGCCCATGGTGGCCATCGAATCCATCGGCGCCGGCGGTGGCTCGGTGCTGCGGCACGGGCCGGGCGGGCTGTCCGTGGGGCCGCAGAGCGTGGGCGCCGAGCCGGGCCCGGCCTGCTATGGCCGCGGCGGCACCACGCCCACCGTGTGCGACGCGAACGCGCTGCTGGGCTACCTCAACCCGCGCCGGCGCATGGGCGGCGCCATCACGCTGGACGCCGGGGCGGCGCGCGCCGTGCTCGAACCGCTGGCGCATGCCATGGGCGTGGGCGTGGTGGAACTGGCGCTCGGCGTGCTGCGCGTGGCCGACGCCACCATGGCGCGGGCGCTCACCAAGATCACGGTGGAGCGCGGCGTGGATGGGCGGGGTGCGACGCTGCTCGCCTTCGGCGGCATGGGGCCCATGCATGCAGTTGGGCTGGCGCGCGCCTATGGCATCCGGCGCGTGATGGTGCCGGCCTCCTCCTCGGCCTTCTCGGCGCTGGGCTGCGTGGCGGCGGAGATGAGCTACACGCGGCAACGCACGCTGCGCCTTGCGGGCGAGGGTTTCGACGCGGCGCAGTTCGCGGGCGCGCGCGCGGCGCTGGTGGAGGAAGTCGCGGCGCCCCTGCTGGCCCAGGGACTCGCCCGCGCGGCCCTGGCCGTGGAGGAGGTCGCTCTGCTGCGCTACCGAGGGCAGTCCTATGCGGTGGATGTGCCGCTTGGCGCCGCGCCCACCAATGCCGCAATGCTGGCCGAGGCCTTCGAGGCACGGCACGCCAAGCTGTTCGGCTTCGCCTCGGGCGAGGCGTGGGAGTTTCTGGGCCTTCGCACCAGCGTCCGCGCGCCCCGCGCCGTGCCGCCACCGCCCGCGCGCGCCGAGGCCCCTGCCCCCGCGCCCTTCGCCACCGACCCCTGCTGGTTCGACACCTCCGGCGCCGTGCCGACGCCGCGCTACGACCGCTCCGCGCTGGCACCGCCGCACGCCGTCACCGGCCCCGCCATCATCGAGGACGAGTGGTCCACCATCGTCCTCCCACCCGGATGGGTGGCGCGGCCCGATGCGCGCGGCCATCTGCTGCTGAGCCCCGCGGGAGACGCGCCATGAGCCTCGACCCCTTCCGCCTCGAAGTGCTGCGCCACGCGCTGACCGCCATCGCCGAGGAGATGTCCTTCGTGGTGATGCGGGCCGCGCGCTCGCCCCTGCTGCGCGAGGCGGGCGATCTCTCTTCCGCGCTGACCGATGCGCGCGGCGACCTGGTGGCGCAGGGCCGCGACATTCCCGTGCACCTGGGCGTCATGAGCTTCACCGTGCGCGAATTCCTCACCCGCGTGCCGGCCGAGCGCCTCAAGCCCGGCGACGTCTGGTTCACGAACCTGCCCGAGCTCGGCGGCAACCATTTGCCGGACGTGAAGGCCATCCGCCCCATCTTTACAGAAGGGCGGCTGCTGGCCTTCGCGGTCAGCCTGGCGCACTGGGCCGACATCGGTGGCGGCTGGCCCGGTTCCTACGTGGCCGACGCCACCGAGGCCGTGCAGGAGGGGCTGCGCATCCCGCCGCTGCGCCTCTTC
>JBHYDO010000078.1:0-15869 GCA_051860645.1 Roseococcus sp.
GGTCACGCCCGTGCCCGCCAGCCCGAGGACGCGGCGCGCGGTGCGACGCAGCACCCAGGGCGCGGCGTCCACGGCGGTGGGCGCGGCGGAGAAGAACCAGCCGATGGGAACGTCGAGCGCGGCCGCGAGGCGCTGCAGCGAGCGGATAGAGGGCGAGGACACGTCGCGCTCGATCTGGCTCAGCATGGCCATGGAAATGCCGGAGGCGTCGGACAGGGCCTGCAGGGTGAGGTCGCGGCGCTTGCGCAGTCGCCGGAGGCGCGTGCCGAGGCTTTCCTCCGGGCTCTCTGCTTCAAGTGAAGTTTGAGGCGTCAAACTCTTTCCTCATTGAAGATTTCTTCAAGGATAGTAACCTCCGATCATCAATGACAACGGAATTCGTGCCCCCACGGAGCGTGACGGGGGGGCTTGAGGGAAGCGGCGGGACGCGTGTCCAATCGCCTTCGACCGCCACAGGGACCAGGGACTTCGTGCATGCTGCCGCCGAGCCTCTACGCCGAGACCGCCCAGCCTGCGCCGCCCACCCCGCCGCTGAAGGGCGGGGCGAGCGCCGATATCTGCATCATCGGCGGCGGCTTCACCGGGCTTTCCGCCGCGCTGCACCTGGCCGAGGGCGGCGCGCGCGTGATTCTGCTGGAAGCAGAGGAGCCGGGCTGGGGCGCGTCCGGCCGCAATGGCGGCCAGGTCAATCCCGGCCTCAAGCCCGACCCGGATGAGGTGGAGCGCGACTTCGGGCCCGACCTCGGCGGCCGCATGCTGGCGCTGTCCTATGGTGCGCCGGATGCCGTCTTCGCGCTGATCCGCCGGCACCAGATCGCCTGCGAGGCGCGGCAGGAGGGGACGATCCGCGCCGCCATCGGGGCGGCCAGCGCCGCCGCGGTGGCGCGCAGCGCCGAGCAGGGGGCGCGGCGCGGCTGGCCCGTCACCTATGCCGATGCCACCGCCACCGCGGCGCTGACCGGCACCGCGCGCTACGCCGGCGCCATGGTGGATGCGCGCGGCGGCGACCTGCACCCGCTCTCCTACGCGCGCGGGCTGGCCCGGGCGGCGCAGGCGCAGGGCGCGCGCATCCATGGCCAGTCGCCCGCCACGCGCCTCGCCCGGACCGCGACGGGGTGGCGGGTGGAGACGGCGCGCGGCCATGTCGAGGCCACGCACATCGTCCTCGCCACCAATGGCTATTCGGGCGACCTCTGGCCCGGGCTGCGCCAGAGCGTCGTGCCGGTGTTCAGTTCGATCGCGGCGAGCGAGCCCCTGCCGGACGCGGTGGCCGCCCAGGTGATGCCACGCCGTGCCTCGCTCTACGAATCCGGCCGCATCACCGTCTACTACCGCCTCGACCGGCAGAACCGCCTGCTGATGGGCGGTCGCGGCCCGCAGCGGCCGATCCGCGACACCGCACCCATCGAATACCTTACACGCTACGCCGCGCGCCTCTGGCCCCTGCTGCACGGGCTGCGCTGGACCCATGGCTGGAACGGCCAGCTGGCGATGACGCCGGACCATTACCCGCACCTGCACGAGCCCGCGCCGGGGCTGATCGCTGCCCTTGGCTACAATGGCCGGGGCGAGGCTATGGCGACGGCCATGGGCGGGCAGGTGGCGCGCCGGCTGCTGGGCGCCACCGAGGCGGCACTAGACATGCCGATGACGGGCATCAAGCCCGTGCCCTTCCACCGCTTCTGGCGCCTCGCCGTTTCCGCACGGATGTGGCAGGGGCGGGTGCTGGATCGCCTGGGCATCTGAGGCGCACCCCTGTGCTGTTGCTGTCCGCGGTCAGCCCATCTCCCAGCGGGGCAGGATCACCCCATCCGGCATCGTCGCGTAGACCAGCCGCACCTCGCGCCCGATGCTGTCGCCATCGGGCATGGCACCTTCCAGGTTGCTGATCATGGTCGGGCCCTCCTCCAGTCGCACCGCGATGGCGTTGTAGGGCGGCGGGTAGGCCGGCAGGTAATGCCGGTGGAACACCACCCAGGAAAGGATGCGCCCTTTCCCCGAGATCGGAGTCCAGCGCAGCCGCGGCGAGAGGCAGGCGGGGCAGGACGGACCGGGCGGATACATCCAGTGGCCGCAGTCATCGCAGCGCTGCAGGGCCATGGCCTTCGCCTTGATGCTCTCCCACATCGGTGTGTCGTAGAGCCCCATCACGGGGCGCGGGGTCTTTGCGTCGACTGCGTTCATGATGTTCACCGCCCGTAGATGACCGAGAAGCACTTGCCCGCGACGTCCGAGGTGTAGTGGACGTGGCGCGCATCGGCGACCTGCCGCTCGCCGCACTCGCCGCGCAGCTGCCGGACGCATTCGATCTGGTGCGCCCAGCCCTGCATGTAGGTCTCGCTGAGATGGCCGCCGCTGGTGTTGGTGGGCAGCCGGCCGCCCGGCCCGATGCCGCGTTCGCGCAGGAATTTCCCCGCCTCCCCCACGCCGCAATAGCCATAGCCTTCGAGCGCCAGGGGCACGTGGACGGAGAAGCTGTCATAGACCTGGAGAATGTCCATGTCCTTCGGCCCCAGGCCCGAGACGGCATAGGATTGCGCCGCGGCCTCCTGCTGGGCGGGCAGGTAGAACTTGTCGATGCGCGGCTCCAGGCTGGTGGCATGGCTGTTGAGGTCCGAGCGCCCCACGCCCTCGATGAACACAGGCCGGTCGGTCATGCGCTTGGCACGCTCGGCCTCGGCGATGATCAGCGCCACGCCGCCATCATTGATCAGGCAGTAGTCGAACAGGTGCAGGGGCTCGCACACGAAGGCGGAGGCCAGGTAGTCCTCCACCGTGATGCGCTTGCGCTGGATGGCGTTGGGGTTCATGGACGACCAGCCGCGCTGCGCGACCGAGACCTCGCCCATCTCGGCCTCGGTGAAGCCGCGCGCCTTCTTGTAGCTCTGCAAGGTGAGCGCGTAGAGCGCGCCCTGCGAGGTGAAGCCCCAGGGCGAGTGGTACACATAGGATAGGAAGGCGCCGCCGCCCATCGCCTCCGGCCCGCCATACTGGGTGCCGACGCTGCGCTGGTCATTGCCATAGACAAGCGCCACCACTTCGGCATAGCCGGCCTCGATCGCCATCACGGCCTGCGCCACGGCCAGGACGGCGTCCGCCTGGCCGCCCCAGCGCGGGTCGATGCCGGTGAGCTCGCCCATCCGCTCATAGGCGGTGGTGGGGCCGACGATGAGGCCGTCCACCTCGTCACGGCCGATCTTCGCGTCGGCGAGCGCGTGGCGGAAGGCTTCCAGCCCGTAGCCGTAGGAGTCGTTCGGGCGCTCGCCATTGCGGCAGCGCTTCCAGTCGCCCACCCAGTCTGTGTGGCCCACGCCCACCACGGCTGCGGCGCGCCGGTTGCGGGGGCTCGGATGGCGCGCGGGCCGCGCCGTGCCGGATGTGCTCATGCGAGGATCTTTCTCTCTGCGAGGGCGGCGATCTCGGCGTCGCTCATGCCCAGCAGGCCCGACAGGACCTGCTGCGTGTGTTCGCCAAACAGCGGCGGGCGGCGCAGCTCCAGCCGCTCGCCATCGATGGTGAAGGGCGGCGAGGTGAAGAGGGAGGGCCCCATCTCCGGGTGGTCCAGCGTCTGCCAGTAGCCGCGCGCGGCGAGCTGCTCGTCCTCCTCCACGAGGTCGCGCGCGGAGGCCACACGGGCGGCGGGGACGCCGGCATTCTGCAACTGCGTGGCGGCGTCCACGGCGCCGCGGGTGCGTGTCCAGGCGGTAACGGCGGCCTCCAGCTCCGCCATGGCGGCCAGCCGCCCGGCGGCGCTGCGCAGATCGCCCCGCGCGGCGAGGTCCTGCCGGCCGATGGTGGCGGCCAGCGCCAGCCACTCGGCGTCGGTCTCGACCGCGATGGCGCACCAGGCATCCTCGCCCGCGCAGCGGAACACGTTGTGCGGCGCGTCGCGGCGCGAGCGGTTGCCGCTGTGCTCGGGTTCACCGCCCTGGATGGAGGCTTCCAGGATGGAGGCGCCGACGAAGTTTGCCGTGCTCTCCACCTGGCTGAGGTCGATCTTCATCCCCCGCCCTGTGTGACGGCGGTAGCGGAGGGCGGCCAGCACGGCGAAGGCCGCGTGGTAGGGGTTGGCCGCGTGGTCCGGATAGTGCGTGCCGGGACCGAGCGGCTTCTCGCCATTGCCATAGCCCGTCATCCACATCATGCCCGTGACGGCGGCGATGGTCATGCCGACGCCGAGCAAGGTGGAGAGCGGCCCGTCCTCGCCATACATCGGCATGGAGAGGTAGATGATGTCGGGCTTCACCGCCCGCACCTCGTCATAGGTAAGGCCGAGGCGCTCCATCGCCCCCGGCCCGAAATTGTTGCTCACCACATCGGACTGCGCGATGAGCCTGAGCGCGATCTCGCGCCCCTCGGGATTCTTGAGGTCGAGCGAGATGCTCTGCTTGCCGGTGTTGCGCGAGGCGAAGTAGCCGCTGCGGTTGGTGCCCGCCACGCCATCCTTGAAGGGCCCGCCGCGGCGCACCGGGTCGGGGCGGGACATGCTCTCGATCTTGAGGATCTCGGCGCCGAAATCGGAGAAGACCTTGGTGCCGAAGGGGCCGGCGCCGGCCCAGGTGAGGTCGGTGAAGCGGATGCCGTCGAGGAAATCGGGGCGCATGGAATGCCTCCTTCTCTGCTGTCAGCCGCGCGGCGCGGCCGCATATTCGCCGAGGGCCGGCGGTGGCGTCACACCCCACACCTTCTCGGACATCTTGTAGGGCGCGCCGGGGAAGCGCGGCCCGCCTTCGCCCAGCCGCACGAAATAGTCCCGGTAGGCGAGTTGCTTGTCGTCCAGCACGTCATGCACGCGGCTGACGGGCGCCATGACGATGCGGCGCTTCAGCGCGTTCTCCACCAGCTCGGCGCGGGTGAAGTCGCGGGTGAAGGCCTCGAAAAGCGGCTTGAACTCGGCGCGCGCGTCGGGCCTGGAGCGATACTTCCGGTCCAGCCATTGCGGCTCGCTGAAGGGGGCATGCGAGGGGTGGCCCACCTCCGCCATCCACCCCAGCAGCCCCTTCCAGGAGACGCCGGTGGTGGGCGGCGAGGCCAGGAACACGTGGCCGTCGCGGCACTCGTAGATGTTCTCGCTGGCATCGCGCGTGCCCTCGCCAGCGCGGTGCGACACGCGGCGCTCCAAATCCCACACCTGGATGGCGTTCTGCAGGGAGTGCGCGATGGCCTCCTGCGCGGAGACGTCCAGGATGTGCCCGCGCCCGCGCGTCTCGGCGTCGAACAGGCACATCGCGGTGGCGACGGCGGCGTAGACCGAGACCACCATGGCCGACTGCCCGCCCGGCAGGCGCAAGGGCGGCTCCTCGCCGCGGCCGGTCATCCAGGCGATGCCGCCGGCGGCCTGGAGGGTGAGGTCCGAGGCCGGCGCGTCCTGCAACGGCCCGCCCAGCCCATAGGGCGAGACATGGGTGATGGTGGAGGTCGCGTTCAGCCCGCGCAGCCAGGCGATGTCGGCGGCGCCGAGCGGCCCGCCGCGCTCCAGCACCACGACTTGCGCCTCGCGCGCCAGGTCCGCGAAGGCCGCCCGGCCCTCATTGCCCGCGAGGTCGAGCACAAGGCTGCGCTTGCTGGCGTTGTGGAAGGCGAAGGTCTCGGCCCCGCCGGGGACGGCCCCGGTGTCGCGCGCGCGGTCGGGCAGGCCGCCGGGCGGCTCGATTCGGATGACTTCCGCGCCGAGATCGGCGAAAAGCCGCGTCGCGTAGCGCGCGAGGTCATGCGTCAGGTCGAGCACGCGGATGCCCGTATAGGGGCGGAAGCCTGGATTCATCGGGGGTCTCCTGCCGGCCGGGCGGGGCCCGGGGTTGATGCGGCGCAAGGCGGGCCGGGCGCATAGTTTATATTGTGCGGCGCACAAATCTGGCGCAGTGGACGCGGATTGGACTTCCCTCGCCGCGGGACGGTGCGGCATGGCTGGGACGAAAGAGCGAGCGAATGGCGTTCAAGACGAAGCAGGACCAGGTGGCGGACATCATCCGTGCGCGCATCATCTCCGAGGTGTATCCCCGGGGGACGAAGCTGAAGCAGTCGGACATCGCGAAGGAGCTCGGCGTCTCCATCACGCCGGTGCGCGAGGCCTTGCACATGCTGGGGGCAGAGGGCTTCGTGCAGGCCATCTCGCACAAGGGCCTCGTCGTGCCGCTGGTGCAGATGGAGACGGCGCGCGAGACCTTCGAGCTGCGCGTGCTGCTGGAACGCGACCTGACGGCGCGCGCGCTGGAGCGGCTGGACACGGCGACCCTGGCCGCGCTGCGCGAGAGCCAGCGCGTGATCGCGGCGCGCGCCCATGGCGGCGAGCGCACCGCGAGCCGCACCGAGAACTACAACTTCCACTTCCGCCTCTACGAACTGGCGGAGCGGCCGCAGACGCTGCAATTCGTGCGCGTGCTGTGGGCGCGCTACCCCTTCGTGACGCAGGAGCGCGGCGGCGCCCGCCTCAAGAACATCGACGAGCATGAGCGGTTCCTGCGCCTCGTGGAGCAAGGCGACAAGCCGGGCGCGGTGGAGGCCATGGTCGCGCACATCCAAAGCGGCTGGAACGACCTGCTGGCGAGCAGCGCGGGGCGCGCGGCGGAGTAAGGCCGCCCTGCCCCGCGCCCAACGCCCCACCCGCTGTCGCGCGCCCGTCATGGTTCAGCTCCGCTCGGGCGCGAGCCAGACATCGCGCAGATCCTGGTAGATCATGTGCGTCGGCGCCATGGACCAGCCGCGAACACGCCGGTTCATCACCACGATGCGTTGCCACCACAGCAGCGGAACGGCGTAGGATTGTTCGAAGGCGCGGGCTTCGAACTGTCGCAGCAGCCGCTTGCGCACGGCAGGGTCGGTCTCGCGTGCCTGGGCGTCGAACAGACGGTCCAGCTCGCGGTCGGTGGCACGGGCTGTGGCCACCGAGGCCTTGTCGAAGGAGACGTATTTCACCAGCACATTGGTCGGGTCGTCACTGAACTGGGTGAAGCTGTCCACCATCACGTCGAAGCCGCCGCTGCCCTGGGCTGCGTACCACGCGGCCAACTCCACCTGCTGGTGTTCGACGCGCACGCCGATCTGCCGCCATTGGTCGATGAGGAAGATGCCCGAGGTGACATAGGGCTGGTGGTTGCGGTTCATCAGCGTGAAGGTGAGGTTCTCATGCCCGGCCTCACGAAGCAGGCGCCGCGCCTCCGCGCGGTTCGCGGCCATGTCGCGGCCGAAGCCCGGCCACTGCTGCATCTCCTCGGGGCTTGCAGACCACACGCTGCCAGGGCGCATGAGGCCACCCACCGCGCCCAGCTGCGAAATCCGGCTGAGCGAGGCCGAACCGCCCCAGCGGTCGATGGCGAGCGAGAGTGCGCGGCGCACACGCGCGTCATTGAAGGGCGGGCGCTCATTGTTGAAGCTGGCGATCATGTGCAGCATCCAGCTGCTTTCATGGACGCGCGCATCCTCGCCCAGTGCGCGCACGATCCGGTCACGCTCATTGGGCGTGAAGCCGCGGAATTCCGCCATGATCTGCCGGCCGGACAAGGCGTTGACCATGGCCGAGGGCGTCATCGTGATGGCGCGGAACCCGTCGAGATGGGGCTGCCCCTGGCGGAAGTACCCGTCGAAGCGCTCACCCACCCAATGCGAGCCGGCCACATGCTCGACGAAGCGGAAGGGGCCGGTGCCCATGACGTTGCGGACCGGGAAGGACGGATCCTGCGCCAGGCGCGCGGCGCTGAAGATGGAGTTCCAGGGAGAGGCGAAGGTGTCCATGATCGACGCATCCACCGTCTTCATCGTCATCACCACGGTGAGCGGATCCGGCGCGGTGATCTGGTCGATCTGGCGGAACGCGGGCAGGCGGTTGGAGTTCACGCCGGCGGGTGGGGCGCGCAGGCGCTCATAGCTGGCGCGCACATCCTCCGAGGTCAGCACGGTCCCGTCGTGGAAGCGCACATTGGGCCGCAGCTTGAAGGTGAAGGTCTTCTGGTCCGGCGACACGGTCCAGCTTTCGGCCACGTCGCCAACGATGTTGGGGTAGTTGCCCGGCTCATAGGTGAGCAGGGTGGAGTAGTGCGGCGCCAGGCGGTGCATGACGGCGAAGGTGCCGGTCTGGTGCAGGTCGTAGGTGGGCGGCTCGGCGCCCACGGCAAAGGTGAGCACGCCGCCCCGCTGCGGCGTCTCCCCCTGCTGCGCAAGCGCGGGTGAGACGAGGCCGAGCGCGGGAAGCGCTAGGGCGGCCCTCCTGGAGAGATGGGTCATGGCGTTGTTCTCCCTTGGTCGTTTCGTTGTTGGTCGCGGCTACATCCGGAACTTCGGATCGAGCCAGTCGCGCAGCGAGTCGCCGAACAGGTTGAAGGCGAACACCGCGAGAGAGATGGCGAGGCCCGGGAAGATGATCATCCACGGCGCCTCCTGGTAGAAATTGGAGCTGTCGCCAGCGAGCATGAGGCCCCAGGCGGGCTTGGGCTCCGAAACGCCGAGGCCGAGGAAGGACAGCGACGCCTCAAGCAGGATCGCCTGCGCGATGTAGGCCGTCAGCAGGATGAGGTAGGGCGCCAGCACATTGGGCGCCATGTGCCGCGTGATGATGTGCCAGGCCGAGTAGCCGCCCGCCCGCGCCGCATCGATGTAGGGCATGGCGCGCACCGAAAGTGCCGCCGAGCGCACCACGCGCGAGGAGCGCGGGATGATCGGGATGGCGATGGCGAAGACCAGGTTCATGTCGATGCCCAGCACCTCCGCCTTGCCCAGCACGGCCACGACGACCAGCGCCAGCACGATGATGGGAAAGGAGAGCATCACATCCACGAAACGCTGGATGATGAGATCCGCCCGGCCACCGAAATAGGCCGAGGCGATGCCGAGCAGGCCCCCCAGCGTGCAGCCGATGAAGGAGGACAGGAAGCCGATGGTCAGCGCCGTGCGCGCGCCGTAGATGATGCGCGTAAGGATGTCGCGCCCGAATGCGTCGGTGCCGAAGGGGTGCTCCAGCGAGGGCGCGGTCAGCATCGCGCCGAAGTTGATCACCTCGGGCTCATAGGGCGCGATGGCCTCGGCGAAGATCGCGGCAAGCCCCATGATGATGATCACGAGAAGCCCTGCGGCCCCGAGCGGCTGCGCGATGCAGAAACCGAGGACGGCATTCCGGCGCCGCGGTGCGGCCGGTGCGGTCTCGACGGGGATGGGCGTGGTGGTGGCGATGGACATGGCGATGTTCCTCTCGTCAGCCGTAGCGCACGCGCGGGTCGAGGACGCCGTAGAGCAGGTCCACCAGCAGGTTCATGGTCACGAAGACCGCCGCCAGCAGCATCACCAGCGCCTGGATCAGGATGAAGTCATTGCGGGAGATGGCCTCCACGAACAGGCGGCCGATGCCGTTCAGGTTGAACACCTGCTCGGTCACCACCAGGCCGCCGATGAGGAAGGCGAATTCCAGCCCGATGATGGTGACCGCAGGCAGCAGCGCGTTGCGCATGGCGTGGCGCCCCACCACCAGGCGTTCGAACACGCCCTTGGCGCGCGCGGTGCGGATGTAGTCCTCGCGCATCACCTCGATGATGGAAGAGCGCACCATGCGCGCCACCACGGCCGCATAGCGGTAGCCCACGGCCAGCGCGGGCCAGATGAGCTGCGACATGTTCTGCACCGGGTTCTCGTGGAAGGGCGTGTAGGTGACCGGTGGCGACCATTGGAACGTGGTCAGCAGCACGAGGATGATGATCATGCCCAGCCAGAACGAGGGCACGGCCAGCCCCGCGATCGTGAAGATGCGCACGAGGTAGTCGATCCATGTGTCACGGAACAGCGCCGATATGGTGCCGAGCGGGATCGCGATCAGCACCGAGATGATCGCCGCCATGAAGGCCACCTGCACGGTGAGGCCGATGCGCACGCCGATCTCCTCCGCCACCGGCTGCCCCGTCCACATGGAGCGGCCGAGGTCGAGCGTGACGAGGCCCGTCATCCAGTCGATGAACTGCGTGGGCAGCGGCTTGTCGAGGCCGAGGCGCGCGCGCTCGCGCTGCAGGATCTCCTCGGTGACATGGCCGCCATCGGCGCGCAGCTTCACCTCCACCACGTCGCCGGGCACGACGCGCAGCATGATGAAGGTGAGGAGCGCCACGCCGAACAGGGTGGGCACCATGAGCGCCACGCGGCGGGAAAGGTAGCGGAGCATGGCGTGACCCCCTTCAGAGCTTGATGCAGGCGGCCATGTGGCCGGGACGGATTTCGCGCAGCTCCGGCACCACGGCGCGGCATTGCGCGTCGGCCAGCGGGCAGCGGGTGTGGAAGACGCAGCCCGTGGGCGGCGAGAGGGGCGAGGGCAGCTCGCCCGTCAGCGCGCGGGCGGCACGGCGGCGCTCCACCTCCGGGTCCGGGATGGGGGCGGCGTCGAGCAGGGCCTGGGTGTAGGGATGCAGCGGCTCGGCATAGAGGGCGTCGCGGTCGGCGGCCTCCATCACGCGGCCGAGATACATCACCACGATGCGGTGCGAGAGGTGGCGCACCACCGCCAGGTCATGCGCGATGAAGAGGTAGGCGATGCCGAGCCGGCCCTGCAGCTCCGCCAGCAGGTTCACGATCTGGCCCTGGATGGAGACGTCCAGCGCCGAGACGGGCTCGTCGCAGACGATGAAATCGGGCTCCATGGCCAGCGCGCGCGCAATCCCCACGCGCTGGCGCTGACCGCCCGAGAGCTGGTGCGGGTAGCGCTCCGCCATCTCGCGCAGCAGCCCCACCTGGTCGAGCAGTTCGTGCACGCGGGCCTCCGCCTTGGGGGCGGTGAAGTTCAGGCGCTTGCGCAGCGGCTCGCTGATGGTGCCGCCCACCGTCATGCGCGGGTTGAGCGAGGAATAGGGGTCCTGGAAGATGACCTGGATGCGCGTGCGCAGCTGCTTCATGCGGCTGGAGGAGATGGTGGCCAGATCCTCGCCGTCGAACAGGATCTGCCCGCCGGTGGCCTTCTCCAGTTGCAGCACGACGCGGCCGACCGTGGTCTTGCCGCAGCCGCTCTCGCCCACCAGGCCCAGCGTCTCGCCGCGCGCGATGCGGAAGGAGACGTCCTGCGCCGCGCGCACGGTCGCCGTGCCGCCGAACAGGCCGCGCAGCCGCACCGGGAAGTGCTTGGTGAGGCCTTTCACCTCCAGCAGCGTGGCGCCCTCGTTGGGCGGGGCCAGCGCGCGGTCGGAGAGCGGCTGCGGCCCGGGCGGCATGTCCTCGGCGAAATGGCAGGCGGAGAGCTGGTCGGGCGTCACCTGGCGCAGCGCGGGGTCGGTCGCGCAGATGTCCTGGCGCCAGCGGCAGCGGGGCGCGAAGCGGCAGCCCTGGGGCGGGTGCAGCATGTTGGGGGGCGCACCCTCGATGGTCTCCAGCATGCCACCGCGCGCACGATCGAGGCGCGGAACCGAGCGCAGCAGCCCCACCGTGTAGGGATGCCGCGGCGCGCCGAAGACGCGGCCCGCCGGTCCCTGCTCGGCCATGCGGCCCGCGTACATCACCGCCACGCGGTCGGCGTAGCGGGCCACCACGCCGAGGTTGTGCGTGATCAGCACCAGCGTGATGCCCAGGCGCCGCGACAGGTCCTTCATCAGCTCCAGGATCTGCGCCTGGATGGTGACGTCGAGCGCGGTCGTCGGCTCGTCGGCGATGATGAGGCGCGGGTTGCAGGCAAGCCCGATCGCGATCATCACGCGCTGGCGCATGCCGCCGGAGAAGTGATGCGGATACTGCGTCAGGCGGCGGTCGGCGTCGGCGATGCCGACCAGGCCCAGCAGCTCGATGGAGCGCGCGCGGGCCTGCTCGTCATTCATGCCCATGTGGATCTTCAGCGGCTCGGCCAGCTGCAGCCCGATGCTGAGCACCGGGTTGAGGCTGGTCATCGGCTCCTGGAAGATCATGGCGATGTCGCGGCCGCGGCGCTCGCGCATCTCAGCTTCCGAGAGCGTCAGCAGGTCGGTGCCCTGGAACACGATCCGCCCGCCGGCGATGCGGCCGGCAGGCTTGGCCAGCAGCTGCATCACTGCCAGCGCGGAGACCGATTTCCCGCAGCCGCTCTCGCCCACCAGGGCCAGCGTCTCGCCCTCGCCCACGGACCAGCTGACGCCATCCACCGCGCGAACGACGCCGCGCGAGGTGTGGAATTCCACGGCAAGGTTCTCGACCGAGAGGATGGGCGGCGCGCCGGCCTCGCGACGGTTGCCCGGTGCCACCTCGTCGAGGTGGAGCAGCTGGTTCATGGCGGTCCCCTCGTCTTTATGTTTTATAAAATGCATTCTGTAACGCGCGGGCGCAAGCCCGGATCACAGCAAAGGACGACCTTCGTGAAGATTGACGATCTCGCCGGCCAGGCGGTGCTCATCACCGGCTCCTCCACCGGCATCGGGGCCGCGGTGGCGCGCGGCTTCGGCGCGCAGGGCATGCGCGTGGCCGTGCATGGCAACAGCAACATGGCGGCGGCGGAAGTGGTGGCCGCGGACGTGCGCGCGGCCGGCGGCGAGGCCATCGTGCTGCGCGCCGATGTGCGCGACCGCGTGGCCTGCGCCGAACTCGTCCAGGCCGCGCATTCCGCCTTCGGGCGCCTCGACATCCTGGTGAACAATGCCGGCGGCGTGGTGCGGCGCAGCCCCATCCGCGACGCCGACGACGCCCTCTTCGACGATGTGCTGGCGCTGAACGCGCACTCCGTCTTCGCCTGCTCGCGCGCCGCGCTGCCGTTGATGGAGCGCCAGGGCGGGGGCGTGATCATCTCCACCACCTCGCTCGCCGCGCGCAATGGCGGCGGCGGTCGCTCGGTGCTCTACGCAGCGTCGAAGGGCTTCGTCTCCAGCTTCACGCGCGGCCTGGCCAAGGAGGTCGCACGCTTCAACATCCGCGTGAACGCGGTGGCGCCCGGCGTGATCGACAAGCCCAACAAGACCGCGGTGACGCCGCCGCACCAGATCGAGGCCTCGCTGCGCATGACGCCGATGCGCCGGCAGGGCACGCTGGAGGAGTGCGTGGGGGCCTACCTCTATCTGGCCTCCGGCGCGATGTCCTCCTTCGTGACGGGGCAGGTCATCGAGGTGAATGGCGGCCTCCTGATGCCCTGACGCCCCGGTTCAGATCGGGATTTCGACGTCCAGCAGCGGCGCGTGCTGCTGGGCGCCGTAGACGTCGGTGTCGCCGATGTCGCCCGCGGGGATCAGCCGCGGCAGCGTGGCCTTGAAGGCGTGGCCCGGCTCGTACTCGGTGAACAGCACGTCCTGCGCGTCCACGCCGTAGAGGCGGGCGAACAGCGCGGGGTTCAGCACGCCCGTGTCGCGCACGCGGCGGAAGGTCTCCAGCTCGTCGAACATGACGTCGATGGTGACCTCGAAGGGGCCGGCGTTCTTGCTCTTGCAGACGCGGGCGATGTCACGGATCCGGGGCATGTCACACCACCTCGTGTTCGATGGGGAACATCTCGTGCGGGTCGGCCGGCAGCACCACATGCGACATGGTGAAGCGGAACATCTCGCCCGCACTCAGGTCCGAGGGCGAGAAGGGGATGGCCATGTTCCCCTCCTTGCACAGCCGCCCCGGGAAGTCGCTGTGCAGCATGCTGGTGCGCGAGAGCGCGATCACCGCCTGCGCCACATCGGGGTCCTGCGCCACCACGTCCAGCACGAAGCCGAGCTCATGCGGCGTCGCGTCGCGCACCGGCTCGCGCGCGCCCATCACGCCGTCGCGGCCATAGGTGTGGATGGTGAGGCGGTATTCATCGCCGCCGATGCTGAGGTCCGCCGCCTTCACCCGCACCAGGTCGCGCACCAGGCCCAGGAAATGATCGAGCTGGCCGATCAGCACCGGGTCGCGCGTTCCGCAGATGGAGATGGCGCGATGGCCCACGCGCTCCACCGCCTCCAGCTTCACGGTGTAGGCCTCGGCCGGGTTCCAGCGCATGCCGGTGATCATCGTGGCCTTGGGCGTCACCTGCTCGAACACGCAGTCGCTGGTGTCCAGCACGCCGCCCGGCTCCACATGGCGGATGGGGCTCGAGTTCTCGTGCAGCGCGTGGGTCGCGACCGAGAGCGGCGTGCAGGCCCGATCGCCCATCGGCTCGCAGATCACGCCATCCTCGCGCACAGTCACGTGCAGGCAGTCCGGCCCCTTGGGCCAGGCGGGCAGCGCGCCGCATTCCAGCATCTTGCCGGCATACCAGGCCTGGGCGGGCGGCAGCTGCGCCGTCATGGCGCAGGCAGCGAAGGGCGCGGGGTCGCTGGTGCGGCCGCCAATCACGATCTGCGCGCCCTCGCCTAGCGCGCGCATGTAGGGCTCGGGCCCGCACATGCCCACGATGCGCGCGGCGCGGTCCACAGTCGCTTCTTCCAGCGCGGGAAAGCGGCCGAGCGGGCGGGTGCGGCCCTCGCGCACGCGCTGCTTGAGGTAGTCCTTGTCCTGCTCAGAATGGATCAGCGCCATGCGGAAGCTGAGGCCCTCCTCCTTCGCGATGTCGCGCACCATCTGCGCGACGAGCTGCAAATGCGGCTCGCCCCCTGCCCCGCCGGCGGTGCCGACCACCATCGGCACCTTGTGCCGCACGGCGGCGACGAGCATGTGCCGCAGGTCGCGCTTCATGGCGCGCAGCGAGACGAAGGGCTTGCCGCTGCCGAGGTAGTAGGGGCCGGGATCGGTGCTGCCGCCATCGCAGCCGATCATGTCCACGCCGCGCTCCATGGCGGCGGCGAGACACGCTTCCGGATAGCCATAGCCCAGGATGCCGCTGGTCGAGACCAGCCTGTATTCGCGCATGCGCCTGTTCCCTTCAGAGACTGCGGCGCGGCGTGCCGCGCGCGATGGGCCGCGGCAGGCCGAGATTCTCCCGCAGCGTGGTGCCGGCATAATCCTTGTGGAACACGCCGCGGCGCTGCAGCTCGGGCACGACGTAGCGCGTGAAATCCTCGTACGCGGCGGGGCGGTGCGTGGCGGCGACGACGAAGCCGTCGCAGCCCTCGCCCTGGTACCAGGCCTCCATCTCGTCGGCGACGTCGGTGGCGGTGCCGCAGAAGACGGGCATCTCGTAGATGGTGCCGCGCTTGGACAGCTCGATGAAGTCGCGCGGGGTCGGGTTGGGCGTGCCGGCGGCGGCGATGACGCGGTCGCGCAGCGCCTGCTGGCCCGAGATCCCGGCCAGCAGCGCATCGCCGATGGGCTCGTCCAGCGGCAGGCCCGAGAAGTCGAAATTCAGGATTTCGCCGAGCAGGCACAGCGCGTCCTCGGGCTGGGCAAGCGAGGCGAGGTAGGCCTCCTTTTCCTTCGCGATGCCGCGCGTCTCGCCCACGATGGCGTAGATGGGCGGCGCGATGCGCACCGAGGTCGGGTCGCGCCCCGCGGCACCGATGGCGGCCTTCAGCTCGGCGTACTGCTTCTTCGCGTTGTCGAGCGATTTGTAGGAGGCAAAGATCACCTCGCCCCAGCGCGCCGCAAAGGCCTTGCCCCGCCCGCTTTGCCCCGCCTGGATCACAACCGGGTGGCCCTGGGGCGAGCGCGGCACGGTGAAGGGCCCGCGCGAGTTGAAGTACTTCCCCTTGTAGTCCAGCCGGTGCACGCGGTCGGGATGCGCGAAGAGGCCGCCCACGCGGCGGTCCACCACCAGCGCGTCATCCTCCCAGGAGTTCCAGTGGCCGAGCACGCATTCCACGAACTCGTCCGCGCGGTCGTAGCGCAGGTCGTGCTCGGGGTGGGAGGCCTGGCCCATGTTCAGCGCCTCGGAATCATTCAGCGAGGTGACGACGTTCCACGCGGCGCGCCCGCCCACCATGAGATCCAGCGTCTGGAAAGTGCGCGCCACGTGGAAGGGTTCGTAGTAGGTGGTGGAATAGGTGCCGCCGAGGCCGAGATGCCGCGTCGCCATGCCCATCGCGGTCAGCAGCGGGATGAGGTCCATCTTT
>JBHYDO010000079.1:0-15744 GCA_051860645.1 Roseococcus sp.
AGCCAAGGCCGCCGAAGAATTCGAACACATCGGCCACCACGCCGGCCTCGACCCGGCTTTCGGTGCGCAGCGCCTTGCCGGTCTCGAGCGCGATCAGGCGCGAGAGCTCCTCCTGGTGCGCCTTCAGCATGGCCGCGCACTGGTGCACCAGGGCGCCGCGCTTGCGGGCGGGCATCCTGGCCCATTCCTTCTGGGCGCGGGCGGCATCTCGCACGGCGGCGTCCACATCGGCGGCGTCACCCTCGGCGGCGGTGGCGACCGCCTCGCCGGTGGCGGGGTTCACCACCTCGAAGGTCTTGCCCGACAGCGAAGGCACATAGCGCCCGCCGATGAAATGCTGCCCGGACAGCGCCTTGGCCAGCGCGCGGCAGTCCAGGGTGGGTTCAGCCGGGGTGGGGTGTGGCGTGTCGAGCATGGGCGGTCCTCCGTCGCGGCGGACCATGCGACGGATGGGGGGCAGGGGGCAACCCTGGCGGCCCGCCGCCGTTGTTTTCGCAACAGAGGAGACCCCTGATGACCCACCATGGAAACCACGAGGAAGAGGCGCAGCAAAAGGCCCGCGCCCTGCTGCAGGACATCGGCACCGTGATGCTGGTGACGCACGAGCCGCAGGGTGGCCTGCACTCGCGCCCCATGCAGATCGTCGGCGTGGAGGGCGGCACGGTGTGGTTCTTCACCGATGTGAACAGCCCCAAATCCATGGAAATCGGCCGCGACCACGATGTGCTGCTGGCCGCTTCCTGCCCCGAGCGCAAGGAATACGTCTCCATCTCCGGCCAGGCGCGGGTGGTGCAGGACGTGGAAAAGCAGCGCGCCCTCTGGACCGAGGATGCGCGTCCCTGGTTCCCCGACGGCGCCCCCAGCGAGGAACTGGCCCTGATCGCGGTGCGGATGCAGGGCGGCGAATACTGGGACAGCCGGCCGACCGGCGGGTTCCTCGCTTTCAGCTACATGCAGGAGATGCAGAAGGAGAATGAGGAGCCGGGCGGCACCAGCGAGAAGGTCGCCTTCGGCGGCTGAGGCAGCCTCAGCTCCGCGTGATGTTCAGCCCCGCGGCGCGCACCACCTCGCGCCAGCGGGCGATTTCCTGGCGGATGTGCCGCGCGGCGTCTTCGGGCGTGCCATCGGTCACGACCTCGGTGCCGATCTCGGCCAGGCGCCGGGCCACCTCGGGCTCCGACACGGCTTGGCGGAAGGCGGCGTTCAGCGGACCCAGCACGTCGGCCGGCGTGCCGCGCGGCGCCACCGCCATGGTCCAGGAGCCTGCGTTGAAGCCCGTGAGCCCTTCCTCATGCAGCGTCGGCAGGTCCGGGAAGGCACGGGAGCGTGCGCGGGTCGCAATGGCGAGGCCACGCACCCGCCCGTCGCGCAGGGCGGCGGCGAGCGTCGCCGTCGTTTCCAGGGTGAAGCTCACCTCGCCGCTCGCCACCGCCTGCAGGGCCGGCCCGCCGCCGCGATAGGGGACATGCGTCACGCGCAGCCCACCCGCCGCCTGGAGGAACCATTCGCAGGCGAGGTGCGTGATGGACCCCACCCCGGCGGAGGCATAGTTGTGCCGCCCCGGCTCCGCGCGCAGCAACGCGATCAGCCCCGCGGCGTCGCGCACCGCGAGCCCGGGCGCCACCGCCAGCGCCTGCGGCGTGACGCCGAACAGCGCGATGGGTGCGAAATCCGCCTCGGCATCATAGGGCAGATCCGCGAAGACGGCGGGATTCACGCCATGGGTGGAGGCTGTGGCGAGCAGCAGCATGCGCCCATCCGGCGGTGCGCGCCGCACCGCTTCGGCCGCGACCGCACCCCCCGCCCCGGGCCGATTCTCGATGATCACAGGGGCAGCCAGCGCGCGGCCCAGGGCCTCCTGGATCAGCCGCGCGGCAATGTCAGTGGTGCCGCCGGGCGCAAAGGGGACCAGCAGGGTGATGGGCCGGGCGCCTTGGCCGAAGGCCGGGCTTGCGAGGGCCAGCCCACCGGCCCCAAGAAATAGTGGGCGGCGGGTGATCGGCGTGCGGGGCATGGGCATGTCTCCTGCGGCGGGCGCCGGCCTAGCGCCGTGAAATGACAGCCGCGCGGCATTGGCTTGACGGGCCGATGAAACCCTTTCCGCACGGCGTTGTTCCCAGGCAGGGGCGCCGGCTGGTAGCCTCGGGTGCCGCGCGTCGCGGCCAAGGCCCCGGCCCATGCCCGACCACCCCATGCTGGACATGCCCAACCGCGCCGCCT
Organism: Roseococcus sp.; assembly: GCA_051860645.1. Lineage (GTDB taxonomy): Bacteria > Pseudomonadota > Alphaproteobacteria > Acetobacterales > Acetobacteraceae > Roseococcus. The sequence continues at coordinate 2,221 of JBHYDO010000079.1, forward strand.
GGCGCGCCTGGCTTTCGGCGCACCATGGGCAGCCGGGCAGCGTCTGGCTTGTCATCCCGCGCAAGGGCCATGGCGCGCTGACCCAGGAGGACGCGATCCTGGAGGCGTTGTGCTTCGGCTGGATCGACAGCCGCCCACGCAAGCTCGACGCGACGCGCTCCTTGCTGCTCATGTCGCCGCGGCGGCCGGGCAGCGCCTGGTCGGGCGTGAACAAGGCGCGGGTGAAGGCGCTGATCGCGGCAGGGCTGATGGCGCAGCCGGGCGAGGCCGCCATCTTGCGCGCCATGGCCGATGGCGGCTGGACGCGGCTGGACGATGCCACCGCCCTGACCGAGCCGGAAGAACTTCTCGACGCGTTGCGCGCCGCGCCGGGGGCCATGGATGCGTGGCGCGAATTCCCGGCCTCGCACCGTCGCGCCAACCTCGAATGGGTGGCGCAGGCCAAGCGGCCCATCACGCGGCGCGCCCGCATTACCGAGATCGCGGCGCGGGCCGCGCTTGGACAGCGTGCCAACACCTGGCCGCGCGAGTGAATTTGCGCTTGCACACCCAATGCTGCGGGTGCGAAGGCGCTTGGCATGATGGGGGGCATCCACATCACCGGCGCGGCCGGCGCCGGCACCTCGACGCTGGGCGCGCGACTGGCCGCGCGCCGGGGCTGGGCCTTCGCCGAGACCGATGAGGCGCTGTGGCTGCCCACTGACCCTCCGTATCGCGATCTGCGCCCCGCGGCCGAGCGCATTCCCTTCCTGCGAGCCCAGCTTGCGCCAGGGCGCCCCTATGTGCTGGCGGGTGCGGTCCTGGGCTGGGGCGAGGCGCTGACCGCCGAATTCCGCCTGGTGGTGTTCCTCGACACGCCGACCGAACTGCGCCTTGCCCGGCTGCGCGCCCGTGAACACGCCCGTTTCGGTGCCGCGGTGGCGACCGGCGGGGAGCGGCGCGCGGAATACCTGGCCTTCCTCGCCTGGGCGGCCTCCTACGAGGATGGCACCGAGCCGGGCCGCAGCCGGGCGCGGCACGAGGAGTGGTTCGGGACCCTCCCTTGCCCCCTGCTGCGCCTCGAAGGCACTCTGCGGCCGGATGAACTGGCGCGCCGCACCGAAGCGGCGCTGGAGAAGATATTCGCATGACCACTCCGACCGGCCCGCTGAAGGGCCTCCGCGTGCTCGACCTCACCCGCGTGCTCGCGGGCCCCACCTGCACCCAGATGCTGGGCGACATGGGCGCCGAGGTCATCAAGATCGAACGCCCCGAGGCGGGCGACGACACGCGCGGCTTCGCGCCCCCCTTCTGGCCCGAGACCAAGGAGAGCGCCTATTTCCTGGGGGTGAACCGCAACAAGCTCTCGGTCACGCTCGACATCGCCAAGCCCGAGGGCCAGGCGGTGATTCACAAGCTGCTGGAACACTGCGACATCCTGGCCGAGAACTTCAAGGTCGGCGCGCTGGCCAAGTACGGCCTCGGCTGGGAACAGCTCAAGGAAAAGTACCCGCGGCTGATCTATTGCTCCATCACCGGCTTCGGCCAGACCGGCCCCTATGCGCCGCGCCCGGGCTATGACGCGCTGATTCAGGCGATGGGCGGCGTCATGTCCCTCACCGGCGAGCCGAACGGCAGCCCGCAGAAGGTGGGCGTGCCGGTGGCGGACCTCTTCGCCGGCCTCTACGGCTGCATCGGCATCCTTGCCGCCATCAACCATCGCCATGCAACGGGCCAGGGCCAGCAGATCGACATCGGCATGCTCGACACGCATGTGGCGTGGCTCGCGAACCAGGGCATGAACTACATCGCGACCGGCGAGAACCCGCCGCGCCTGGGCAACCAGCACCCCAACATCAGCCCCTACCAGGAATTCCCGACCAAGGACGGCTACATGATCCTGGCGGTCGGCAATGACCCCACCTTCGAGCGCTTCTGCAAGGCCTTCGGCCAGGAGGCGCTGCTGGCGGACGAACGCTTCGCCACCAACCCCAGGCGCGTCGCCAACCGCGACCTGGTGACGCAGACGCTGACGCCGCTGACCAAGTCCAAGACCACCACCGAATGGGTCGACGCGCTGGAGGCGCTCAAGATCGCCTGCGGGCCGATCAACACGCTGGAGCAGGTCTTCGCCGACCCGCATGTCCAGGCGCGCGGCATGCGGGTGAAGATGAACCACGCGAGCGGCCAGGAGATCGAGGTCATCGCCAACCCGGTGAAGATGTCGGCCACGCCGGCCGACTACCGCGTTCCGCCGCCGACGCTCGGCCAGCACAATGACCAGGTGCTGCGCGGCCTGCTCGGCATGGACGACGCCGCGATGGCCACGCTGAAGGAGAAGGGCGTGCTGTGACGCCCCGCACGGGTCAGTTGCGCGCCGCCCTCCCCGGCGGCGCGGTCACCCTGCGCTGGACGGAGTGGGGGCCGGTGGACGGCGCCCCCGTGCTCTGTGTGCACGGCCTGACTCGCAACGGGCGCGACTTCGATGCGCTGGCCGAGGCGCTGGCCGGGCAGGGGCGGCGCGTGCTCTGCCCGGACATCCCCGGCCGCGGGATGTCCGGCTGGCTGGAGGATGGCAGCGCCTACGCCGTTCCGACCTACCTCGCGGCACTCGCCCCGCTGCTGGCCGCGCTGGGCGAGGTGGACTGGGTGGGCACGTCCATGGGCGGGCTGATCGGCCTGGGGCAATGCACCGTGCCGGGGGCACGCATTCGCCGGATGGTGCTGAACGACATCGGCCCCTTCGTGCCGGTGGCGGCGCTGGAGCGCATCCGCGCCTATTTGAGCGCGCCCGTCGAGTTCGCCGACATGGCTGGGCTGGAGGCGCATCTGCGCCGCGTCCACGCCCCCTTCGGCGCGCTGACCGACGCCCAATGGGCGCACCTGGCCACACATTCAGCGCGAATGACGGCCGCGGGCCGCGTGGTGCCGCATCACGACCCTGCCATCATGACGCCCATGCAGGCCGAGTTGGCCGATGTTGACCTCTGGCCGCTCTGGCCCGCCGTGGCGCAACGGCCCGTGCTGGTGTTGCGCGGCGAAGCGTCCGACCTGCTGCTGCCGGAGACGGTCGCGCGCATGGCCGAAAGTGCCGGCGTGCACGCCGAGACCATCCTTGGCTGCGGCCACGCGCCAGCCCTATTGGATGATGCCCAGATACGGCTGGTGGCGGGCTTCCTGGCGGGCTGAACGTTCCGCCTCCGCCCGCCGTTTTTCCATCGGACATTGATCCAGATCAAAGCCAAGCGCCCGGCCGAGGCATAGTTTCCCCCTATTATTAAGTATCTCAAGATATATGGACCTGCTCAGATAGAGCGGGCCGCTGAGGAGGGCGCATGTCAGGCCAACAGGAACATCACATTCGCACGCTGCTCGGGCGGCGTGGGCTGCTGCTGGGGGCGGGTGCGCTGGCAGGTGCCGGCGTCCTCGGCCGCACGCCCCAGGCCGCGGTGGCGACCACTGCGAAGATCATCATCATCGGCGCCGGCGCCGCGGGCCTCTCTACCGCCTCGCGCCTGGCCATGGGCCTGTCGGGGGCGCAGATCACCCTGCTCGACAAGCGGCGGGAGCATCACTACCAGCCCGGCTACACCCTGGTCGCGGCCGGGCTGAAGAGCCCGGACTACGTGCTCTCCAGCACCCGCACATGGGTCCATCCCGGCGTGAACTGGGTGGAGGAGGCGGCTGCCGAGATTGATCCGGTGGGCAAGACCGTCACCACCGATGCCGGGCAGCGCCTGGCCTATGATTTTCTGGTGGTGGCAACCGGCCTCTCGCTCGACTACGGCGCCATCGAGGGCATGGACGTCGCGCGCATCGGCCAGAACGGGCTGGGGAGCGTCTATGCGGGCCCGTCCCAGGCTGAGGCCACATGGCGCGCCATGTCCGACTTCGCGGACAAGGGCGGGCAGGGCGTGTTCCTGCGCCCGGCCACCGAGATGAAATGCGCCGGCGCGCCGCTGAAATATGCCTTCCTCACCGATGACTTCCTGCGCCGCCGCGGCAATCGTGGCCGGGCGGAACTCACCTACAATGCCCAGAACCGCGTGTTGTTCAGCGTGCCGATCGTGGCCGAGCGGGTGCGCATGCTCTACGCCGAGCGCAACATCCGCGTCACGCACGACCATGTGCTGCGCAAGATCGACCTGGACCGCCGCATCGCCACTTTCCGCACGCCGGCGGGCGACAGCGAGCAGAGCTACGACTTCATCAACGTGATCCCGCCCATGCGTGCGCCGGAGGTGGTCCGCAACTCGCCGCTGCGCTGGCAGACCGGCCCCTGGGCGGCCGATGGCTGGGCGGAGGTGGACCGCCACACGCTCCGTCACGCCCGCTTCCCGGAGGTGTTCTGCGTCGGCGACATTGCGGGCGTGCCCAAGGGCAAGACGGCGGCCAGCGTGAAGTGGCAGGTGCCCGTCGCGGTGGACCACCTGATCGCGACCATCCAGGGCCGGCAGAGCGCCGAGCGCTACGATGGCTACACCTCCTGCCCGCTCATCACGCGGGTGGGCCGGGCGATGCTGGTGGAGTTCGACTACAACGACAACCTGGTGCCCTCCTTCCCCGGCGTGATCGCACCGCTGGAGGAGCTCTGGATTTCGTGGATCATGAAGGAGGTGGGGCTGAAGCCCACCTATCTCGCCATGCTGCGCGGCCGCGCGTGAAGGAGGGCTGACCCCATGAAGGAACTCGATTTCGCCACGCTGGTGGCCGTCTTCCAGGAAATGCTGGGCTGGACATTCTGGCCGCTGGTGGCACTCGCCGCTCTGGCCACGCTGGCCTTCCTGCGCGTGCTGCTGCGTGACCGCACCCTCATTCCCCAGCGGCTGGTCTGGGCCGAGGTGCTGGGCGTGTTCGGCGGGGTGGTCGCGGTGTTCGTGATGTTCACCGTGACCAGCTCTGGCTTCGCCGACATGGGCGGGCCGATCGACTGGCTGCTGGTGCTGGCCATCTTCGGCTTCGGCACCGTGGGCACGGGGCTGGGCCTCTACGCGGCGCTGGGGCTGTTCCGGCGCGCGGCGCAGCCTTCGGCCTGAGCCGGGCCACGCGCCGCGGGCGCCCGGGTGGTGCGCCGGCGCAGCACCTTCCCCGCGCCGCGCGCGCCCCTCAGCCGGCCTGGATCAGGCGCGCCGCCTTGACCGCGAAGTAGGTCAGGATGCCGTTCGCGCCGGCGCGCTTGAAGCACATCAGGCTTTCCATCATGGCGCGGTCGTGGTCGAGCCATCCACGCTCCACCGCCGCCATCAGCATCGAATACTCGCCACTCACCTGGTAGACGAAGGTGGGTGCGCCGAACTCCCGCCGCACCCGGTGCACCACGTCGAGGTAGGGCAGGCCGGGCTTCACCATCACCATGTCGGCACCTTCCGCGAGGTCGAGCGCCACTTCGCGCAGCGCCTCGTCGGTGTTGGCGGGGTCCATCTGGTAGGTCTTCTTGTCCTTCGGCCCCGCGCGGTCCGGCCCGGTGAGCGAGCCGATGGCGTCGCGGAAGGGCGCGTAGAAGCCGGACGCATACTTCGCCGCGTAGGACATGATGCGCGTGCGCTGCAGCCCCTCGGCATCCAGTGCGGCGCGGATGGTGCCGATGCGCCCGTCCATCATGTCGCTCGGCGCCACGATGTCCACGCCGGCCTTCGCGTAATTCACGGACATGGTGACGAGGGCCGCGACACTCTCCTCGTTGTCCACCTCGCCATTCCGCACCACGCCGTCATGGGCGTGGGTGGTGTAGGTGTCGAGTGCGATGTCACCGATGACGCCGAGGCCCGGATGCGCCGCCTTCAGCGCCCGGGCGGCGCGGCAGGTGAGGTTGTCGGGGTCGAGCGCCCCGGTGCCGTCCTCGTCGCGCGCCTCCATCGGCGTGTAGGGAAAGAGCGCGACGGCGGGGATGCCGAGCGAGACGGCTTCCGCCACATGCTCGGCCACCACATCGGGGCTGACGCGCAGCACGCCGGGCATGGAGGGGATTTCCACGCGCTGGCCCGTGCCTTCCGTGAGGAAGATGGGCCAGATCAGGTCGCCCACATGCAGGGCGTTCTCGGCCACAAGGGCGCGCGTCCAGGCGTCCTGGCGGTTGCGCCGCATCCGCGTCGTCGGGAAGGCACCTGCGTAGTTCATCACGCCAGCGCCTGTTCCAGGTCCGCGATGATGTCGTCGATGTGCTCGATGCCGATGGACAGGCGCACATAGCCGGGCGTCACCCCGCTCATCGCCTGCTCCTCCTCGTTGAGCTGGCTGTGCGTGGTGGTGGCCGGGTGGATGGCCAGGCTGCGCGCGTCGCCGATGTTCGCCACATGGTAGAACATGCGCAGCTTCTCGATGAAGGCCTGCCCGGCCTCCTTGCCGCCCGAAAGCTCGATGCCCATCAGGCTGCCCATGCCGCCCTTCAGGTGCGTGTCGGCCCGGCGCCGCGCCTCGCCCTCGCTGAGCGAGGGGTGGATCACCTTCGTCACCTTGGGGTGCCCCGCAAGATACGCCGCCGCCTTGATGGCGTTGGAGCAGTGCCGCTCCATCCGCAGCGGCAGCGTCTCCAGCCCCTGCAGGAACATGAAGGCGTTGAAGGGCGACATGGGCGCGCCGAGGTCGCGCAGCAGGCAGGTCCGCATCCGCAGGATGTACGCGATGGGGCCGAGCGGCTTGGCCGCCTGGGCCCAGACGGCGCCATGGTAGGAGGGGTCGGGCTTGTTCAGCGTGGGGAAGCGATCCCCGCCCGCTTCCCAGTCGAAGTTCCCACCATCCACGACGATGCCGCCGATGGAGGTGCCATGCCCGCCGATCCACTTGGTGGTGGAGTGCATCACGATGGCCGCGCCATGCTGGAACGGCTTGCAGATGATGGGGGCCGCCGTGTTGTCCATGATGAGCGGCACGCCGAGCCTGCGCCCGATGGCCGCGACCTCCGCGATGGGGAAGACCTGCAGCTTCGGGTTCGGCAGGGTCTCGGCGTAGTAGGCGCGGGTACGGGCGTCGGTGGCGCGGGCGAAGCCCTCGGGGTCGGCCGGGTCCACGAAGCGGACCTCGATGCCGAACTGCTTCAGCGTGTTCGCGAACAGGTTCCAGGTGCCGCCATAGAGGTCGGTGGAACTGACGATGTTGTCGCCGGCCTCGCAGAGGTTCATCACGCAGAAGGTCGTCGCCGCCTGGCCCGAGCCCACCGCCAGCGCCGCCGCACCGCCCTCGAGCTGCGCCACGCGCGTCTCCAGCGCGTCGCAGGTCGGGTTCATGATGCGCGTGTAGATGTTGCCCAGCTCCGCCAGGCCGAACAGCCGGGCGGCGTGGCCGGTGTCCTGGAACTGGAAGCTGGTGGTCTGGTGGATGGGCACCGCGACGGAGCCGGTGTTCGGGTCCGCGCGGTGGCTGCCGCCGTGCAGGGCGATCGTTTCCGGGTTCGTGAAGTTGCTCATTCTGGCATTCCTCGCATCTGGCGCGAGGGTGCCATCAGTTGCGTCGGGGCGGAAGGGATGGCGCGGGCGGAGGGGCCGCCGGGGGGGTGGCACCCGGGGCGGCGCCGGGCGTGGGGCCGGCCCCGCCCTCGGCCGGCTGCTCGCTGGCCCAGCGCACAATCTCAGTGCCGTTGGTGTTGGCGCCCACGATGGTCCAGCTGCCGTCCATCACGTCGCCGGGGCCGATCTCATAGACGCCGAGGCCCGTGCGCTCGGCCGCACTGAAGGCGGTGACGAAGGTACGGCCCGAGGCCATGCCGACGCCCTCGATCAACTGGCCGCCGATGTTCCACAGGATGTGGAAGCTGGAGGTGCCCACCTGCTGGATGTGCATGACCCCCTGGTAGGCGGAGCCATCGAGATTGGTGCCCGTCACCTCATAGACGCCGCTGCGCTGGGCTGCCGCGGGTGCCATGGCGCCCAACAGCATGGCGGGGGCCAGGAGGGCGGCCAGGAACAGTGCCTTCATCAAGCTCATCCTTACTTTACCAGGGCCACGCGCAGCGAATTGGTGGTGCCGGGCGTGCCGAAGGGAACGCCTGCCGTGACGACGATCTCCTCGTCCGCGCCAGCAAACCCCTCCTGCATCGCGGCCCGGGTGGCCCGGGCCACCATCTCGCTCATGGAGTGGATATCCTGGACCAGGACCGGATGCACCCCCCACACCACCGCAAGCCGCCGCGCCGATTCCATGCGCGGCGTTAGCCCCAGGATGGGACATTCCGGCCGCTCCCGCGCGACCCGCAGCGTGGTGCTGGCCGTGGAGGTGAAGGTGGCGATGACCTGCGCGCCGATGGTGCGTGCCACTTGCGCTGCTGCGGCCCCGATGGCGCCCGCGCTGCTGCGCTCCGGCGGCGGGCGGCTCGCATCGGTCTGGGCGCGCCAGCCGGCATCCTGCTCGGTGCGGGCCACGATACGGTCCATGATGTTCACGGCTTCCAGCGGGTATTGCCCGGCCGCTGTCTCGGCCGAGAGCATCACCGCATCCGCGCCGTCGAACACCGCGGTCGCCACGTCGCTGGCCTCGGCGCGGGTGGGGGAGGGGGCGTTGATCATGCTCTCGAGCATCTGGGTCGCCACCACGACCGGCTTTCCCAGGGCCCGTGCGGCGCGGACGAGCCGCTTCTGCACCAGCGGCACCTCCTCGGGCGGAAGTTCGACACCCAGGTCGCCGCGCGCCACCATCACCGCATCGGCCAGCGCGAAGATGCCCTCCATGTTCTCGACCGCCTGGGGCTTTTCCATCTTGACCATGATCCAGGCCCGGCCGGCCGCGATCGCCTGCGCCTCGGCCACGTCCTCGGGGCGCTGCACGAAACTGAGGCCGATGTATTCGATGCCCAGCGGCAGCACGAATTCGAGGTCCGATCGGTCCTTGGCGGTCAGCGCCGGGATGGGCAGGGCCACGTCGGGCACGTTCACGCCCTTGCGGTCACTCAGCGGGCCGCCGACCACCACCTCCGTCTCCAGGTGGTCGCCCTCCACCTGGCGGGTGACACGCAGCTTCAGCTTGCCGTCGTCGAGCAGCAGGCTGGTGCCGATGCGCGCGGCGGCGATGATCTCTGGATGGGGCAACTGCACGCGGCGCACATCGCCGGGCGTGGGGCTGAGGTCCAGGCGGAAGGGCTTGCCCGGCGTCAGCTGCACCCGGCCGGCCGCGAATTTTCCGACGCGCAGCTTGGGGCCCTGCACGTCGGCCAGGATGCCTATGGGCCGGCCGAAGCGCCGCTCCACCTCGCGGATCATCAGGATGCGCTCGGCATGGTCCTGCTGGGTGCCGTGGCTGAAGTTGAGGCGGAACACATCGGCGCCGGCGCGGTAGAGGCGCTCGATCATCTCGATGGTGGCGCTGGCGGGGCCGAGGGTCGCGATGATCTTGGTGCGCCTGTGGCGGCGCATCGGAATGCGGGGCGCGCGCGGCGTCTCGCGCCGGGCCGCGGGGATTTCGGCAGGCTTCGCTTCCCCGGGCTTCACCTCCTCCGGCGTCACGCCGAGCGCCGCGGCCACCTCGGCCACGCGGTCATCGGGGACGCGCTTCCATTGGCTGACCGCGGCGGTGGAGATGCCGAGCGCCCCCGCGATGCGGGTGACGGCGCCACGGCGGGCGAGGAGGGCTTCGAGTTGGGGATCGCGCATGGGCTTAACTTAGACTCACTAAGCTTTCGCACCAAGCAAAAACCCAAAACTTAACAAAATTAAGGTCCCGCTTGCGCTGCCTTGCCTCATGCCACCAGAATGGCGCGGAAATCATTGACGTTGGTGAGCGTCGGCCCCGTCTCCACGAGGTCGCCCAGGGCTGCGAAGACGGGCTGGCTGTCGTGACGCGCCAGCGCCGCGCGGGGGTCGAGCCCCAGCGCCCGCGCGCGCGGCAGGCTGTCCGGCCGCGCCAGCGCGCCGGCATTGGGGCCGGCGCCGTCGATCCCGTCCGTGTCCGCCATCAGTGCCCAGATGCCGGGTGCCCCCTCAAGCGCCAGGGCGCAGGCCAGCAGCGCCTCGCTGTTGCGCCCGCCGCGCCCCGCGCCTTCCGGGCCGATCGTCACCGTGGCCTCGCCGCCCGAGAGCAGCACGCAGGGGCGCGGCAGGGGGTGGCCATGGGTGGCGACGCCGCGGGCGATGCCGCCCAGCACCTTGCCCATCTCGCGCGCCTCCCCTTCCAGCGCGTCGCCCAGGATGAGGGGGATGAGGCCCGCGGCGCGTGCGGCGACGGCCGCGGCCTCCAGCGCCATCTGCGGCGTCGCGATGAAGCGGAACTCGGCTTGGCCCAGGCGCGGGTCGCCGGGCTTGGGCGATTCGCTGGCAGCCGCCTCCAGGTGCTCGGCCACGGCAGCCGGCAGCGCCATGCGGTGATGCGCGACCAGGGCGCGCGCCTCCGCGAAGGTTGTGGGGTCCGCCACAGTGGGGCCGGAGGCGATCACCTCCGGGTCGTCGCCAGGCACATCCGAGATGGCCAGCGTCACCACCCGCGCCGGGTATGCCGCCACCGCCAGCCGCCCGCCCGAGAAGGCGGAGAGATGCTTGCGGATGGCGTTCATGGCATGGATGGAGGCGCCCGAGGCCAGCAGGGCGCGGTTGGTGGCGATGAGGTCCTCCAGCGACAGCCCTGCCCCCGGCAGGGTCGCCAGCGCCGAACCGCCGCCCGAGATCAGCGCCAGCACAAGGTCCTGGTCGGTCAGGCCGTGCAGCAGCCCCAGCATCTCGGCCGCCGCCGCCGCGCCCGAGGCGTCCGGCACAGGGTGTGCGCCGAAGCGCAAGGCAATTTGCCGCAGCGGCAGCCCTGCCTCGTGCGGGGCGATGACCAGGCCCGTGAGCGGTACATCCGCCCAGGAGGCTTCGACCGCCTGCGCCATGCGGGCGGCGGCCTTGCCCACCCCGACGACGATGACGCGACCCTGGGCCGGTGGCGTGGGCAGATGGGCGGCCAGCACCGCCAGCGGGTCCGCCGCGCGGATGGCGGCGGCGAAGAGGGCGCGCAGCGTGGCCTCCGCCCGTTCATCATTCCATGCCATGTCGCGCTCTCCCTGCGCGGGCACTATGCCCAATGCGGCGCAGCGCGGCCATCCGGGGGCGGCCTTGCATCCGTGGCCGACCATTCAGGGCTTTGCGCCCTCCCGTGATGGACGCCCGCGGGCATTACGCCCTCCGGCGATGACGCTCTAGGCTGTTCCCACAACCGCCGCCGAGGTGCCCACCGCATGCCCGTCCCCCTCGCCCGTCCCATGCGCCTTGGCCTGTTCCTCCAGGGCGCCGGGCACCACGTCGCCGGCTGGCGCCACCCGGAGGCGGAATTCGGCGGCGAGAATCTGGGCCTCATCCAGCGCATCGCCGCCACGGCAGAGGCGGGCCATTTCGACCTGCTCTTCCTCGCCGACGGGTTGACCACCAGCGCCGACGCCCACCCGTCCTTCGTGGCGCGGCTGGAGCCCGTCGCGCTGCTCTCGGCCCTGGCCATGGGGACGCGGCACATCGGGCTCGCCGCCACCATGTCCACCACCTACAGCGAGCCCTTCCACCTCGCCCGCGCCTTCGCGAGCCTGGACCACCTCAGTGGTGGGCGGGCGGCGTGGAATGCCGTCACCACCTCCTATGCGCGCTCGGCTGCCAATTTCGCGCGCGGCGCCCACCCGTCGCATGACGACCGCTACGCCATCGCCGAGGAGTTCATCGAGGTGGTGCGCGGGCTGTGGGACAGCTTCGCCGACGACGCCTTCGTGAAGGACAAGGCGCGCGGCGTCTATGTCGAGCCCGGCCGCGTCCACACGCTGAACCACCAGGGGAAGTTCTTCACCGTCACGGGACCGCTCAACGTCTCGCGGCCGCCGCAGGGGCACCCGGTCATCATCCAGTCGGGCTCCTCGCGGCCTGGGCAGGTTCTGGCGGCGCGGGCCGGCGAGATCATCTTCACCGCCCAGCAGACCCTGGCCGAGGCCCGCGCCTTCCGCGACGGCCTGCACGCGCTGGTGCGCGAGGCGGGCCGCGACCCAGACCACGTGATGGTGCTGCCCGGTATCTGCCCGGTCATCGGCGGTACCGAGGCGGAGGCGAAGGCGCTCTATGCGGAGCTGCAGGGCGGAATAGATCCGGCCGCGGCCATCCTGCTGCTGAGCGACCGGCTGGGCCATGACGTGTCCGGCTACGATCTCGACGGTCCGCTCCCCGACCTGCCGCAATCCGACCAGCTGCAAAGCCGCGCGCGGCTGCTGACCGACATGGCGCGGCGCGACAACCTGACCCTGCGCGAACTGTATTACCTCGTGGCCGGCGCGCGCGGGCACCGCATCGTCTGGGGCACGCCCGCGCAGGTGGCGGATGCGCTGGAGGAATGGTTCCGCGGCGGCGGCGCCGACGGCTTCAACATCATGCCCCCCTTCTTCCCCACCCAGTTCGACCGCTTCGTGGAAGACGTGGTCCCCCTCCTGCGGCAACGCGGCCTGGTGCGCGGCGAATATGCCGGGGCGACGCTGCGCGAAAATCTCGGCCTGCCGCGTCCGGCCAACCGCTTCTTCCCCGGCTGAACGGCGCACAATCCCATTTCCACACCGCCGGATCCCGGCCTACCCTCCCGTCAACAACAAGAGGAGGACACCACCATGGCGATCCCGACATCGCGCCGTGCGGCGCTTGGGTTGATGGGCGCCGCGCTGCCGGCCGCGGCAAGCCGCGCACAGGCCGCATTCCCCGAGCGACCCGTCACCGTCATCATCCCCTTCGCGCCCGGCGGCTCGCCCGACATCGCGGCCCGGCTGATGGCGCCGCGCATGGCCGAGCTGCTGGGCCGGCCGGTGAACGTGGACAACCGCCCCGGAGCGGGCTCCACCATCGGCTCGCGCGCCGTGCTGCAGGCGCAGCCGGACGGTCACACCGTCATGATGGCGCCCATCTCCTTCCTGACGGCACCGCTGACCATGGACCCGGCGCCCTTCGACACGGCGGCAAGCTTCCGCGTGATCAGCCACATCGCGACCGTGCCCTACATCCTGGTCGTCCGGAACGATTTTCCCGCGCGCGATCTCAGCGAGTTCCACCGCCATGTGGCGGCCAATCCCGGGCGCCTGAACTATGGCTCTTCCGGGAACGGGACGCCGCTGCACCTGGGCGGCGAGATGTACCGGCTGATGATGGGCGGCGACATCGTGCACGTGGCCTATCGCGGCTCGGGCCCCGCCATCGCGGCCCTCATGGGCGGCCAGGTGCAGATGGTCTTCGCCGACCTGCCCGGCGCCGGCGCGCAGATCCGCGCGGGCAGCATCCGGCCGCTCGCCTCACTGGTCCAGTCGCGCATTCCGGGCTTCCCGGACCTGCCGACCATGGCCGAGAGCGACCCGCGCCTCGCGGAGTACGAGGTCTACACCTGGGTGATGCTGGTCGCACCCAAGGCCACGCCGGACGCGGTGGTGAACCGGCTGAACGAGGTGGCGCTGGCCGCCGCCCGCGCGCCCGACATCGCCCCGCGCCTTGCGGAACTCGGCTTCGCGCCCATCCATTCATCGTCGGCGGAGGGCGACGCCTTCCTGGCGCGTGAACAGCAGAAATGGGGCGCGCTGATCCGTTCGGCCGGAATACGCTCCACCTTCTGACGGAGGCCCCGATGCCCGACCGCGAACGC
>JBHYDO010000080.1:0-15675 GCA_051860645.1 Roseococcus sp.
CGCCCTTCACGCCCGGCACGCCCTCCGCCAGCACGCGCAGGGCGCGCTGCACCTCGGTGGGTTCGCCGAAGCCGTAGAAGGTGACGTGCCCCGCCCGCACGGTGAAATGCACCGAATAGGCGTGCGACCAGGCCGCCTGGTGGAGGGCGCGCAGGATGGCGGTGCGCAGGTCGCGGTCATCCACGCTGGCGGGGCCCGGGGCGTCGGGCGTCAGCAGGGCGCGCAGCAGGTCGGCGCGGCTGAGCATGCCGACAAGCCGCCCCTCGCGCAGCACCGGCAGGCGGCGGATGTTCAGCGATTCGAGAAGCTGGGCCGCCTCCTCCACGCTGGTGTCCTCGGCCACCGACTTGAGCGGCGCGGTCATGATGTCGCGCGCGGTGCGGCCGCGGGTCTTGGCGTAGTCCAGCGCCTCGGCGGGTGCCGCGGAGAACAGGCTGCGCAGCCAGGAGGGCGGCGGCGCCACCTTGGCGGCGAGGCGATGCGCCAGGTCGCTCTCGGTCACGACGCCCAGCACGGTGCCATCGGCCGCCACCACCGGCGCGCCCGAGACATGCGCCTCCGACAGCGCGGCGGCGACCTCGTGGATGGGAGTCTCGGGGGCGACGGTGAGCACCCCGCGCGACATGACATCCTTGACCAGCATGTTCTTCGACCTTTCGAACTCGTCTCTGGAAATCAGGGCATTCCCCGAATCAGGGCATTCCCCGAATCAGGGCATTCCCAGCATGAATGGCGGCGGTGGCGCGAGGTCGAGGCTGACACCGCGCACGCCCGGCACGCCCTCGGCCAGTGCCCGCAGGCCCTGCACCACGGCGGGGCTGCGGGCGAAGCCGCTGACATGCACCTGGCCGTCCTGCACGCTGGCATGGAGGAAGTGGCGGTCCACCCAGGGCTGCTCGCGCAGCCGGCGGGCCAGTTCGCGGCGGATGGTGGCGTCGTCGGCGCTGGCGGGCTCGGCCTCGGGCGTGTCCAGCACGGCCTTGAGCAGGTCGGCGCGGCTGACCACGCCAAGCAGCCGGCCGGCTGCGACGATGGGCACGCGGCGGATGTCTCGCTCCTCCAGCAGCCGGGCCACGCGTTCGATGGGCACGTCGGGGCCGAGCGTCATGGGCTCGGTCGTCATCACGTCCTGGGCGGTGCGGCCATGGCTGCGGGCGTAGCGTCGGGCGAGGCCCGCGGGGTCCTGGAAGAGGCCGCCAAGCCAGCCCGGCTTGGGGTCCGCGGGCGCGGCGACGCGACGCATGAGATCGGTCTCGGTCACGACGCCGAGCAGCGTGCCCTCGGCGTCCACCACCGGGGCGCCGGAGATGCCGCGGTCGGAAAACAGGCGGGCGAGCTCGCCCACGGGGGTTTCGGGCCGGACGGTGACCACCTGCCGTGTCATGATGTCCTCGGCGCGCATGAACCCCTCCTCGCGTGGTTGGCGCGGCCATTCAAGCCCCCGGGGGCCGGCTGCACATTGCGCGGGATCAATGTGCCGGACAGGTTCGGGTTGCACCAGAGGGGGGGGCCGGGCGTGCCGCCTCAGCCCCAAAGGCGCGGGTTGGCCAGAACCTCGGCGCAGCGGGTGGCGATGGCGTCGAGCAGGCGCGCGCCCTTCTCGGCGCTGGCGGTGCGGGCGTCACCCACCACGCCCGACTCCGTGATCTCGCGGAAGCTGCGGCGCATCAGCAAACCAGGCGGCTGGCCCTCCACGCGGCTGGAGGCGGGGCCATGGCCCTCCCCCAGGCGCCCGGGCCGCACGCCCTCGGGCATCAGGTGCCACACCATCGAGGTCTCGGCCTCGCAGGCGTGCATGAGGGTGGGCTGGGCCTCCAGCAGGGGGGCGATGGCCTCGGGCACCATGTGCCAATAGGTCGCACCCGCCACGCGAATGCCGAATTCCACCGCGAATTCGGTGGCGGCGGTGCCGATGGCCTCGGCATTGCCGCCATGGCCGTTCATCAGCATCACGCGCTTGAAGCCATGGCGGGCGGCGCTGCCGACCACGCCGCGCAGCACGGCCAGGAACACCCGGCTGTCCAGCGTGATGGTGCCGCCGAAGGCCATGTGATGCTCGGCGAGGCCCGTCCAGACCACGGGGGTGACGATGACCGGCATGCCCCCGGCCGCGAGGCGCTTCGCGGTCTCCAGCGCGACATTGCCGCCCAGGATGATGTCGGTGCCGGTGCACAGATGCGGGCCGTGCTGTTCGAGCGAGGCGACCGGCACGATGACCAGCGCACCCTCGGCCGCGGCCTGCTGCACCTCGGCGGCGGTGAGCTTCATCCATTCGAGGCTGCGGGGCATGCGGGGGTCTCCGGGGTTTGCGATGGCGCGAGGCTCCCGCGCTGCCCGGACGGGGTCAAGGCAGGGGCGCGTGGCGGTCCAGGAAGGCGCGGGCCTCCTCGCGCATGGCCGCGAGCTTGCCCGCGTCCATCTTGCGCAAATTCGCCAGCGGCATGGCCATGCGCGGATTGGCCGCGAAGCGCTGCGCATGGCGGGCGATGAAGTCCCAGTAGAGATGGTTGAACGGGCAGGCGCGCGGGCCGGTGCTGGCCTTCACGTCGAAGCGGCACGTCCCGCAATGGTCGCTCATGCGGTTGATGTAGGCGCCGGAGGCCGCATAGGGCTTGGAGGCCATCACCCCGCCATCGGCATGGATGGCCATGCCATGGGTGTTGGGCAGTTCCACCCACTCATAGGCGTCTGCATAGACGGCCAGATACCATTCATTGATCGCGTCGGGCGCCACGCCGGCCAGCAGGGCGAAATTGCCCGTCACCATCAGGCGCTGGATATGGTGGGCATAGGCTAGGTCGCGCGTCTGGGCGATGGCGGCGTCCATGCAGCGCATGCCGCTCGCGCCCGTCCAGTAGAAATCCGGCAGCGCGCGCTTCGCCTCCAGCGCGTTCAGCTTCGCGTAGGCCGGCATGCGCAGCCAGTAGAGGCCGCGCACATATTCCCGCCACCCCAGGATCTGCCGGATGAAGCCCTCGACGGCGTTGAGCGGCGCGCGGCCGGCGCGATACGCCGCCTCGGCCGCGTCGCAGGCCATGCGCGGGTCGAGCAGACCCAGGTTCAGGCTGGTGCTGATCAGAGCGTGGAACAGCGTCGTCTCGCCCTCGGCCATGGCGTCCTGGTAGTCGCCGAATTTCGGCAGGCGGTCGGTGATGAAGGCGTCCAGCGCCTGCTGCGCCTGCGCGGCGGTGACGGGCCAGGCGAGGCCCTCCAGCGTGCCGAAGTGGCGCGGGAATTCGCGGCCGACGAGGTCCATGACCTCGCGCGTGATCGCGTCGGGCGGGAAGCGCTTCGGGGGCGGCGGGATCACGTCGCGCGGCAGGCGCTTGCGGTTCTCGGCGTCGAAGTTCCATTCGCCGCCCTCGGGCGCCTCGCCCTGCATGAGCAGGCCGGTGCTGCGGCGCATCTCGCGGTAGAAGAACTCCATGCGCAACTGCTTCTTGCCGTGCGCCCAGCGGCGGAACATGGCGAGGTCGGCCAGGAAGCGCGTGTCGTCGCGGATGTCCACGGGGATGCCCAGCGCCGCCTCCCAGCCCTGCATGGCCTGGAACACGCGCCATTCACCGGGATGGGTGGCGATGACGCCGGCGGGCCTGTGGCGCGCCACGGCGCGCTCCACCTCGCCGGTGAAGGAGTGCGTGTTGTCCGCGTCATCGAGCGCCACGTAATCCACCGTCACGCCGCGCTGGCGCAGCAACCGACAAAAGTGCCGCATGGCGGAGAGGATCAGCACGATCTTCTGCGGATGGTGCGGGACGTAGGTGCATTCCTCGCGCACCTCCGTCATCAGCACCACGTCGCGCGTGGGGTCGAGGCCCTCCAGCGCGGAGAGGTTGTCGCTCAACTGGTCGCCCAGGACGAGGCGCAGCGCCCCCTTCACGCCCGATGCCTCATGCGGGCGCGTAGCTCACCGTGCTGCCGTCATCGCCCTTCACCGAATAGCCCACCCAGCGCCCGGCCGCGCTGTAGTCCAGCACCGCCTCGATCTCGCCCGCGGTGCGCCAGCGGGTGGCGCCGCCGGGCAGCGCCTCGCGCGTCCATTGCAGGTCGAAGGGGCGGCCATGGGTGGTGCCGAACAACGGCACCGCGCCGCCGAAGCGCGCAGGCTCCCACCAGGAGAGGGGAGCGGCCGTGGCTGGCAGGCGAAGCTCGCCCTCCGGGCCGCGGACCTGCACGCTGGCCTGGCCGGCGCGGGCCTCCACCTCCACCACGGTCCCGTTGCGGTTGAGGCGGGAGGCGACGGAGACGAAGCGCCCGCCCCGCGTCACCTCGGTGTAGCGGTGCTCATAGCGATAGACGACGACGCCGAGGAAGGCCGGCGCAATGGCGACGTCCGACAGCGCCACCACCTCCTCCCCGCGCTGGGTGAAGGTGACGTCATGGGTGCCGATGGCGCTGCCCGCGCGCATCACCCGCCAGCGATAGGCCTCGCGGGGGGGGGCGCCGCGGCCCTGGGCGAGCGCCGCCCCCGGGGTGGCGGCCAGCAGCAGGGGAAGCGCGCGTCGGACGATCATGGAAAAACCTCAGCCGGTCTTGGTCCGCAGGGTGCCGCGCCCCCCATCCACGCCGATGACCTGGCCCGTGATCCAGCCCGCCCCGGGCGAGAGCAGCAGGTCCGCCAGCGCCGCCACGTCCTCGGGTTCGCCGAGGCGGGGGATGGGGTGCAGCTTGCCGATGGCTTCGGCCATGGCGGGGTTGCGCGTCAAGGGCTCGGCGATGCGGGTGCGGGTCAGGCTGGGGGCGATGGCGTTCACGCGGATGCCGGGGGCGAGTTCGGCGGCCAGCGCCACGGTCATGCCCTCCACCGCAGCCTTGGCCGCGCCGATGGCCAGGTGGTTGGCGAATCCCGCCCGCGCGGCCACGCTGCTGAACAGCACGATGCTCCCGCCCCCTGCCCCCTGGCACGCCGCCAGGGCCGGGATGGCCGCCTGCACCGCCATGGCGGCACCGATGACGTTGAGCCGGTAGGTGTCGGCCAGGTCCGCCTCGGTGACGCGGGTGGCGGGCCTCAGCAGGATGGAGCCCACGCAATAGGCGAGGCCGGCCAGCGGGCTGCCCGCGGCCTTCACCGCGGCCTGCAGTGCCGCGGTGTCGCCCACATCCACCACATGGGTCTCGGCGCCGGGCAGTTCGGCCGCCAGTGCCGCGAGGCGCCCGGCATCGCGCGCCAGCAGCACGGGCGTGGCGCCGCGCGCCGCCACCCGCCGCGCCAGCGCCGCCCCGATGCCACCCGTGGCCCCCACGATCACGATGCGTCCCGCCATGCCCAAGTCCCCGGTCCCGTTGCAAGGCCGCACAGATGGGGTGGGGCCCGGGAAGCGAAACCCCGCCCGGGGATGGCCCGGGGGATAGGACAGGCCCACGCGGCCGTGGCATGATGCGCCGAGATGCGCCAGCTCCTGCTGCTCCGCCACGCCAAGTCCTCCTGGGATGACGCGCGGCTCACCGACCACGCCCGGCCGCTGAACCCGCGGGGCCGGAAGGCCGCCGATGCCATGGCGGCCCGGATGCGCGAGCTGGGGCTGGCGCCGGATGTCGTGCTGGTCTCCTCGGCGCGACGCACCCTGCAGACGCTGGAGGCGCTGCAGCCGCTGGAAGGTCCGCCCATCATCGAGGTGATGGACGACCTCTACCTCGCCCCCTGGCCCGCCCTGCTGGACGTGCTGCGCCGCCTGCCGCAGACCGCGCGCTCGGCCATGGTGATCGGGCACAATCCGGGGCTGCACGAATTGGGGCTGGCCCTGCTCGGGCCGGCGGGCGCGGCCCTGGCCGGCGCGTCCGGCCGGGCGGGGGGCAGCGTGGCCGCGCAGCGGCTGGCCACGGGCTTTCCCACCGGAGCGCTGGCCGAATTCACCCTGGCCGCCCCCTGGGCGCAGCTCGGCGAGGGGGGTGGGCGCCTGGTGCGCTTCGTCGCCCCGCGCGACCTGCCGGAGGTGGCCGCCTGACCCTCCGGCTCGAGGCGGCCTGCGGCGAGAGCCTGCCCCGCCACCCCCTGCTGGAGGCCGGCCTCGTCCAGGGGCGCCCCCGCTGGACGCGCGAGACATGGACCTGGCTGCGCGAGGCGCCGGAGCAGGAGGACGCGCCCGTCGAGGACCTGCCCGGGCCGGCGGCCGGCACACCGCCGCAACCCTACCCGCACGGCACCCTGCTGCTGCGCCGCCGCCGCGCCCTGCACCGCGTCTGGCTGCTGCCGCCAGAGGACGGGCCCCCGCTGCCCGGCACCCTGCCCGCGCCCGAGCCGTTGGCCGAGGCGCCGGCCGCCCTCGGCGCGGAGGTCGCCCGCTTCACCGGGCGCGCGGCCATCCTCGCCCCGGGCGTCACCTGGATCGAGGGGCGGATCGAGGCGGGCGAGGCCCGGCTGCGCGTCGGCCGGCTGCTGCTGGAAGGCGCGCCCGCCGACCTCCTGCCGCTGGCCGCCACGCTGGCCGAGACTTTGCCCCTGCTGCCCGCCCGCGCCAGCCTGCACGAGGCGGCGCTGGCCCTGGCGGAGGGCCGCGCGCCCCGCGCCAGGCGCGCAGGCCCGGCCGAGCTCGGCGGCGCGCGCACCGTCGAGCAGGCGCTGTGCGCCGCCCTAGGCCATCTGCTGGAGGTGCTGCTGGCCGAGAGCGCCCATTGCACTCTGGCGGCCGGGCCGCGCGGCGTGCACCAGAGCCGGGTGGCGCTGCGCCGCCTGCGCTCGCTGCTGCGGATCTTCCGCCCGGTCGTGGACGGGCCCGAATGGCGCGCCTGGGATGGCGGGCTCAAGCACGCCGCCGCCGCGCTGGGGGAGGCACGCGACTGGGATGTGTTCCTCTCGGGCCTGGGCGAGGCCGCCTTCGAGGCGCTGGACCGCGATGCGCGCCTCAAGCGCATGCTGGGGGCGGCGGGGCGCGAGCGGGAGGCGGCCTATGCGCGGGTGGCGGCGCTGCTGGACGGGCCCGATTTCCGCGCCGCCCTGTGGTCGGGCGTGGCACTGCTGGCGCTGCGGCCCTCCGCGCCGCCCGACGCGCCGCTGGCCCCCTTCGCGGCCGAGGTGCTGCGCCGGCGCTGGCGCCGGCTGCGCCGGGCGGGTGCCGTGATGGAGGAGCTGGACGCCGGCGCGCTGCACGAGATGCGCCTCGACGCCAAGCGGCTGCGCTACGCGGCCGAGCCCTTCGCCCCGCTCTGGCCCGGACGCGCCGCGCGGCGCTTCAACAAGCGCCTGGCCGCCCTGCAGGAGGCGCTGGGCCTCGCGAATGACGCTGTGGTTGCGCGCGGCCTCGCGGACCGGCTGCAGGGCCGCGGCGCGGGCGGCTTCGCGCTGGGGGCCGTGGCTGGCTTCGCGGTGGGGCGCGCCGAGGGCAGCCGGCGGGCCGCGCTCGAGGCCTGGGAGGAGTTGCGCCGGGAGGGTCCCTTCTGGAAGCGCACCGCTGAGGAAATGGACTGAGGGCGCATCTGCGGGTTGCCAGCTTCCCGTCCGTCAGGCTAACCACCTCTCATGCGTCGCCGCCGCCTGTTTCGTCCCGCGCGCCCCTCATTCCAATGGGGGAGGGCGGCGATTCTCGGCGGGGGGGCGGGGCTGGGTGTGCTCATCCTGGGCTTCGGCCTGCCGGCCGAACTGATGGGCTCGGCCCCGCGCCATCCTGAATGGCGGGCCGTCGCGGCGGATGTGCGGGTGCTGGACGGCGACACGCTGCGCCTGGGCGACCGCACCCTGCGCCTCTACGGGCTCGACGCGCCGGAGCGCGGACAGCAATGCGTGAACACCGTCGGGCAAACCTATGATTGCGGCGGCGCGGCTGCGGCGGCGTTGGCCCAGCTGGTGGCGGAGCGTGGCGTGACCTGCCGGCTGCACGGGCGGGACCGATTCGGCCGGGCGCTCGGCGTCTGCCAAGCCGATGGGGTCGAGTTGAACGCCTCGGTGGTTTCGGCCGGCTGGGCGCTGGCCGATGGCGCCCGCCAGCCGGCGCTGGTGCCGCTGGAGGCCGCCGCCCGCGCCCGGCAGAGCGGGCTGTGGGCCGGCGGCTTCACGCCACCGCCGCACTGGCGCGCGGGGCGCTGAAAACGGGGCGCGCGGCCCCCCTCCGAATCCTCTGCCGTTCCCTGTGAGTTCCGTGGATCACGGGGATCGATTCCGCACCCCCCTTCCCCCCGGGACGGGAGCCTGCCATGCCCCGCCCTCGCTTGCGGCACGACGCCGCCGCCCCATCTGCAATGGCCCGGGGAGGCGCGGAAAACCGCGGCTTGTGGCCTGGGCGCCCTACCGTATCTGGTAGCAACCCGGCCAAACCCCTCTAGATATGGTTGAATGCCGGGCCGTTTTGGGGCATCTTCCGCGACCGGGGAATGAAGGGGGCTGCCATCGTGTTCGACGCCATACAATTGCAGGGGCACCACCAGGTGCAGATCGATCGGTCGCGGGATGCGCTGCTGACGGATTTCGGCCGCGCCACCCTCGACGACCGCTACCTGCTGCCCGGAGAGAGCTACCAGGACCTCTTCGCCCGGGTGGCCTCGGCCTATGGCGACGACGCGGCGCATGCGCAGCGCCTCTACGACTACATCAGCCGGCTGTGGTTCATGCCGGCGACGCCTGTGCTGTCGAACGGGGGTACGACGCGCGGGCTGCCGATTTCCTGCTTCCTGAACGAGGCCAATGACAGCCTCGAATCCATCGTGGGGCTCTGGAACGAGAATGTCTGGCTGGCGTCGAAGGGCGGCGGCATCGGCTCCTACTGGGGCAACCTGCGGTCACTCGGCGAGAAGGTCGGGCAGAACGGCAAGACCTCGGGCATCGTGCCCTTCATCCGGGTGATGGACAGCCTGACGCTGGCCATCTCCCAGGGTTCGCTGCGGCGCGGTTCGGCGGCCGTGTATCTCCCGGTGCACCACCCGGAGATCGAGGAATTCACGGAAATCCGCCGCCCGACCGGCGGCGACCCGAACCGCAAGGCGCTGAACCTGCACCACGGCATCCTGATCAGCGACGCCTTCATGCGCGCGGTGGAGGCGGACGAGGCCTGGGCGCTGACCTCGCCCAAGGATGGCGCCATCGTGCGCACCGTCTCGGCGCGGGGCCTGTGGATCCGCATCCTGACGGCGCGCATCGAGACGGGCGAGCCCTACATCATCTATGCCGACCACGTGAACTCCGCGCGGCCCGAGCACCACAAGCTGGCGGGGCTGGAGGTGAAGACCTCCAACCTGTGCTCCGAGATCACGCTGCCCACCGGCCTCGACCAGCATGGCGAGCAGCGGACGGCGGTGTGCTGCCTCTCCTCGCTGAACCTCGAGACCTGGGACGCGTGGCACAAGGACCCGCTGTTCATCACCGACGTGATGCGCTTCCTGGACAATGTGCTGCAGAACTTCATCGACACCGCGCCGGACAGCATGGCCAAGGCCCGCTATTCCGCGATGCGCGAGCGTTCGGTGGGCCTGGGCGTCATGGGCTTCCACTCCTTTCTGCAATTGAAGGAGGTGCCGTTCGAGAGCGCCGTGGCCCGCGCCTGGAACAAGAAGATGTTTCGGCACATCCGCGCCCAGGCGGACGCGGCCTCGCATTTGCTGGCCGAAGAGCGCGGCGCCTGCCCGGATGCGGCCGAATACGGCTTCCAGGAGCGGTTCTCCAACAAGATGGCGATCGCGCCGACGGCGTCCATTTCCATCATCTGCGGCGGCGCCTCGCCCGGCATCGAGCCGATCGCGGCCAATGTGTACAACCACAAGACGCTGTCGGGCTCCTATATCGTCCGCAACCCCTACCTGAAGAAGGTGCTTGCGCGGCACGGGCGCGACGACGCCGAGACCTGGACGACCATCACCGTCACCAAGGGCTCGGTGCAGCATCTCGACTTCCTGAGCCAGGATGAGAAGGACGTGTTCAAGACGGCCTTCGAACTGGACCAGCGCTGGGTGATCGAACACGCCGCCGACCGCACGCCCTATATCTGCCAGGCGCAATCGCTGAACCTGTTCCTGCCGGCCAACATCCACAAGCGCGACCTGCACCAGCTGCATTTGATGGCGTGGAAGCGGGGGGTGAAGTCGCTGTACTACTGCCGCTCGCTGTCGCTGCAGCGGGCCGATGCGGTGAGCGAGAAGGCGGTGGCCATCGCGGTGGACCAGCCGATAGCGGCGAAGGGGACGAGCACGACGGATTATGAGGAGTGTTTGGCGTGCCAGTGAGTGGCTTGTTCTCTCATTGACGCTTTCCAGGGGCTCTGCCCCTGGACCCCGGCAGGAAACTCAGTTTCCTGCACCTTCGACTGATCTCCTAAAATTATAGGAAATCAGTCATACGTTTTGATCAATATCATTTCAGATTTATTTATTGCTTATTTGGGAATTTATAAGAATTTCATCGAATATTTGGGCAAGCCATGCCCCATGACGATGATATTTGGGTCCAGACAGACGATCTGATCAGACGCGTGAGATTTTATAAAATTCGTCTCTACCTTGAGGAAGTGTGATTAGCCCATAACTGCAGATGATCGATAGAAGGTCCAGGAAACTAAGTTTCCTGGCGGGGTTTCAGGGGCAGCGCCCCTGAGTTCAACATAAACAGGACACACACCATGCCCGACGGCACCCAGGACCAGCTTCCCATCAGGTTCGATCTTCTCACCTCCAACCCGGTCTACAAGCCCTTCCGCTATCCCTGGGCCTATGAGGCCTGGCTGCAGCAGCAGCGCATCCATTGGCTGCCGGAGGAAGTGCCGCTGGCCGATGACGTGAAGGACTGGCAGAAGAATCTGACGCCATCGGAGAAGAACCTGCTCACGCAGATCTTCCGCTTCTTCACGCAGGCCGATGTCGAGGTGAACAACTGCTACATGAAGCAGTATTCCCAGGTGTTCAAGCCGACCGAAGTGCTGATGATGATGTCGGCGTTCAGCAACACCGAGACCATCCACATCGCCGCCTACTCCCACCTGCTCGACACCATCGGCATGCCGGAGACGGAGTACACCGCCTTCCTCAAGTACAAGGAGATGAAGGACAAGTACGACTACATGCAGGCCTTCTCGGTCGAGAACAAGACCGAAATCGCGAAGACGCTGGCCGCCTTCGGCGCCTTCACTGAGGGGCTGCAGCTCTTCGCCTCCTTCGCCATCCTCATGAATTTTCCCCGATTCAACAAGATGAAGGGCATGGGGCAGATCGTGTCCTGGTCGGTACGGGACGAGACGCTGCATTGCCTCAGCGTGATCCGGCTGTTCCGCACCTTCGTGCAGGAAAATCCCGAGATCTGGAACGAGGAGCTGCGTCGCGACCTCTACCTCATCTGCGCCACCATCGTGGACCACGAGGACGCCTTCATCGACCTCGCCTTCGAACTGGGCGGCGTGGAGGGCCTGACGGCCGCCGATGTGAAGACCTATATCCGCTTCATCGCCGACCGCCGCCTGACGCAGCTGGGCCTCGAGCCGCTTTATCACGTGGCCAAGAACCCCCTGCCCTGGCTGGACGAGATGCTGGGCGCCATCGAGCACACCAACTTCTTCGAGAACCGCGCCACCGAGTATTCGCGCGCCTCGACCGAGGGCACCTGGGAGGAGGCCTTCGCCGGCAGCACCTTCACCAGCGCCCAGCCCGAGGGGACCATCACGCTGCCCACGCACTGATCCGGGAAACCCTGCCCCGCGCCGCGGCCCCATACACGCCGCGGCGGCTTGCGCTATATGGAGGGGATGTTGCGAATCCTCCGCCTCTCCAGCCTGCTCCTGCTCCTGATGGTCGGGGGCATCTGGGCCTTTGCCTGGGCCACCAAGTCGCCCCAGGAAACGCTCGGTGAGGCCTTCGCCAACCGCCTCGCCTCGGTGTTCGGCCAGGACATGCCGAGCCCCTCGGCGGGCGGCGGCGGCATGCAGCTTCCCCCCGGCGTGACCCTGGGCGGCCCCTTCAGCCTGACCGACCACACCGGCCGCGCCGTCACCGAGCGCGACTTCGAGGGGCGCTGGCTGCTGGTCTATTTCGGCTTCACCTACTGCCCCGATGTCTGCCCGACCGAACTCGGCACCATCGCGGCGGCGCTCGACGCCATGGGCCCGGCGGGCGAGGAGGTGACGCCCATCCTGGTCACCATCGACCCCGCGCGCGACACGCCCGCCCAGCTGGCCGACTATGTGGCGGCCTTCCACCCGCGCATGCTCGGGCTGACGGGCACGGCCGAACAGGTGGCCGACGCCGCGCGGCGCTACCGCGTCTTCTACGCGCGCGCCCAGCGGCCGGACATGACCGAATACACCATGGACCATTCGAGCTTCCTCTACCTGGTCGGCCCCGACGCCCGGGTGCGGACCTTGTTCCGCGCCGAGACCACGCCCGAGGCCATGGCGGCGGCAGTCCGCGGGCAGCTGCGCGCGGCCGGGCGCATCAGCTCATGATGACGCGCCCCCCCCGTGTGGCAGGGATTTGCCGGACGCATGCGTCCGCCCCTGGCGCGAAGTGCCCGCCATGTCCATAAGCCTTTCCATAAACAGTTCAAACGAAGAAGGAATGCGTGGCTGTGTCGCGCAAGGAGTTCAACATGTCGGATGAGGATGACCAGGCACCATCTGGAGACGAGGGCGCGCGCGCCGCGACCGCCCCGCGCCAGGGGCGCCGCCTGTCCGACAAGATCCTGGTGGCCTTCCACCAGGCCTGTGACCAGTCGGATTTCGAGGTGGCCGAGCAATTGCTGCGGGTGCTGGAGATGATGCTGACGCGGCGCTCGGTCTCACCTGACGCCAATCGCCGCCGCAACATCGAGACGCTGGTGGCGGCGCATGAGCGGCTTTGGCACCTGCGCCACCCCGACGCCGACCAGGAATTGTAGAGGGTTGGGGGGCGCCTGCCCCCCAACCCTTCACAGGGCCTTGCGTTCACAGGGCCTTGGCGGCCTCGATCACCTGGGCGGCATGCGCTTCGGGCTTCACCTTGCGCCAGATGGCCTTGATGGCGCCGTCGGCGCCAACCAGGAAGCTTGTGCGCTCCATGCCCATGTATTTCTTGCCATACATGGATTTCTCCACCCAGGTGCCATAGGCCGTCGCCACCGCTTGGTCGGCGTCGGAGGCGAGGGGGAATTCAAGCCCGTATTTCTTGGCGAACTTCTCGATGGGGGGCATGGCATCGGGGCTGACGCCGATGACAGTCAGCTTCAGCTTGCCCAGGGCCGGCAGCGCCTCCTGGATGCCGCAGGCCTGCTTGGTGCAGCCGGGCGTGTCGGCCTTGGGGTAGAAATACAGCAGGAAGGGCTGGCCCTTCAGCCCCTCGCGGCTGACACTGCGCCCGCCCGAGGCGGGCATGGTGAAGTCGGGCGCCACATCGCCCACGGAAAGTTCGCTCATCGCGGCATCACTCCTGTCCGCACCGCAGATGCTTCCGCGGCCGCGGGATTCAACCTCCGAGCAGGCGTCGCAGCTTGCGCACGGCGCTGTCGGGCGTGGAGAAGACGGGCAGGCCGGTCGCCTCGGCCACGGCGGGGCCCACATGCGCCAGGCTGAATTGGCCAAGCGCAATGGCGTCCACCCCCTGGATTCGCCGCGCGGCGGCGACGGCCAGCGCGTCATGGCCCGCCACGTCGCCGGCGTCGAGTGCGGCCAGCGCGCCCTCGGCCAGCATGGGCACCACCTCGATGCCCGGCGGGAATTCCGGCGGCATGGAGGTCAACGTGCCGGGGAAGGTGGCGAGCAGGCCGACGCGGCGGTGGCCGGCGGCGATGATCTCCTCGATCATGGCCTCGTTGGGCTTGAGCACGGGCATGGCGGGGTGGGCTTCCGCCACCGCCTCGATGCAGGGGCCGAAAGCCGAGCAGGTGAACAGGATGGCGCCGCTGCCGGTGCCGGCCGCGTAGTCACCCAGCGCCAGGAAACGCTCGGTCATGCGGGGCGTGAGCTGTCCCTCGCGCGCCAAGTCGGCCGAGAGGCTGTCATCCATCAGGTTCATCAGCACCTGGCCCGGCCAGAGGCGGGCGAAGGCGGCCTCGATGGGGGGCGGGGAATGGCGCAGGGCGTGGATGAGGGTGATGCGGTGGGGCATGGCGCTCAAGTCCGGCAGCGGCGCAGCACCGAGGGGAACTCGATGCAGCCGGTGAAGGCGATCTCGTCCTCGCCGCGGCGGGTCACGCGCAGCAGGTTCGGGTTGTTGTCACAGCCGAAGCCGGATTCGGGCAGGGGGCGGCCGCCATAGGGCAGCAGGCGGATTTCCAGGCCATCGGGCGTGAGGGCCACCGTCTCGATCAGCCGCTGGCGGTAGGCCACGTCGAGGTTCGCCATGCGCATGATGACGTCGCGCGTGAAGATCACCACGGCATTGCCGAAGCAGTTCGGCCCCTCGGTCTCCACGGCGGGGAAGATGCCCCCGGTCCAGGTGCCAAACAGCCATGCATGGGGCGGGCCCGACTGGGCCAGCGCGGCCACGGGCAGGGCGGGGCCGGCAAGGAACAGGGAACGGCGGCGCAAGATGGGCAAGGTGAAATCTCCGGGCCGGTGTCAGGTCTTTGTAGCGGCTTGGCCGGTCGTGGCCAGAGGCCGGGGGCCGGGCGAGGCCAGCGGCGCGGTGAGGGGCGGCCCGTCGCGCACCGGCAGGTGCACCAGGGCCGCGAAGGCGGCGGCGGCGATGCACAGGCTCCACATGCCGTCATAGCTGCCGGTGAGGTCGAAGATCACGCCACCCAGATAGGCCCCGGTGAAGCCGCCGATCTGGTGGCCCAGGAACACCAGGCCGAAGATGGTCGCGAGCCAGCGCGTGCCGAAGTTGCGCGCCACCAGCGCCACGGTGGGCGGCACGGTGGACAGCCACAGCACCCCCATGAGCGCCGAGAAGATCAGCACATTGGTCGTGGTCTTGTCGGCCAACAGGAAGGCCGTCATCAGCACGCCGCGCGAGGCATAGATCAGCACCAGCAATTCCCGCCGCCGCCAGCGCTGCGAAAGCTCCCCCGCGGCCAGTGAGCCCGCGACGTTGAACAGCCCGATCAGCGCGATGGAAGCGGCACCGACGCTGGCCGGCAGCATGCAGCTGGCCACGAAGCCCGGCATGTGCACGGCCAGGAAGCTCACATGCAGGCCGCAGACGAAGAAGCCGAAGAACAGGCACCAGAAGGAGGGCGAGCGCAGCGCCATGGACAGCGCCTGCCCCGCGGTCTGCTCCACCTCGCCCTGCACCGGGGCGGCGGGCTTGTCGTTCACCGGGATGGCGAGCGGGATCATCAGCAGGGCGGCGCCGGCCAGCAGGAACAGCGCCCCCTGCCAGCCCACGAGGCTGATGCCGAGCTGGCTCAGCGGCACCACCAGGAACTGCCCGAAGCTCGACCCCGCCGTGCCGAGGCCCACGGCTCGGCCGCGCATCTCGGGCGGCAGCAGGCGGGTCAGGCTCGCGATGATGACGGGCATGCCGGCGGCCGAAACCGCGACGCCCATCACGATGCCCGCGAAGAAGGTGAACCAGAACAGCGAGGTGCTGAGCGCCATGCCCATGATGCCCAGCGCGTAGAGCAGCGCGCCGCCCATCAGCACGCGCTGCCCCCCGATGCGATCGGCCACCTGGCCGCAGATCGGCTGGGCCACACCATTCACCAGCACCTGCAGCGCGATGGCCAGCGCGAAGCCCGAGGTGGACCAGCCCAGCTCGCTCGTCATCGGTGCGAGGAACAGGCCGAAGCTCTGGCGCAGGCCGAGGGCGAGGGCCGCGCACAGCACCGCGCAGGCGATCAGCAGCCCGGCGGCG
>JBHYDO010000081.1:0-15665 GCA_051860645.1 Roseococcus sp.
GGCCAGCGCGACCGGGCCGGAGATCGTCGGTACCTCCACCTTGGCGCCCAGGACGGCCTCCTTCAGCGTCACCGGCAGTTCGAGCAGGATGTCGTCACCGTCCCGTCGGAAGAAGCGATGCGGGTCCACCTGCACGACCGCGAGCAGGTCGCCGGCGGGCGCACCCGCCTCGCCCGCAAGGCCCTGGCCGGCGAGCCGCAGCACCGTGCCATCCTCGGTGCCGGCGGGAATGGTGAGCTGAACGGCGCGGCCATCGGGCAGGGTGACGGTGCGCAGGGCGCCCCGCGCGGCGTCCAGGAAGGGCAGCCGCAGTGCGGCCTGGATGTCGGCGCCGCGCATCGGCCCGCGCGCTGGACGCCGGGTGCCGCGGAAGGCGCGGGCGAGGAAATCCTCGAGATCGGCCTCGTCAAACCCGTCCTGAGCCTCGAAGCCGCCAGGGCGGGAGCGGTAGCGAGCACCGCCGGCCGCCTCGGCGTGGTCGCGCCAACCTGCGCCGGCTGGCGCCTGTTCGGCGCCGGAGGCGTCGATCTCCCCACGGTCGAAGCGGGCGCGCTGTTCGGCGTCCGACAGCAATGTGTGGGCGGCGCTGATCTGCTTGAAGCGCGCCTCGGCCTCCGGCTTGTCAGGGTTGGCATCGGGATGCCACTGCTTGGCGAGGCGCAGATAGGCCTTGCGGATCGCCGCGGGTTTCGCGTCCCGCGCGACGCCGAGGATTGTGTAGGGATCGTCCACGGGCGTTGCCCTCCGCTGCGGAATCTCCGCCCGGAACAGTAGCACCCGGCGAGGGAGCCGGCCCAGTGCTCCACGCAGGGTGCGGTCCGCGGCTGCCGCCATGCCCGGCAAGGCAGCGCCGGCCGTTCCCCGGGACGGCATGATCGCGCGCCTGGCCGGCTTCCGCATCGGGCTCGCTTCCGTGGGAGGCGGAACGACGCATGGAGGCGGCCTGTCTCGACATCGCCGCGGACCACCGGCCGGGGATCGGGGGACGGCGGAGGAGTTCCGCACCGCCTGGTTCATCGAATGGCGGTATGGGTCGCACCCGGCCAAGGCTTGCGCGCACCCCTGGGGTCCACAATGCCGCGGCGCTTCATGATGAATTGACACGGCGCTCCACACGGGGCGAACCTTCCAATGATGCCCGAGTTGAGGCGTCGGGAGGAAACGAAAGGATGGCGCGCCGCGACGGGCCGCTCCGACCGCGCCTGTGGGCGCGCCGCCCGCTGCTTCATGCGGGTGCGGGCGTGCTGGCGGCTCCCGCTGCCTGGGCGGCGCGCACCGTGACCCTCGGCCTGACGCCGGTTTTTCTGGATTCCGACATTGTCCTGGTCCGGCAGATCGAGGGGCACATCTCCGCGCGCCTCCGCGTGCCGGTGCAGGTGGTGAAGCGCCGGACCTATCGCGAGGTGACCTCGCTGCTCGTCGCCGGACAGCTCGATGCCGCCTGGATCTGCGGCTATCCCTTCGTGCAGCACAGCGACATGCTGGATATCCTGGCCGTCCCGCTCTACCGCGGCGCGCCGCTCTACCGTGCCTACCTGATCGCGCGGCATGACCGCCCGGCTGCGACGCTGGCCGACCTGCGCGGCGACATCCACGCCTTCTCCGACCCCGACAGCAACTCGGGATTCCTGGTGACGAGCGCGATGCTAGCGGACAAGGGCACCGCGCCGGGTACCTTCTTCGCGCGCAGCTTCTTCACCTATGGCCACCGCAACGTCATCCGTGCCGTGGCCGCCGGGCTCGCGCAGTCCGGCTCGGTGGACGGCTATGTGTGGGACGTCATGGCCGATATCGAGCCGGCATTGGTGCGTGCGACGCGCATCGTGCATGCCTCGCCCGAAATGGGGTTCCCGCCCTTCGCGACATCGCGCCAGACCGATGCGGGCCTCGCGCGCGCTCTGCGTGGCGCGCTGCTGACCATGCCCCAGACCGAGGATGGGCGCGCGATCCTCGCCACGCTGCGCCTCGACGGCTTCGCCGCGCCGGCTCCCGGCCTTTTCGACGGGATCGCGGCGCTGAGCCGACGTGTGCGCGAGGCCGGCTGATGCGCGCGCTCTCGCCCCGGCGTTGGCCGCTGGCGCTGAAGGTGCCGCTGCTGATCACGCTGCTCATGATCGGCGTCGCCGGCGCCATCTCGAAGCTCGTGCTGCTGCGACTTCAGGACAACCAGGCCGAGCATTTCCAGGAACTCAGTGGGGCCTATCTGGACGGCCTGTCCACGGCCCTCCTGCCGGCGATGATCCGCCGCGACCCCTGGGAGGCGTTCGACGCGCTCGACCGGTCTCGCACGCGCTACCGGGGCGTTGCCGCGTTGCGCACGCTCGTCCTGCTGCCGGACGGCACGGTGCTGGCCGCCTCCGACCCCATCCGCCATCCGCTGGGCGCACCGGCCCCGCCGGAGGCTGGCGTCGTGCCGACCCTCCTGGCACCCGGCGCCGCCACGGTCTGGATCCATCGCGCGGTGAGCGAGGCGGAAGTGCCCATCGGGCGCATCGCGGCGGAGGTGGACATCACGGCCCTGGCCGTGGAGCGGCGGGCCACGCTGCTCGCCCTTGTCGGCGTGAATGCGTTGCTGACGCTGCTCTTCGCGCTGCTCGGGTGGCTGCTGGTGCGGCGCATGCTGCGGCCCGTGCTGCGCCTGTCCGAGCGGCTCGGCCGGGCGGTGGAGGGCCGCCTCGAACCCATCCCCGAGGCCGAGCTTCCGCCGCCCGACACCGAGGCCGGCCGCGCCTTCCGTCGCTACAACGCCGCCGCCGCGGCCATCCTGGAGCGGGAGGCGCTGCTGACGAGGCTGGCCGAGGAGGAACGGCGCGCGCTGGTGGGCCGCTACGCCTCGGCCATGGCGCATGAGGTCAACAACCCGCTGGGCGGGCTGTTCAACGCCGTGCGCATGATCCAGCGCCACGGCGACGATCCCGCACGGCGGCAGCGCGCCGCCTCGCTGCTGGAGCGTGGCTTGACCGGCATCCACAACATCGTGCGTGCCTCCCTCATCCTCTGGCGCGGCGAGGCGGATGTGCGGCCGGTCTCCGCGGCCGACATCGATGACCTTCATCTGCTGATCGAGAGCGAGGCGCGCCGCCGCGAACTCCTGCTCGACTGGCGGCAGCGCATGGAGGGCAGCTTTCCCGCGCCCGCCCAGGCGGTGCGGCAGATCGCGCTGAACCTGCTGCTCAACGCCTGCGCCGCCTCGCCGCCCGGCGCGCGGGTCACGGTGCAGGCCGGCGTGACGGACGGGTGGCTCACCCTGAGCGTCGCCGATGAGGGGCCGGGGCTTCCTGCCGAGGCCCGCGCGCTGCTGCTGGACGCCCGCGCCGGCCAGATGCCCCAGGCCGGCGGCCTCGGCCTGTGGACGGTCGCGCGGCTGGTGCGGGACCTCCGTGCCGACGTCGCCGTCGCCGGTCCGCCGGGGACGCACATCACCATCCGGATTCCTCCCCATGCCGCCCGCGACGCAGACCTCTCCGCCGCAGCCTGATCCGGCGCCCCATGTGGCGCTGATCGAGGATGATCCCGTGATGGGCCAGTCCGTCGCCGACTGGCTCGCCGTGGAGGGCTACCGGACAAGCTGGTTCCGCACAGGGGGCGAGGCGGTCCGCGCGCTTTCCCGCCAGGCGCCGGATGCGGTGATCTGCGACATCCGGCTGCCGGACATGAATGGCGAGGAGGTGCACCGCGCCCTGGCCATGGCCTGCGGCCAGGCGCCCATGCTGTTCATCACGGGCCATGGCGACATCGCGCAGGCGGTCCGGCTCATGCAGGCCGGGGCGGCGGACTACCTGACCAAGCCCTTCGACATCGAGGCGCTGCTGCGGCGGCTGGAGGCGCTGCTCTCGCCCCGCTGGCAACGCTGCGACGGGCTGGTGCTGGGCCAGGCGCCGGCCATCATCGCCGTGGAGCGGCTGTTGCGCCGCGTCGCCCCAATCGATTCCACCGTGCTGCTGACGGGGCCCAGCGGCTCCGGCAAGGAGGTTGCGGCGCGGCTGCTGCACGAGGAGGGGCCGCGCGCGCGGCTGCCCTTCGTCGCCATCAACTGCGCGGCCTTGCCGTCCGACCTGCTGGAGAGCGAACTCTTCGGCCATGAGCGTGGCGCGTTCACGGGCGCCACCGCGCGGCATGAGGGCCTGGCGGAACGCGCCGGCCCGGGCGTGCTGTTCCTGGACGAGGTGGCGGAACTCTCCCTGCCGCTCCAGGCCAAGCTGCTGCGGCTGCTGCAGGAGCGCGTCTTCCGCCGTCTCGGCGGCGAGCGGGACCTTCCCTTCCGCGCGCGCGTGGTCGCCGCGACCAATGCCGACCTCGATGCGCGCGTCGCGGAGGGCCGCTTCCGTGAGGACCTGTTCTTCCGCCTGGCCGTGATCCGCGTGCCCATGCCTTCCCTGCGCGAGCGACGCGAGGACGTGCTGCCGCTCGCGCGCCGCTTCCTCGGCGAATTCGCCGGCAGCTTCGCCCGCCCGCTGCGCGGCTTCACCACGCTGGCCGAGGATGCGCTGCTGGCGCACGACTTCCCCGGCAATGTGCGGGAGTTGCGGAACCGGCTCGAGCGGGCGGTGGCGCTCGCGGAGGGGGCTCTGGTGACGGCGGCCGATCTCTTCCCCGAGCGCGCCGCGGCGCGCCGCTCCGATGCCACGGTGCCCACGCTCGCCGATGCACGCGACGCGGCGGAACGTCGGGCGATCACGGCCGCGCTGGCCCAGACGGGCGGCGACGTGACGCGGGCGGCGGAGTGGCTGCAGGTCTCGCGGTCCACGCTGTTCGAAAAGCTGCGTCGCCTCGGCCTTCGGGAAGAGGGCGGCTGAGCCGGTCCGGGCTGCCGGACCGGGGCGGGCGCGCAGTCCGGAAATCCGGACTCGGATGGGGCAGGGTGCCTTTCTTTTCATTGACTTGGACAGGGACCTTGCGCGGCGTGTCATGGCACCGGTGTTGCTGAGCATCCCCCAACGCGAAGCCGGATGGCCGGCGCGCGAGGAAGGGGAAACACCATGTCCGAGAGCAACAGGGAAGCGAAGCAGCGCGCCGAGGCGGATGCGCTCGCTGCGCGCGTGCTGCAACACGGCACCAACACGCAGCGCCGGGCGCTGTTCGTGTCCGCCGCGGCCTTCGGCGCCGCGGCGATGACCATTCCAGGCGTCAGCCCCGCCTCGGCGCAATCCGCGCCCGCGGCGGCACGCCGCCGTCCGATCCTGAAGGATGACAGCCGCGTCCTGAACATCGGCGCCACGGTCCGTTCCGGCAACTACTGGAACTACAAGACCTTCATGACGCCGATCGAGGAGTTCTACGTCCGCAACCACTACCCGACGCCGACGGCCGAGACGCGGCCGGTGCTGGCGCAGGAGAACTGGAAGCTCCGCATCCATGGCGCCTCGGTCGAGCGGCCGGTCGAGCTTTCCTACAACGACCTGCTGGGCATGCGCAGCCGCACCATCATCGCGACCATGGAATGCCACGGCAATGGCCGCACCCTGTTCTGGGAGCAGGACGGGCTGACCAGCCAGCAGGTCGCGGGCGGCAACTGGGTGCTCGGCGCCGTCGGCCAGGCCGAGTGGCAATATGTCCCGATGAGCGAGATCTTCGCCCGGGTCGGCATCAAGCCCGATGCGCGCACCGTGCTGTTCTGGTCGGGCGTGGACGGAAACGACATGGGCCGTCCGATGCCCTACAGCGATGTGGCGGCGCTGCAGCACGACATGGGGGTGTGCTTCGCGATGAACGGCAACCCGCTGATCCCCGATCACGGCGCGCCGGTGCGCATGGTCGTGCCCGGCTGGGGCGGCACCGCCTCCATCAAGTGGCTCACCGAGATCCGGGTCACCGACAAGCGGGTCTGGTGCCGGCTCAACACGCGCGGCGAGGTGTTCATCGGCCCCGCCCACCAGCGGCCGGAATTCAGCGCGACGGAGGATGAGTTCATCGGCGTCGGGCCGGACGACATCCAGGGACCGATGGTCACCTGGATGCCGCCCAAATCCTTCATCACGGTGCCGCTCGTGCTGGAAAAGTCGCCCTCGGTGCCGGCGAACTATCCCCTGCAGCGCGGCCAGTTGCCGCGGCTTTCGGCCGGCCGGCAGGAGCTGACGGGATATGCCTGGGCGCCGCAGCACGGCGTGCGCCAGGTGGAGGTGCGGGTGGATGGCGGTGCCTGGCAGCGCGCCGAGATCCGGCAGCCCAACCTGGGCAAATACACCTGGGTGCGCTTCTCGCTGCCCTGGGACGCCACCTCCGGCCAGCACGTCATCGAGACGCGCACGACCGACAATGCGGGCACCGCGCAGCCCGAGAGCATCCCGCTCAACACCCTCGGCATGGCGAACTGGGCCATCCCGAAGTTCCGCGTCGAGGTCGCCTGACGCGCCCTGCCGCAGGCCGCACCGCCTGCGGCACCCCGCTCCGACGAATGCAAGACACAGAGGTTCAACATGCGTTCCATGATGTTGGTGGCGCCCGTGCTGGCGGGGCTCGCGCTTGCGGCCACGACGGCGACGGGCCAACCGGCCATGTCGCCGCAGGTCGCCGAAGGCCAGCGGCTCTATGCGGAAAACTGCGCCGCCTGTCACGGCGAGGACGGCCGGCGCGGTGCCGGCTTCCAGACACCGATCTGGGGGGGCGGACGCAGATCGGCAAGTTCGAGACCGCGATGGGCCTGTTTGAATACAACCAGATGATGATGCCCTTCGATGACCCGGACCGGATGACGGATGAGCAGAAATGGGCGGTTGTCGCCTACATGCTTGCCAACCACGGCGTCATCGCGCGCAGCGCGACATTGGAGGCCGCCGGGGCTGGGGCGATCCCCATCCGGTGAGAGCATCGGACGGGCGCATGCCCGGTCGCGATGAGCGTGGGTCGGGCCGTCCCGCGGCACGGCGCGACGGGTCACCCTACTTCCGCAAGGTGACCGCGCTTCCGCCTCGAAGGATCCTGCCGTCCCGCGCGAGCACCGCGAGCGCCCTGTAGACGGCTTCCCGGGTCAGGCCGAGCTCCGCCGCGATCCCCGTCCAGCGCTGATCGATGGCGGCGACGTGCGGATTGCCGGCGGCGCGCATGCGCAGCCACGCGAGCGCGGACCACGGCACCGGGCATGGCGGTGCAAGTGCTGGCGGCAGCCATCACGCCGAACGGCCCGGTCGGTGAGAACTGCATTTTGCGCCGATGCCCGAGAAGGTGGATAAAGACCGCGCTCGGGGATTGATGCATTGGACATCAAGGTACAGTCTCACCCCATGACCATCGCCCGCCGCACCCACGTACCGCGCGTGGACTACGCCTCCCGCGCCTACTGGGCCGGCACCATCAAGATGGGCCTGAGCAAGTTCTTCATCCTCCGGGTCCTGCATGACGGGCCGATGCACGGCTACGATCTGGCCCGCTTGGTCGAACGCACGACCAATGGCTGCTGCTCGCCGACGGAGGGCACCATCTACCCGGTGTTGCGGGAGTTCGAGACAGGCGGCTTCGTCACCGCGACCGAGGAGGTCGTCGGCGGCCGCCAGCGTCGCGTCTATGCGCTGACCGATGATGGCCGCGCCGCCTTCCGTGTCGCCCTCGATGCGTGGATGGAGGCCACCGTGGCCTTGCAGGACACGGGTCGCGCCTTCGCCGCCGCGGATCGCGTCCGCGCCACGCCCACCTCCAGCAATGCGTGCTGAGAATGAGCCTCGGCATCCTTTGTCTTGCGATCATACATTGCCCTTCGATGCATCAGGGATTGCGTCCATGAGTCTCGCCTCGCTCCCCGTTGTCGTGATCGGCGCGGGCCCCGTCGGCCTTGCTGCCGCCGCACAGCTTCTCGCCCGTGGTCTCGAGCCATTGGTGCTCGAGGCCGGGCAGGAGGTCGGGCACGCCGTCCGTGCCTGGGGCCATGTCCGCATGTTCTCGCCCTGGGGGTTCAACACCGATGCTGCGGCCCGGGCTCTGCTCGAGGCCGAAGGCTGGTCATCGCCCGACCCGGAGCACTTCCCGACGGGCGCCGAACTCGTGGCGGGCTACCTGGCCCCGCTCGCCGCCACGGCGGCGCTGCGGCCCCGCCTCCGAACCGGGGCGAAGGTCGTGGGCGTGGCGCGCCGGGACTGCGGCCGCCTGCGCGATGGCGCGCGCGATGCCGCGTCCTTCATCCTGCATGTCGAGACGTGCTGCGGTGTCCAGGCCATCGAGGCGCGCGCGGTCATCGACTGCACCGGCACCTGGCATGCACCGAACCCCGCAGGCAGCCACGGCCTGCCCGCGCTGGGTGAGGCGAGGCACGCCGCGCACATCGCCTATGCCATTCCCGACGTGCTCGGCGCGGCACGTCCCGACCACGCCGGCATGACCACGCTGGTGGTCGGCGCCGGTCACTCGGCGATGAACGCGGTGCTCGACCTGGCCGAATTGGCGAAGGCGGCGCCGGGCACGCGCATCCTCTGGGCGTTCCGGCGGCCACTGGCCGGTGTGAGCTTCGGCGGCGGCGGAAAGGACGGGCTGGCCCAGCGCGGGGAGCTTGGGGCGCGTGCCCGGGCGCTGGTGGAGTCGGGCGCCGTCACTGCCTTCGCGCCCTTCCTGATCGACCGCATCGCGGAGCAGGGCGGCGCGCTTGCCGTGACCGGCCGGCAGGATGTGCAAATCACCACCTTGCGTGCCGATCGCATGATCGTCGCGACGGGCTTTCGCCCCGACCTCTCCTTCCTGCACGAGGTGCGGCTTGCCCTCGACCCCGTGGTGGAGGCCACGCCGGCGCTGGCACCGCTGATCGACCCGAACCTGCATTCCTGTGGCACGGTCCGCCCGCATGGCGAGGCCGAGCTGCGTCACCCCGAGAGCGGCTTCTACATCGCCGGCATGAAGAGCTACGGGCGCGCGCCGACCTTCCTGCTTGCCACCGGCCACGAGCAGGTGCGCTCCATCGCGGCCTTCCTCGCCGGCGATGTCGAGGCCGCGCACCGCGTGGAACTGGTCCTGCCGGAAACCGG
This sequence comes from Roseococcus sp., assembly GCA_051860645.1. GTDB lineage: Bacteria > Pseudomonadota > Alphaproteobacteria > Acetobacterales > Acetobacteraceae > Roseococcus. The sequence continues at coordinate 8,946 of JBHYDO010000081.1, forward strand.
CGTCTGCGCGACCGCCCGCACGGCCGCATCGGCTTGCTGTGGGCCCGCCGCTTCGCCGAGCGCCTGCTGCCCACCCCAGCCGGCGCCCGCGCCCTGCTGCGGCGTTCCTGCGGGCGTGGCACTGGCCTGATCACATGACCGCTGTTCAGGGCGCACCGCCGGTGCGCCGCGTGGTGCTGGCGCTCGGTATCGGCCAGACCCTTGGCTATGCCTCCACCTACTACCTCCCGGCCATTCTCGCGGTGCCGATGGCGCAGGAGCTTGGCCTGCCAACCTGGGCGATCTTCGCGGGCCTTTCCGGCGCGCTCCTGATCGCCGGCGCGTTGGCGCCGATCGTGGGGCGCATGGTGGACGCGCGGGGGGGCCGGCCCCTCCTGATTGCCTCGTCGGTGCTGTTCGCAGCGGGGTTACTGCTGCTGTCCCAGGCCAGCGGCGTCGCGGGCCTCGCGGCAGCCTGGGTGGTGATCGGCGTCGGCATGGCCTGCGGCCTGTACGATGTCGCGTTCTCCGCCCTGGCCGGGCTGTTCGGGCGCGGCGCGCGCGGCCCGATCACCGGCATCACGCTGATCGCGGGCTTTGCCAGCACCATCGGCTGGCCCATCACCGCCTGGATCAACGAAAGCTGGGGCTGGCGCGAGGCCTGCCTCACCTGGGCCGCCCTGCATGTGCTGGTCGGGCTTGTGGCCTATGCCAGCCTGCCGCCGTCACGCCCGCCCATCGCGGCGCCAGCCACCAGCGCGGCCGATGGCGACCGCCCACGCCGCGCCATCATGCTGCTCGCCTTCGTCTTTGCCGCGCAGGGCGTGGTGAATTCGGGGATCGGCACGCATCTGCCCGGGCTGTTGATGGCAGCCGGCGCCACACCGGTCGCGGCCGTTGCCGCGGCGGCGCTGCTGGGGCCGGCGCAGGTGGCGGCGCGGGTGGCCGAGTTCGGGCTGATGCGACGGCTGCATCCGCTGGTGGCGGCCCGCATTGCCACCATGGCCCATCCGGCCGCGGCGGCGGCGCTGCTGGTCGGCGGGCCCGTGGCAGCCCCGGTCTTCGCCGGGTTGCATGGCGGCGGCTCTGGCCTGTTGTCGATCAGTCGCGGCGCGCTGCCGCTCGCGCTGTTCGGTCCCAAGGGATACGGCCGCCGGCAGGGTCTGATCGCGGGTCCATCCAACATCGCCGTGGCGGCTGCCCCGCTCATCGTCGGGCTCAGCCTGGACATTGCCGGTGCTGCGGCAGTTCTGCTGGTGACGACGACGCTCGCCCTCGCCGCCACCTTCGCGCTGCTCGTGCTGCGCGCGCCACCATTGTTGGACGAAGAGGCGGCTGCCCCTGCAGAGCGGTGATGCGAAATGACCAGGTGGCTTCGGATCGGCGGCTCACCGATGAAGTGGGCCGACGCGCTGTCACCCGCCGCCTCCGGCGCCCCATCGGGAGACCGGTGGTCGTCACGATGTTGCCCGGTAGCGCGAAGAGCTCACACATGGCGGCCTCACCCCTCGGTCGGATCGCGATAGGCCAGGAGGCGCAGGGCGTTCGCCACGACCAGCAAACTCGAGCCCTCATGGAAGAGCACGGCCGCGCCGAGTTGCCGCCCGAACAACGTCGCCGGGACCGGCATCGCCACCCTGTCCAGGCTGACCCAAAGGTCCTGCCGGATGATACGGCTGGCGCTGCGACTCTGCCCGATGACGAAGGGCAGGCGCGTCTTGTGCTGGCGATGGCTGACAAGAATGCGCACACATGACGGTACATCAGGATGGCTCAGGAGATGCGCTGTATCACGGCGACGTCGCCGCGCCGGCCCAAAGCTCATCAAGACTCAAGGATTGACCCCTCCCGTATGCGCGCAGCATGCGGCGACCGGGCCGCAGCCTTTCAGCCTCCACGCAGCGATCGCGTGAGGTTGGCGCGTGCGCGGCCAGCGCAGCGAGCGACGGCCTTGCGCGTCCGGAAAACACAAGGCGCGGCCGCCATCCGACGAAGGAAGGCGAGCCGTTCGGCATCCCACTCGGCCGTCGACAGATGCGCGAACTCCCGGCGCAAGCGCCGTGTGTTCGCGTTGAACTCGGCGTTCCTCTCGGCCAGCGGCGTGAGGTCAAGGTCCAGCATCCATGCCCTGGCCAGCCGAGCCGGCCCTCGGCGAGGTGGGGCCGCATCGGACGCCAGGTGGTCCGCGGTCGCCAGGATGGTGCGTTCCACCCAACGGCGATCCGGCAGGGAGAGGCGCGCCGCCGACCGCCGCCAGAGCGCCGCGGACATCGCCTCGTTGTTTGGCCGCCGGGGATCATGGACGGCATCGTGGAAGGCGATGGCGCAAGCGATCAGCCGGTCCCAGCGGGGCCACACCAGAACGCTCCCTTTGGCGAGCTGACGGTGCCGCCGCCACAGCAGCGCGACATGGGCCGCACCGTGATAGTGACGTCGGGGCTGCGCCAGTCGCCGCCGCAGGGATCGCTTCGCCACATCGCAGATGGGAAGCCGACGCAGCAGGTCGGCGAAGCCCGGCGGCGAGGCCCTCACGCCTCGAGCCGATCTATCGTGGCATTCGCCGCGCGCACCTGCACCGCGAGCTGGCGCGCAACCATCGCCATGAGATGCCAGGCAATGCCGGGTGCCTCTATGCGCAGCCGCTCCGCGGCGGCGGCGTCCAGGCGCAGGCAGCGCACTTCGCCCCGCGCAGTGGCGTCCGCGCTGCGCTGCATCTGACCGAGCAGCGCCGACTCGCCGAACAGCACGCCGGGCGCGAGCACCGCAAGCCGCGTTGCCGGTCGGCCTTCATCGCCCGGCAGGCTGATCAGCACTTCGCCGGACAACAACAGATAGGCGGCGTCCGCAGGCGTCCCGCGACGCAGAATCGGCATGCCGGGATCAAAATGTGCCTCTGCGCAGATCGCAAGCACCGGCCCGACCGCTGATGCTGGAATGCCAAGCGCCTCCAGCGCCGCATGAGGCGCGTGCGGACCTTCCAACGGCTCCGCAGCCAGTTCCGCCAGGACGAGTGCCTCGGCCGCCTCCACCGCCGCCGGAAGATCGGCGAAAGCGCAGCCCTTCGGCAACTGGCTGGCGAGGCCGAGCACTGCCAGCTCGGTCGTCGCCCGGCTGCTTTGATGCAGCGGCGCCAGCAGGACACGCCCTGGCAGGAGGCGGCAAGCCTCGATCAGCCGCCGGCCTCCTGACAGGTCCATCCGTGTGGCGCGCGTAAGGTCAAGGATCAGCACCGTGGCACCGGCGGCGACCTCCGCCTCGGCGCGCTGCAGCACGCGCTCGGCGCTGCCGAAGAAGATCGGGCCTTCCAACTCGATCAGCGCAATCGCTTCGCCGGCGCGCCGCAGCGCCCTCTCCTGCGCCGCCGGGCGACGGATGCGCGAGCGTCCGACCGGGTTGCGCAACGCGTGGCGTACAGGCGATGCTGCCATGGAAGCGGTAAAGATCAACACCGCGAGCAGCACGCCCACACCGACCGCCGCCACGAGGCCAAAGGCGAGGGCCGTCGCCATCACCGAAAGGACAACCAGGCCATCGCCCAGCCGCCGCGAACGGCCCGGTCCAGCGCCGAAGGGTGACGGCGGCAATTGGAACAGCCTTGCCACCGCCCCGCACAACACGCCCGACAGCGCCGCGAAGGGCAGCATGGCGATTAATGTGGCGCCCGCCAGCAGCACCGCGACCGCCACCGCCGCCCGCCAAAGCTGCGCTGCGCGGCCGCGCCCGCCCGCCCGCCAGCAGGCCATGCTCGGCACCGCGAGGCCCCCCGCGGGCATGCCGCCGCTGGCCGCGCCGCCCAGCATCCCGATCGCGGCGCCGCGCAGGTCACCATTCTGGTCGCTGCGACGGCCAGATGCTTCGCGCAGCATCGCGGCCGCGGCCAAGGTCTCGATGGTGGCGAGCAGAGCGAGCGACAGCGCCGCCGGCAGCAGGCGTTCCAGATGCAGCGGCGCGCCCGCCGCGGCGCGTGCCCCATCGATCCCTGCGGCCAGCGTCTCGAAGTCTGGCGTTGCGCCGACGACCGGCCCGGTTCCGATGCCAAGCTGCGACAACAGGACATGCAGTGCAGTCGCTGCGCCGAGCGCCAGCAGCGGCGCCGGGAGCCCGGGCAAGGGCCGCAGCATCAGCACCAGTGCCAGCGCAGCCACTGCCAGCGCGCCCGGCAGCGGCGCCTGCCAGGGCACCGCTGCACCCGGCTCGGCGCCGAACAGCAGGGGCAGTTGGCTTACCATCACCAGCAGCGCGATGGCGTTGCCGAGGCCCTGGGTGACCGGGCTCGGCATCAGCGCCGTCAGGCGCGCCAACCCGGTCGCCGCCAGCGCGAGCATCAGCAGGCCCGCTGTGCCGGCCAGCAGCATCGCGAGCAGGATGGCGTGGCCGAGGCTGGCCGGTTCCGCCGCGAAAAGCAGCCCCGCCGTCAACAGCGCGGTTGCCGCCGTGGTATTGCCGATCAGCGGTCGGCTGGCGCCGAGCAGCGCCATGGCGAGGCCCGCCAGGGCCGAGGCCGCGAGCCCCGCCGCCATGCCGAAGGCGACACCGGCTGCGCCGAGGGCCGCGAAGGCGATCAGCCCATGCGTCAACGTCTGCGTGGCCGCAAGGATGCCGGCATGCAGCCCGGCGCGCGCCTCGCTCCAGGGCGTCATCCGAGGTCCACCAGCCGCCCCGCGCCGCCGGCACCGATCCGGCGCGCGTGAAAGGCAGCGAGCGCGTCGCCCGCGGCGGCGAGCCGCGCCATCGCCTGCGCGGCCTCGGCATCCGCCATGCCGAACCGCGCGAAGGCTTCGGTATAGGCACGCATTGTGGCTGTTTCGGCGCGATCGGGTGTCAGGGGCTCGAAGGCGGGTAGCGGTTGGCGGGCGCCGCGCAGGCGCAACTCCCCCACCGGCCGCCCCTGGAAGCCGGCGATCCGCTCCGCCGTGGCCGCCGAGGCCAGCAGCCGCGTGCCGAGCAGCTTGTTCGCGCCCTCCAGCCGTGCTGCGAGGTTGATGGTCTCGCCATAGGCGGTGTAGTCGAAATGCCGGCCTCCGCCGAAATCGCCCACCAGCGCAGGGCCGCTGTGGATGCCGATGCGGGTGACGCCAAGTGCCACGCCGCCATCCGCACAACGGCCCCGAAAGGCCTCCGCGAAGGCGTCCAGCGCCAGCGCACAGGCCACCGCCCGCGCCGCGTGGTCCGGCTGATCGTCCGGTGCGCCGAACAGCAGGAGCATGGCATCGCCCATCACCTTCGCCACGGTGCCGTGATGGGCGAAGACGATGTCGGTCATGCCGGCGAAGTAGGCGTTGAGCAGCGCCGCGAGCGACGCGGCCTCCAGCATCTCGACCAGGGCGGTGAAGCCGGCGATGTCGGTGAACACCGCGCTCACCTCCCGTCGCTGCCCGCCGAGGTCGAGCGCGCGTGCCGCGTCGGCAAGCTGCCGCGCGAGATTGGGCGAGAAGTAGCGGGCAAGCGCGGCATGGGCGCGCTCGGCCGAGAGGCGTCGGGCCTCCGCCGCCCGGCGCTGCTCGACGTGGCGCAGCGTCTTGGTAATCGTTGTCTCAAGGTCGGTAAGGTCGATCGGCTTGGTCAGGAAGTCGAAGGCGCCCAGGTTCATCGCGGTGCGGATATTCGCCATGTCGCCATAGGCCGAGACGATGACGGTGGCGGGCGGATCGGCCATCTCCTGCAGGCGGGCGAGCATCGTCAGCCCGTCCATGCGCGGCATGTTGATGTCGGCCAGAACGAGGGCGGTGTCCGGTGCCTCGGCGAGGCGTTCCAGCGCCTCCACCCCGTCGTGCGCGAAGCGGAAGGCGAGGCGGCCGTCGCGCGTTTCGCGGCGAAATTTCTGGAGAATCAGCGCCTCCAGGTCCGGCTCGTCGTCCACCACCAGGACCAGGCTCATGGCGCCGCGCCGCACCGGGCCAGGCGGCGCTCGATCTCGGCCCGCAGCAGGGCGAAGTCGACCGGCTTGGCGATGAGGCCTTCCGCGCCGCCCATCTCGGCGCGCTGCCGCGTCGCGTCGTCGTCATAGGCGGTGATCATCACGACGGGCAGGCCGGGATACAGGGCGCGGGCGCGGGCCAGCAGGTCGAAGCCGCTCATGCCCGGCATGTTCACGTCCGACAGAAGCAGGATGATGTCCCGCTCCCCGGCGGCGGCGATGAGGCCGAGCGCCTGCGGGCCCGAGCCGGCGAATTCCAGGGCGAAGCGGCCCTGGCGCAGGTCGCGCCGGAACTGCTGGCGGAACAGCGCCTCGACGTCGGGCTCGTCATCCACCACCAGGACCAGCACGCTCATGGCACGCCACCCGCATCATGCGCGTCGTGCATCAGATGATCTCCGTGGCGAAGGCCAGCACCGGCAGCGGCACCAGCAGACCGAAGCGCTGCGCGGTGCGCTGGTTCACGACAAGGTCGAAGCGCACCGGCTGCTCGATGGGAAGGTCGCCCGGCGAGGCGCCGTCCAGGATGCGGGCCACGAGGCCCGCGCGGCGGCGCTCCACTTCGACCCAGTCCGCGCCGTAGGAGAACAGGCCGCCCGCCACGGTGAACAGGCGCAGCTCGCTGGCGAGCGGGATTCCGGCCCGCTCGGTAGCCGCCAGCAGCAGGCGGTGGTGCGGGATCAGCCGCGGCGCGTGCAGCAGGAGGGCGGCATCGGCGCGGGCCTCCCGAAGCCGCCCGACAAGCTCATCCCCGCCGCCCTGCTCCATGCGCGCGCCGGGCACCATCGGATGCAGGGCAAGCCCGGCGCCCGACGCGTGCTGCG
>JBHYDO010000082.1:0-4207 GCA_051860645.1 Roseococcus sp.
GGCCGCGTTTTGCACACCGGGCAATGGCCGCATGAGGGCGTGGATTTCACGGGTCAGCGCGTGGGCGTGGTGGGCACGGGGTCTTCCGCCATCCAGGCCATTCCCGTGATCGCGGAGCAGGCGGCGCAGTTGACCGTGTTCCAGCGCACGCCCAACTTCTCCATCCCCTCGCGCAACGCGCCCATGGACGAGCCCTACGAACAGTCCTGGAAGCAGGATTACGCGGCGCGGCGCGCGGCGGCGCGGAAGATGCGCACGGGCATCCTCTACGAACTCAACCCCAAATCCGCGCTGGAGGTGAGCGAGGCCGAGCGCGAGGCGGAATACGAACGCCGCTGGCAGGCCGGCGGCACCGCCTTCATGGCCGCCTTTTCCGACCTCCTGCTGAGCAAGTCGGCCAACGACACCGCCGCCGAATTCGTCCGCCGCAAGATCCGCGCTCTGGTGCACGACCCCGCGGTGGCCGAGGCGCTGGCGCCCACCAACCACCCCATCGGCACCAAGCGCATCTGCGTGGACACGCGCTACTACGAGACCTTCAACCGCGAGAACGTGCGCCTGCTGAACCTCCGCCAGGACCCGATTCTGGAGGTTACGGAGATCGGCATCCGCACCCGATCCGCCACGCACCAATTCGACGTCCTGGTCTGCGCCACCGGCTTCGACGCGATGACGGGCACCATCCTCGCCATGGATCTGCGCGGCACGGGCGGCCTGGCTATGCGGCAAGCCTGGGCCGATGGCCCGCGCGCGCATCTGGGGCTGATGGTGGCGGGCTTCCCCAACATGTTCATGATCACGGGGCCGGGCAGCCCTTCGGTGCTCTCCAACATGATCGTGTCCATCGAGCAGCATGTGGACTGGGTCTCGGGCCTGCTGGCGCACATGCAGGCGCGCGGCCTCACGCGCGTGGAACCGACGCCGGAGGCGCAGGATGCCTGGGTCGCGCATGTGAACGAGGTGGCGAACCGCACGCTCTATCCGCAGGCGAACTCCTGGTACATGGGCGCCAATGTGCCGGGCAAGCCGCAGCTCTTCATGCCCTATGTCGGCGGAGTGGGCACCTATCGCGAGCGCTGCGACGCCCTCGCGGCGGAGGGCTATCCGGGTTTCACGCTGGGCGCCGGCACGCGGGCGGTGGCGGCGGAGTGATCGTCAATTGGACGTATGCCCGCCGTCGGCGGCCAGCGCCTCCCCCGTGACGAAGCGGGCGCGGTCGGAGCACAGCCACACCACCACATCGGCGATCTCCTCCACCGTGCCGATGCGGCCCAGCGGCATGCGCGCGAGGATGGCCTCGCGCCGCCGCTCGATGCCGCGGGCGGCGAGTGGCGTCTCCACATAGCCGGGCAGGATGGCGTTGACGCGCACGCCCTCGGCGCCATGGTCCAGCGCGGCGCTGCGCGTCAGGCCGATCACCGCATGCTTGGCCGCGACATAGGCGCCCGCCCGCGGCAATGCGATCCGGCCCGCGATCGAGGCAGTGTTCACGATGGCCCCGCCACCGCCCCGCGCCATGGCCGGGATTTCGTGGCGCAGGCAGAGGAATACGCCGGTCAGGTTCACGCTCAGCACGCGCGCCCATTCCTCGGGCGGGATCTCGGCCAGCGGCAGCGCCTCGGTGGGGGCGACACCGGCGTTGTTGAAGGCGCAGTCCAGCCGGCCCCAGGCATCGAGCGCGGCCTGGACCATGGCCGCAACCTCCGTATCCGTGGTCACGTCGCAGGCGATGGCACGGCCTTCGCCGCCGGCCTGGAGGATGGTTTCCGCCACGCGCGCGACGCCGGCGCCATCACGATCGGCCACCAGCACCCGCGCACCTTCCTCCGCCATGCGCAACGCCGTGGCACGGCCGATGCCGGAGGCACCGCCCGTGACCAGCGCGACCTTGCCTTGCAGCAGCATGCTCCCCTCCCCGCCCGTGCCATGCAGCCAAGCATGGCGAGGCGGCGGGGGAGAAGCGCTTCCTTCAGGCCTTCTCCGGCCCGGTGATGCCCGTGTTGGACGGGGGGTCGCTGGCGGGGAAGCTGTCCTCGACGGTCTCATCCACCGCGGTTTCATCGGCGGCGATCTGCAGCCGGGCCTCGTCCACGAAGGCCTTCGGTCCGCCCGCGGGCGACCCCGCCGTCACCCAAAGCGCGTGAGCCTGTTCCTGGATGCGTTTCTCGCGAAGGGCGGTGGTGCTGGACATGGTCGTCTCCTGTGCCTTGGGGAACCACAGGAACGCCCGCCCGGCGCGCGCGTTGCGGTCAGACCTTGCCGTCGCGCGCCTTGCTGTCGTGCCGGAGCAGTTCGGAGCGCCTGGCCTCGGCCATGTCGCGCAACCCCCTCACGTCCATGGCCTCCGCCATGGATTTCGAGGCGCCTTTGAGACGCGACTTCGGCACGTCGCCGCGCTTGGCCGCCAGTGCGGCACCGGCGGCCTTCTGCCGCTGCCTAGACTTGGCGGGCAGGGCGGGCTCCCTGGCGGCGACAACCGGCGAGGAGGCGCGCGGTTCAGAACTCCCGCAGATTGTCGCGGAAGTGTTCATGCGCGTAGGCGCGGCGCACCAGGCCGCGCGCCTGCAGGGCTGGCACCAGCCCGTCCGCCACCTCTGCCACGGTGCGGCGGCTGACATCGCTCATGGACAGCAGGAAACCGTCGCCGCCCGCCTCCTGCATGGCGTCGGCCATCTGCGACGCCACCGCATCGGGCGTGCCGACCAGCTCCACCGAACCGGGGTTGCCGCGATAGGCCAGCATCGCCTCGCGCAGGCTGCGCTTGCCGGCAAAGCGCTTGAACTCGTCGAGGGATTGCTGGTGGCCGTTGGTGTGCAGCTCCATCTGGTCCACCGGCGTGTCGAGATCCATCTTGCCGAAATCGATGTTGGTGATCTTGCCGAAGAAGGCCAGCAGCTGCGGGATCTGCGCGGCCACGCGCGCGCGGCGCTGGGCGAGGCGCAACTGCGCCTCCTCCATCGTCTCGCCGAGCGTGGGCGTGACCAGGAACAGGATCTTCACATCGTCCGGGTTGCGGCCCTGGGCGGTGGCATGGGCGCGCACGTCGTCGCGATAGGCCTTCATGCCCGCCGCGCCCTTCACCTGCGCCACTACCGTGTCGGCATGGAGTGCGGCGAAGCGCCGGCCGCGCGGACTGCCGCCGGCCTGCGCGATGACCGGCCTTCCCTGTACGCAGGGGCCGGAGTTCAACGGGCCACGCGTCTTGAACCACTTGCCCTCGAAATTGGGCGCATGGACCTTCGTGTGGTCCACCAGCACCCCCGAGCCCGTGTCGGCCAGGAGCGCACCGGGCTCCCAGCTGTCCCACAGCGCGTTCACGGCCTCCATGTACTCGTCGGCCATGTCGTAGCGCAGGTCGTGCGGGGGCATGGCGTCCATGCCGTAGTTCATCGCCGCAAAATCGCTGCTGCCGGTCACCATGTTCCAGCCGATGCGGCCGGACGACACCTGGTCGAGCGATGCCACCAGTCGCGCCAGCAGATAGGGCGGATAGGCGAAGGTGGAGAGCGTGGGGACGATGCCGATGCGCTTCGTCGCCGCGCTCATTAGCGTGGCGATCACGCTCGGGTCTTGCCGCGGCACGGACAGGCCATGGTGCAGGTAGATCTCGCGCGAGCCGGCATAGCTCTCGCCGATGTAGGAGCTGTCCTCGATCAGCACGTAGTCGAAGCAGGCGCGTTCCAGCGCGCGGCCCAAATCACAGAACAGGTCGGGCACCATCCAGTCACGGCCGATCGCGCCGGTCCAGGGCTCGCCCCAGGCCTGCACCGAGGAGCCCTGGAGGAACCAGCCGAGATGGAAGGGACGTGTCATGCGAGGCGGCCTTTCATGGGGAAGCGAGGTTCTGGCGCAGGGTGGCGCCGGCATAGTCGCGGCGGAACAGGTTGCGGCGTTGCAATTCGGGCACGACCAGGCGGGCGAAGTCCTCGAACATGCGCGGGAAGACGGTGGGCCAGATGATGAACCCATCGCAGGCGCCGGCCCTGAACCAATCCTCCAGCGTGTCGGCCACCGTGGCGCCGCTGCCGACCAGCAGGCCGCGCGGCTTGGCGGCCGCCTCGGCGAAGCCCAGCCCCTCGGCGCGCGCCTGCTGCAGCACGCGGTCGGTGGAGCCGGCGATGCCCTGGTTTCCCTGGGCTGCGGCCACCGCCTCCGCGGTGCGGTGGCGCGAGAGGTCCACGCCGATGAGGGCCGAGTTCAGCATCAT
>JBHYDO010000082.1:4217-15656 GCA_051860645.1 Roseococcus sp.
ATCATTTGTGCGTCGGGCGCGATCAGGGATTGCAGATGGTCGTGCCGCTCCCGCGCGATGGCGTCCGTCTCGCCCAGGGCCACGGCGAAGCTGGGCAGGATCTTGCAATCCCCAGGCGCGCGGCCGGCGGCGATGAGGCGCGCGTGCATGTCCTGGCGGAAGGCGATGGCGTCCGCGCGGCTGTGCGGGGTGCAGAAGATGATCTCGGCCCAGCGCGCGGCGAATTCGCGGCCGCGGTCGGAGCTGCCGGCCTGGAGGAAGACCGGCCGACCCTGCGGGCTGCGTGGGATGGACAGCGGCCCGCGCGTCCGCACGAAGCGGCCTTCGTAATTCGCATAGCGCACGCGCGCCGGGTCCACGAAGACGCCCGCTTCCCGGTCCTTCACCAGCGCATCGGCGTCCCAGCCCTCCCACAGGGCGCAGCAGGCCTCCAGCGCCTCGTCGGCGCGGTCGTAGCGCTCGCCCTTGGGCGGGATGCCGTCCAGGCCGAAATTGCGCGCCTCCAGGTCGGTGGCGGAGGTCACGATGTTCCACGCCGCCCGCCCGCCGCTGATGTGGTCGAGCGAGGCCAGGCTGCGCGCCAGGCCATAGGGGTGCGCGAAGCTGGTGGAGAGCGTGGCGCCCAGCCCCAGATGCCGCGTGACGCGCGCCATGATCGGCAGCACCATCATGGGGTCCAGGTAGCTGATCTGCCCGCCATGGCGCAGCGTGGCGTCGAAATTGCCGCCATGGATGTCCTGCAGGCCGAAGGTGTCGGCGTAGAAGCAGGCGTCGAAACGGGCCGCTTCCAGCACGCGGGCGATGTGCTCGTAGCGCTCGGGCGCGAAGATGTCGTCGAGGGCCGCTTCCGGGTGGCGCCAGGCACCGGGATGGTTCGCCGTGGGTCCGGTCTTGAGATAGGCCAGCAGGTGCATCCGGCGCGTGGTCATGGCCAGACCTTGCGGCGAAGCGGGGGGCAGCCGGGCGAGGGCGGCGGGACGATGGGCAAGCGGCCTCCTGGGCGTGGGACGGGCCGTGCGTTGGTCTGGCGTTGTTGGGTTTGACTATGGGGCACGGGCCGCCACCCGTCACCCCCCGTGCCGCACCACGCCGCCCACCACCGTCGAGGTCACGCGCGTGTCGCGAATGGAAGTGGGATCGCAGTCGAGGATGTCGGTGTCCAGCACCGCGAGGTCGGCCAGCTTGCCCACCTCCAGGCTGCCCTTGTCATCCTCCTCGCGCTGCGCCCAGGCGCCCAGCGTGGTGTAGGCGGCCAGCGCCTCGCGCGGGGTGATGGCCTCTTGGGCGTCGAGGTCCGCCCCCGTCTGGCTGCGCCGCGTCACCATCGCCCCCAGCGCGGTGAAGGGGTTCACGCGGCAGACGGCGAAGTCGGAATGGCCCGGCGCCGGAACGCCCGCCGCGATCAGGCTGCGGTGCGGCCACATGTGGCGCATGGCGTCCTGGCCGCGATTGGCCACATAGGCCTCACCGAGTTCATCCATGAAGCCGGTGGCACTCGAATCCACGAAGCCGCCGCGCTTGAGGCGCGCCAGGATGGCCGGCGTGACGAAGCAGCAGTGTTCCACGCGCATCCGGTGGTCCTGCACCGGATGCGCGGCCAGCGCCGCCTCCATCACGTCCAGCGCGAAGTCTATCCCGCGGTCGCCCACGCCCTCGATCATTACCTGCAAACCGGCCTTGTGCGCGGCGGTGGCGCGTTCGGTCAGGTCGTCCTTCTCGTAGAGCAGCATGCCGGTGTTGGGCACGGGTTCGCCAGGCACGGGCGTGCCCACATAGGGATCCCAATAGGCGGCGGTGCGGCCGGAGGTGGAACAATCCGGGCACCACTCCACGCCGATCATCCGCAGCCACTCATCGCCGAAGCCGGAACGGATGCCGGCGCCGATCAGATGCGGGATCAGCGGCACGTCGCGGCCGCTGGCGATGATGCCCATGCGCATGCGCCACCGCCCTTCGCGCCGCATCGCCTGGTAGGCGCGGATGGCCTTGGTGGGGGTCAGCGAATTGGCCACCGAGGTGATGCCGTGCGCCAGGCACTGGTCCTGCACCATCTCCATGCCGTCCATGATGTCGGCCTCGGTGTCGGTGGCGTGGATGGCGTCGAGGAAGACATGGGCGGCCGTCTCGCGCACCAGGCCGGTCAGCGCGCCGGTCGCGGGGTCGCGGTCATAGGCGCCGAAGGGCGGGTCGGCCACGTCTTCCGGCAGGCCGCAGGCGGCGAAGGCGGCGCGGTTGGCCAGGCCGATATGTCCGTCGGTGCGGAGGATGAAGACGGAGCGGCCGGCGCCGGCCACATCCAGTTCCTCGCGCGTGGGATAGCCGCCGGACGCACGCTCGTTCAGCCGGTAGAAGGCGCCCCAGCGGCCGGGGGGAAGTGCGGCGCAGACGCGATCGATGGTGGCGAGCAGCGTGGCACGGTCCCCCACGCGGTCGGGCGAGACCAGCGTCCAGCCCTTCAGGCGAACGGCGTAGGCGTCGGGGTGGGCGTGGCTGTCCACGATGCCAGGGATGACGCGCGCGCCGCCCGCATCCAGCACGCGGGTTGCGGGGCCGATGTGCTGGCGCATGGCGAAGTCCTCGCCCATCGCCACGATTCGCCCACCCAGCGCCGCCAGCCCGCCCGTGACGTCGCCCGCCTCCCCCATGCTGGCGATGTGGGCGTTGAGCAGGACGAAATCGGCGTTCATGGACGTCTCCGGGCGATGCACGCCGAGCCTAGCGCCAACCGCCGGCGCGTCACCATGATTGCAGCCGGGGGCTTCCCGTGGTGTGATCCGCTCCGGGAGAATGACGCTGGCGCCGCGGCAACCATCGAGTTGCGTCCGGATGGGTGCGCCGTGCGAGAGCCATCGCCGCGACCCCGAGGGACCATGGCAGGAGAGACGGATGCAGAGCTTCCAGCAGGATTGCGTCGAACTGGCGCTGGCGAAATTCCATCGCGGCGAGGTGGACCGCCGCACGCTGCTGGCGGGGCTGTCCGCGCTCGGCGTCGGTGCCGCCGCCGCGCAGCAGGCCGCCGCGCAGGCGCCGCAGAACATCGTGATGGTGAACTGGGGCGGCATCGCCAATCAGGCCTTCGGCCGCCATTACGGCGACCCCTTCGTGGCCGCCAATCCGGGCTTCCGCGTGGTGCAGGACAGCACCGGGCCATCCGCGGGACGCATCCGCTCCATGGTGGAAAGCGGGCGCGTGACGTGGGATTTGTGCGACAGTTCCGCCACCTCGTCCTTCCTGCTGGGCGGCATGAACCTGCTCAACGCGGTGGACTACAACGTGGTGAACCGCGAGAACGTGATCGGGCCGACCTTCGCGCTCGAACACGGCGCGGCGCCGTATTCCTTCAGCAACGTGCTGATCTATGACAGCACGAAGTTCTCCACCCCGCCGACAAGCTGGGCGGATTTCTGGGACCTCCGCCGCTTCCCCGGCACCCGCCTGCTGCGGCGCGACGCGGCGGGCGCGCTGGATGCGGCGCAGATGTCGCTCGGCAAGCCGCTGGCGGAGCTTTACCCGCTGGACGTGCGCGCCTCGCTCGCCCGCGTGCGGGAAATCCGCCGCAACCTGGTCTTCTGGACCTCCGGCGCCGAGTCGGAACAATTCATCCGCACCGGCGAGGCGGTGATGGGCCAGATCTGGCACACGCGCGCCAAGGTGCTGGAGCAGGAGAGCAACGGCCGGTTCAAGTTCATCTGGAACCAGGGCATCCTCCAGCCCGGCATCTTCGTCAGCCCGCGCGGCAATCCGGCGGGTGCCGCGGCGCAGCGCCTGCTGGCCTCGATGCTGGCGGGTGCGGAGCAGCAGGTGGAGCTGCTGAAGTTCCTCGGCAACGGCCCGACCAACCCGCGCGCCGCCGCCATGGTCCCCGAGGAGTTCAAGCGCTTCAACCCGACCGAACCCGCCAACGCCGCCGTGCAGGTGGCGCAGAACGGCCGCTGGTGGGGCGAGAACTACGCGCGCATCAACGCCGACTACATCGACATGGTGACCGGCTGACGCTGGCGCCGCGCGCATGATCCTGGTGGTGAAGTCGGGCGGCCCCGAGGCCGTCCTGGAGTGGCGTCGCGGCTTCGCCGAGGTGGCACCACACCTCGACGTGCGCGACTGGAACGACGTGCCACCGGACATGGTGGACTACGCCCTGGTCTGGGACCCCGAGCCCGGGCGGCTCGCCGCCATGCCGAAGCTGCGCGCCATCTTCGGCTCCGGCGCGGGCGTGGACCACATCGTGAGCGACCCCACGCTGCCCGTCGGCGTGCCCCTCGTGCGCTGCGTGCCCGACGAGGCCACGCAGCGCATGGGCGAGTTCGTGGTGTGGGCCGTGCTCTCGCTGGCGAAGGAGGCCCGGCGCATGGCGCTGGCCCAGGCGCGCGCCGAATGGGCGGCGGTGGACCCACCCTTCGCCGCCGCGCAACGGACCGTGGGCATCATGGGCCTCGGCGCCATGGGCCAGCGTTCGGCCGAGATGCTGCGCGCCATGGGCATCCCGGTGCGCGGCTGGTCGCGCACGCGCCGGTCGCTGCCGGGCGTCGAGTCCTTCGCCGGCGAGGCGGAGCGCGACGCATTCCTCTCCGGCTGCGACGTGCTGGTCTGCCTGCTGCCCGCCACGGCGGAAACCCAGGGGATCATCGCCGCGCCGCTGCTGGCGCGGTTGCCGCGCGGCGCGGGCCTGGTGCAGGTGGGCCGCGGCGCGCAGCAGGTGCTGCCGGACATCCTGGCCGCACTCGACATCGGGCAGCTGTCCGGGGCGGTGCTGGACGTCTTCGCGCCCGAGCCCCTGCCGCCCGAAAGCCCCGCCTGGGCGCACCCCGCCGTGATCGTCACGCCGCATGTGGCGAGCCTGCCCAGCCGCGCCGAGCGCGCGCGCTACGTGGCCCGCGCCATCGCCGCACTCGAGCGTGGCGAGACGCTTCCCCATCTCTACGACCCCACGCGAGGCTATTGATGTCCCTCCCCCCGCCCCCCGTCCGGCCCGACCCCCACCACGTGCCGACCGAGCGCGAGGTGCGCGAGGACCTCGCCGCCGCCTATCGCCTCATCGCGCATTTCGGCATGACGGACCTGGTGTTCACCCATCTCTCCGCCCGCCTGCCGGGCGAGGGGCATCGCTTCCTGGTGAACCCCTACGGCCTGCTGTTCGAGGAGATCACGGCCTCCTCCCTCGTCGCGGTGGATGCGGAGGGTGAGCCGGTGCAGGAGACCGCCTGGCCGGTGAACCCGGCGGGCTTCGTCATCCATTCCGCCGTGCATGCCGGGCGCGAGGACGCGATGTGCGTGATGCACACCCACACCATCGCCGGCATGGCCGTGGCGGCCCAGGAACAGGGGCTGCTGCCGGTGAACCAGATCAGCATCGAGTTCGCCGGCCGCGTCGCCGTGCACGACTACGAGGGCATCGCGGCCGATGACAACCTCTCGGAGCGCCAACGCCTGGTGCGCGACCTGGGCGACCAGCATTGCATGATCCTGCGCAACCACGGCCTGCTGACCGTGGGCCGCACCGTCGCCGAGGCCTTCTACTACATGTACTACCTGGAGCAGTCCTGCCGCATCCAACTGGCCGCGCAATCGGGCGGCAAGGCGCTGACCATGCCGCCGCCCGAGGTGGTGGAGCGCACGCGCGACCAGTTCGGCCATGGCCCCACCAAGGGCTGGCTCCCCTGGCAGGCGCTGCGCCGCAAGCTTGACCGCGAACAGCCGGGCTACAAGGCATGAGTGCCGCCGCCGGCCACGCGCTGTCGCTGCGTCGGCTGACCAAGCGTTATGGCGACTTCACCGCGGTGGATGATGTGTCGCTGGAGGTCGGGCAGGGGCAGTTCCTGACGCTGCTGGGGCCGAGCGGCTCGGGCAAGACCACCATCCTCATGGCCATCGCGGGCTTCGTGGAACCGAGCGACGGCCATGTGCTGCTGGACGGCCGCGACATCACCCCCCTGCCGCCGGAGAAGCGCGACTTCGGGATGGTGTTCCAGGGCTATGCGCTGTTCCCGCACATGAGCGTGGCGGACAACGTGGCCTTCCCACTGCGCGTGCGCGGGCAGTCGCGCGCCGATCGCGACGGCAAGGTGCGCGCGGCGCTGGACCTGGTGCAACTTTCCGCCTTCGCCGACCGGCTGCCCAAACAGCTTTCCGGCGGGCAACAGCAGCGCGTGGCGCTCGCCCGCGCGCTGGTCTTCGAACCCGCTTTGCTGCTGCTGGACGAACCGCTCTCCGCACTGGACAAGAAGCTGCGCGCCGAACTCCAGGAGGAGCTGAAGGCGCTGCACCGGCGCATCGGCCGCACCTTCGTGAACGTGACGCATGACCAGGAGGAGGCGCTGTCCCTGTCGGACCGCATCGCCATCCTCAACCACGGCAAGCTGATCCAGCTGGGCGGACCGGGCGAGCTGTACGAACGCCCGCGCACCCGCTTCGTGGCGGATTTCCTGGGCAAGTCGAACTTCCTGCAAGGTGTGGCCCACGGGCCGGACGCGCAGGGCATGCGCCTCGAGGCGGGCGGCGCCGGCATCCATGTGCGCTTCAACGGCCCGGTGGCCCTGCCGCGCGACGGCGGGCGCGCCCTGCTCTCGCTGCGCCCCGAGAAGATCGCGGTGCTGGGCGAACATGAGCAGGCCGAGAACGTGGTGGAGGGCGTGATCCGCGCCTGGTCCTATCTCGGCGCCGGCTTTTCGCTGGTGGTGCAGACCGTGCATCTGGGCGAGATCCGCGCCGTGCTGCCGGCCTGGCAGTCGGCCGTCGCGCCGGCCGAGGGCCTGCCAGTGCGCCTCGGCTGGGCCGCCGACGCGGCGGTGCCGGTGGAGGAGGACGCAGCATGAACGCCTCCGGCCGCGCCGGCTTCGGATGGTGGATGCTGATCCTGCCGGCGCTGCTGCTGGTGCTGGCCTTCTATGTCGCGCCCATCGTGCAGGTGCTGGCCATCAGCGTCTCCGAACCCGAGCCGGGCCTGGGCAACTACGAACGGCTGTTCACCTCAGAGGGCGTGCAGCGCGTCATCATGACCACGCTGCGCATCTGCCTCATCACCACGGCTTTCGCGCTGCTGCTGGGCTATGCCATCGCCTATGCCATCACGCTGGCCTCGCCGCGGGCGCGGGGGTTCTGGGTCCTGGCGGTGCTGGTGCCGCTGTGGATTTCCGTCCTCGTGCGGGCCTTCGCCTGGGTCACGCTGCTGCGCCGCCAGGGCCTGGTGAACAACACGCTGATGGAAGTGGGCATCATCGCCGAGCCGCTGGCCCTGGTATGGAACGAGTTCGGCATCCTCGTCGGCATGGTGCACTACATGGTGCCCTTCGCCGTGCTGCCCATGCTGGCCTCGATGCGCGAGATCGACATGCGGCTGCTGGCGGCGGCACGCGGGCTCGGCGCCTCGCGCGCGCAGGTGTTCCGCCAGGTGTTCCTGCCGCTGTCCATGCCGGGTGTCATCGCGGCCGGCGTGCTGGTGTTCATCTTCTCGCTCGGCTTCTACATCACACCGGCCATATTGGGTGGCGGCCGCACGCTGATGGTGGCGGAATGGATCAGCCTGCAGATCCTGGACCTCATCCGCTGGGGGCTCGGCACCATGATGGCGACCATGCTGGTGCTGGCCATCCTCGCCACGCTGCTGGTTTTCTCCCGCGTCGTGGACCTGCGGCGCATGTTCGGCGCGGGAGGGGGCTGAACGATGCACGGCACCCATGGCGCGGGGCCCATCGGGCGCGGTCTGGCCTGGATCACGGCGCTGTATCTCGTGCTGCCCATCCTCATCATCGTGCCGGTGGCGCTGACCGACCAGCGCTTCCTCTCGCTGCCCAAGGACGGGCTGAGCCTGCAGCATTTCCAGACAGTGCTGACCTCGCCGGAATGGCTGGGGTCCATCTGGCAATCCTTCACCATCGCGGTCGCCGCGACGGCGCTGTCGGTGGTGGCGGGCACGCTGTGTGCCATCGGCTGCTGGCGGATTTCACGGCGGGCGACGGACCTGGTGCGGCTGCTGATGCTGCTGCCGCTGATCATCCCGTCCATCGTCTATGCCATCGGGCTGTATCGGTATTTCGGGCCGCTGGACCTGCTGGACCGCTTCCTCGGCGTCGTCATCGCGCATGGGGTGACGGGGATTCCCTATGTGGTCATCACCGTTTCCACCGCGCTCGCCTCCTTCGACCCGCGGCTGGAGCAGGCGGCGCGGGGCATGGGCGCGTCGCTGATGCAGACCTTGCGCTGGGTGATCCTGCCGCGGATCGCGCCGGGCATCTTCTCGGGCGCCATCTTCGCCTTCATCCATTCCTGGGATGAGCTGGTGATGGTGCTGTTCATCGCCTCGCGCGACGTGTTCACCCTGCCGCGCCGCATCTGGGACGGAATCAACGAGAACCTCGACCCCGCCATGGCCGCGGTGGCGGTGCTGCTGGTCGTGTTCACGCTGCTGCTGCTGCTGGTGGACATGGCGCTGCGGCGGCGGGCGAACTGAGCCCTATTCCGGCTGCACACCCAGTTCGCGGAAGGTGCGGCCGGCGGCCTCGTATTCACTGGCCAGCAGCGCGGCCAGTTCGGCGCGCGGACGGAAGCTGGGCACCGCGCCCCAGTTCTCGGTGAAGCGGCGGAAGGCGTCGGTGTCCATCGCGCGGCGGCAGGCATCCTGCAGGCGGTCCAGCACGGCAGCAGGCGTGCCGCGCGGCGCGAAGAGGCCGGCGTAGGAAGGCTGCAGCGCATCCACGCCCTGTTCGCGCGCCGTGGGCACATCCGGGAACACCGGGTGGCGGCCCTCCGAGAAGACTGCGATCAACCGCGTCTGCCCCGCGCGCGCCATCGGCACGCCGGAGGCCACCACGATCGCCGCGAAGTCGAGCCGCCCCGCGATCACCTCCACCAGCGAGGCGTTGTCGCCGCGGAAGGGGATGTGCGTGAACTCCCCGCCCGCCGCCGTGCGGATGCGGTGCACGCCCAGGAAGGGCGCGGAGTTCGGCCCGGGCGAGCCAAAATTCAGGTTCCGCTGCCGCGCCGCGGCCACCAGGTCCGTGAGGTTCCGGATCGGGCTGTCCGCCTTCACCATCAGCCCCAGGATGTTCTCCGTCACGTTGCAAACCGGCGCCACCATGTCCGGCCCCAGGCCCGTATTCCGCACCAGATGCGGCTGGAACACCAGCGGCACCAGCGGCGCATAGGCCAGCGTATGCCCATCCGGCGCGGCCTGGGTCAGCGCGCGCATGCCCACCACGCCGGATGCCCCCGACTGCGACGTGACGACCGCGTTCTGCCCGAGGTCACGCGTGAAGAAGTCGGCCAGCGTGCGCGCGGCCGCATCGGTGCTGCTGCCCGTCGCATAGGGATTGATAATGGTGATGGGACGATCCGGAAACGCCATGGCCGGCAGCGGCGCCAGCAGCAGCATCGCGAGGAAAAGTCGGCGCATGGGTCTCACTCCTCGATGATGGCGACGGCGCGGATCCAGCCGGCCGAGGCGCGATGGATCTTCACGGGGAAGCAGGAGATCATGAACCCATCGGCCGGCAGGGCTTCCAGGTTCGACAGCTTTTCCATGTGGCAATAGCCGATCTCGCGCCCCGCGCGGTGGCCCTCCCAGATCAGCCCGGCATCGCCGGTTTCCTGCACCTTCTTGCGTGTCAGCGAAAAGGGCGCGTCCCAGCTCCAGCCATCGGTGCCGGTGACGCGCACGCCCTGCTCCAGCAGCCACAGCGTCGCCGCCTTGCCCATGCCGCAGCCGGTGTGGATGAAATCATCCTGGCCGTAGCGGCTGCCGGCGCGGGTGTTCACCACCACGATCTCCAGCGGCTTCAGCACATGGCCGATGCGCTTGAGCTCCGCCTGCACATCGGCCGGCGTGCAGACATAGCCATCCTCCATGTGCCGAAAGTCGAGCTTCACACCCGGCTGGAAGCACCAGTCGAGCGGCACCTCGTCGATGCGCCAGGAGGGCTCGCCGCCGGGCACCGTGCGCTCGTTCATGCGGCTGAAGAAGTGGTAGGGCGCATCAAGGTGCGTGCCGTTGTGGGTGGAGAGCTTCACCACCTCCACCGCCGCATATTCGCCCTCGGGCAACTGGTCCACCCGGATGTTGAATTCCTCCGCCATGCGGGGGGCCGACATGTGGTGGTCCACATAGGTGATGTCGGGCAGCATGTGCGGCGGGTCGCTGGCGATCCCGGCCTGCAGGGCCACGGAAATGTCGATGATGCGGCGGGGCACGGCGTTTCCTCTTGCGTTGTGTCAGGCGGGCCAGGCGATGGCGGGCGCGATCTCGCCGCGGCATTCGCCGAAGCCGATGGGCACGGCGCCAGGCGCCTCGGCGCGGGCGCGGAAGATCACCTCGTCGCCATCTTGGAGGTATTGCCGCGTCTCGCCATTGGGCAGGGTGACGGGGCCGGTCAGCAGGATTTCGGCGAGGCAAGCGCGGGCCGTATCCTCGGGGCCGGAGGCGGTGCCGCTGCCCAGCAGGTCGCCGGGCAGCAGGTTGCAGCCATTGCTGCCGTGGTGGGCCACCATCTGCGCGCAGGTCCAGTAGAGATGCGCGAAGTCGGTGTCGGTCAGCACCGCCGGCGCGGCCCCATCCGCCCGCATGCGCGACGTGACGATCAGCGCCTGCATGCGGATGCCGAGCGCCCCCATCGCGCGGTTCCACGCGCTGTCCAGATGCGGCAGCGGTGGCGGTTCGATGACGGGCGCCGGCCGCGCGAAGGGCGCCAGCGCCTCGGCGGTCACCACCCAGGGCGAGACGGTGGTGGAGACGCTCTTCGCCAGGAACGGCCCCAGCGGCGGCATTTCCCAGCGCTGGATGTCGCGCGCCGACCAGTCGTTCAGCAGCCCCACGCCGAAGATGCGCGCGGGCGCCTGGTCCATGGTGACGGGCGTGCCCAGCGCGTTCTCGCCGGCGATCCAGACCGCCAGTTCCAGCTCGAAATCCATCGCCTCGCTGGGCGAGAAGCGCACGCTGCCATCCTCGCGCGGCCATTGCCCATGCGGGCGCACCACCGCCTCACCGCTCACGCGCACGGAGCTTGCGCGGGAATGATAGGCCACGGGGAGGTGGCGGAAGGCCTGGGGCAGCGGGTTTTTCGGGTCGCGCCGCACGCCCAGCCGCGCGCAATGGTCAATGCTCGCCATGAAGTCGGAGAAGTTCGCGACGGTGGCGGGCAGGTGCATCCACGCCTCGGCCATGGGCACCAGGATGTCCGCGGCGTGGGCTTCGGCGGACGATCCCGCGGCCAGCAGCGCCGACACCTCTCGCCGCAGCGCCGCCGAGGCGTCGCGCCCCAGCGCCATCAGCCCGTTCAGGCTGGGCGCAGCCGCGGCCTCGGCGGCCGGGCCCGACAGCAGGCCGAGGCGCAGCGCGGCGCCCACATCCAGGATCATCTCGCCAATGGCCACGCCGCCGCGCGGGGACGTGCCCAGCGTGCTGAACACCCCATGCGGCAGGTTCTGGATGGGGAATTCCTTGCCGGGCAC
>JBHYDO010000083.1:0-15602 GCA_051860645.1 Roseococcus sp.
ATGGCCGTCTCGCTCGAAGTGCGCCCGCCGCTGCTCGACCACACGCTGGTGGAATGGGGCCTCGCCCTGCCCGACGCGCTGAAGCTGCCCCACGCGTTGCAATGGCGCGGCGGCGCGGGCAAGCAGGTCCTGCGTGACGCGCTGCGGCCGCATTTGCCGGCTGGCCTGCTGGACCGCCCCAAGCAGGGCTTCGCCTCCCCGCTCGGCGGTGCGCTGCGGGCGCGCATGGGCGAGGTGCGCGCCACCCTGCTCGGCCCCGCCATGCTCGACGCCGGCCTCTTCGACGACGCCGCCCTGCGCCGCCTGCTCGACGAGCACGAGGCGGGTGACCTCGACCATGGGCAGGTCCTTTGGCAGTTGCTGGTGCTGGAGGGCTTCCTCGCGCAGGAGGCCGCGCCGGGCCTTGCCCTGGCGGCCAACGGCGCATGAGCCAGGCCGGCAGCATCCTCGCGCGGACGGCGCTTGGCGCGAGCTGGGTGGTGGCCTGGCGGGTGATGACGCGCATCGTGGGCGTCGCCAGCACACTTGTGCTGGTCCGGCTGCTCTCGCCCGGGGATTTCGGACTGGTGGCGCTCGCCACCACCTTCGCGCTCGCCTTGGATGTCTGTCTCTCG
Organism: Roseococcus sp.; assembly: GCA_051860645.1. Classification (GTDB taxonomy): domain Bacteria; phylum Pseudomonadota; class Alphaproteobacteria; order Acetobacterales; family Acetobacteraceae; genus Roseococcus. The sequence continues at coordinate 615 of JBHYDO010000083.1, forward strand.
CTCGGCGTCGAGGACCAGATCGTCCGCTCACGCGATCCGCGGCGAGAGCTCTACGACACCGCCTTCACCATGAACGCCGCGCGCTGCGTGATCGTGACGGCGCTGATCCTGCTGCTCGCGGAGCCCGCCGCCGCATTCTTCGGCGACGCCCGGTTGCGGGAGGTGCTTTACGCGCTGGCGGTCTCGGCCATCCTCACCTGTGCGGTCAATGTGGGCGTGGTTGACTTCCGGCGCTCGCTCTCCTTCGACAAGGAGTTCAAGCTGCACTTGCTGCCGCGCCTCGCCGGCCTCGTCGCGGTGCTGCTTTCGGCGTGGCTGCTGCGCAGCTATTGGGCTCTTATCATCGGCATCCTCGTGACCCGCGTCACGGCAGTGGTGGTGAGCTATGCGATGCACCCCTACCGCCCGCGCCTGTCGCTGCGCGCTTGGCGGGAACTGGTTGGCGTCTCCGCCTGGTCCTGGGCGATCAGCGTGGTCTCGGTGGTGCGCGACCGCGCAGACTCGCTGGTGGTGGGGCGCGTGCTGGGCCCGGCGCCGCTCGGCATCTATGCGGTCAGCGTCGAGGTCGCGACGCTGCCGACGAACGAGGTGATCTCGCCCGTCTGCCGTGCCTGCATGCCGGGCTTCGCCGAGACGCTGCGCGGCGGCGAAACGACGGACTTGCGCACCTCTTATGTGCGCATCATCGCGCTGATGGCGCTGCTGACACTCCCGGCGGGCCTTGGCACTTCGCTGGTGGCGGGCCCTCTGGTGACGCTGGCCTTCGGCCCAGGCTGGACCGAGGCGGCGCCGCTGATCTCGGTCATCGCCGTCGCAGGCACACTCAGCCTGTGCGGCCAGGTGAGCAGCGCGCTGCTGCTGGCGCAGGCGGCGCTGCGGACGATTTTCGGCATCACCCTCGCCTCGGCGCTGCTGCGCGTGACGCTGCTGGTTCTGCTGGTGCCCGAGTTCGGATTGCTGGGCGCGGCACTGGCCATGGGCATCGTGGTCGTGCTCGACCAGTTGGCGCTGGTGGCAGCCGTGCTGCGCGTGCTGGCGCTGCGGCCGGCGAAGCTGCTCTGGGCCCTGCACCGCCCCCTGCTCGCCACCGGCGTCATGGCGCTGTCCGTCTGGGGGGCGGGTCTGGGCTGGATCGCCCCGCCCGCAGCAAACGGCCCCGCGCTGGCCCTGCTGTTGCAAGGGGTGGCCATGGGTGTGGCGAGCTACGCCCTGGCGCTGTTCGCGCTCTGGTCACTGGCCGGCCGCCCGCAGGGCGCGGAGGCCGATGTGCTGACCTTGCTGCGCCGTGCCACCGCCCGCGTGTTGCCGGCGCGGCCGCGCTTGTCGGGGGCCGGCTGAGATGGAACCGGCTGATATGGAAATGGATGCTCCTTGCGCCGCCCACCCACGCCAGGGCGCCGCATCGAGCGCCGCGATGTTCGCCCGCAACAAGGCCGCGACGATCGGCGGCGGCGTCAAGGCGCAGGCGCATGCCTGCGAGGGCGCCGTGCCCGCACCTTGCCTGCCGGGCGAACGGAGGGGCTGGCGCATGCCGCCCTCACCCCGACGCGAACCGCGCCCGCAGCCGCGCCCGCAGCCGCGCCGCGATGCCAAGCATGGACCACGGCCGCACCAGCTCCGCCCACCACAGCGGCGCGGTGCCCGAGGAAAGGCTGAGCTTGTAGCGGTGGGCCCCGCCCATGAAGTCATAGACCTCGTCGCCCGCCGCCAGGGCATCGGCGATGGCGAGCGCATGGCAGGTCAGGCCAGGCTTCTCGTGACGGGTCGCGCCGGAATGGTCCAGCCCGCTTTGATAGGCGTGCACGCGCCCGCCGCGGCGAAAATTGTACAGCACGCCGACATCCGTCGTGCCGGCCCGCACGCGCAGCATCCGCACCTCGCCGCGCGCCGTGCCCTCTGCGACGAGGGCACGATGGAAGCGTTGCAGAAAGGGCGTGGCAAAAGCGCCCGGCTTGCCGCGCGCCTGCCAGGTGGCGGCGTGCAGCGGCAGCAGCTCGTCCAGGAATTCCAGCGCCTGGGCGGGGGTTTCGGCCACTTCCAGCCGCAGTGCGCCGCGCGCGGCATAGGCGCGCTGCGACCGGCGGATCTGCTGGCGCGTGTTGGCGCTGCACCACGCCAGCGCGTCGCCCCCGGCGGCGCGGAGGGCGGCGAGGTCGAGGAAGGGCGCCGGCCGCTCCTGCCGGCGCAGTGCCACGCCGCCGGCCGCCGCCAGCACGCCGGGCGAGACACCGCTCAGCACGAGCCGCCGCACGCCTGGAACCTCCCAGGCGGCGCTGAGCAGCGGGGCCAGCGCCTCCGGATGCGCGAGCGGGGCGTTGTGCTCGATGAAGGGCGCGTCCAGCCCGGCATCGCCACTTTCGGTAAGGCACAGCCGGCCGCGCGCGCGGTTGAAAAGGGCAAGGCCGCGCGTGCGCCCACCCGCCTCGGCGCGCAGCAGGATTGGATCAGGAAAGCGTTCCTCAGCGAGGCAGCCCACCCAGCTCCAGCCCTGGAAGGTGCTGGCGCCGGGCAGCTCGGCCTCCAGCGCACGCCATTCGGCGCCCAGGGTCGCGAAGCTCTCGACAGGGGTCCGATGGATACGCACTCCCCGGACCCTGCCGCAAAACCCGCGCGTGCAAAACCCGCGTGCACAAAACCGGCGCCGCTCGGCCCGTCCTCCGGCTGGCGGCGTGGATGGGGCCACGGCGGGGCGGCGAAACCGAATGGCCAAGACATCCTATGGGACAGGGAGGCTCGCCAGTGAACATCATGGTTGAACCCACCACGGGGCGCGCGCCCAGCGGCACGCACAGTGACATGGCCATGGCTTGGCCCATGCCGGCCAGCCCGCGCCTCGTGCTGCTCGGACGGGGTCGCGCAGGCGAGAGCCTGCTGCCCTGCTGGTGCGACACCTGCCTGGCACCGCCCGGTGGCCCGCGCTTCTTCGCCAGCCGCCTGTGGCACGAGACGGTCCTCGCCCATGCCCTGCTGCCCGACGCCTGCCCCTTGCTGGCCGTCGCGGGCCCGGTCGCGCTGCCGCTGTTGTGGGAAGAGGGCCGGCTGCGCAGTCTTGTCACGCCCTACAGCCTGGAATGGCAGCCCCTGGTGCGCCCCGGTTCCGGCACGCCGGAATTGCGGCAGGCGGGCCAGGCGCTCGCGCACCTGTTGCGCGGCCGCGCGCCGACGCGGCTCGACGCGCTCGACGCCGGGAACCCCGCGCTGGAGGCGCTGCTGGACGGGATGCGGCTCGGTGGGCTGCGGCTCCAGCGCTTTCGGCATTTCGGCAACTGGCGCCACCGCCTCGACACCGGCTGGGAGCGCTACCTCGCCACCCGGCCGCCCGCCCTGCGCACCACCATCCAACGCAAGCTCGGCCGCGCCGCGCGCGAGGCGGTGCTGACGGTGGACGACGCGCCAGGCCCGGGCTTGGAGCGCGCCATCGCAGCCTATGCCGCCGTGCGCGCCCGCAGTTGGAAGCCGGACGAGCCCTTCCCCGCCTTCGACGCCGCGCTGCTGCGCGCCACCGCCACGGAGGGCCTGATGCGCATCGGCGTGCTGTGGCGCGGGGATGTGCCGATGGCGGCGCAGTACTGGGTCGTGGGCGGCGGCCGTGCCAGCCTGCTGAAGCTGGTGCATGACGAGGCGGCGCGCGCCGCCTCGCCCGGCACCGCGCTCACCGCGATGATGATCCGCCGTCTGATCGAGCAGGACGCGGTGACGGAGCTGGATTTCGGCCGTGGCGACGACCCCTACAAGCAGCTTTGGGCCAGCGAGCGCCACCAGCGCATGGGCGTCATCCTGACCGATCCCTGGCACCCCGCCGGGCTGGTGCAGTTGGCGCGGCAGGCGGTGGCGGAGGTGGGCCGCCGCGCCATGCGGATTGGTGCCGACGCGGTGCGGGCGCTGCCCGGCAGGACGGCGGCGGGCGCGCCATGAAAATTCTCTACAGCCATCGCATCCGCTCGCGCGATGGGCAGTCGGTGCACCTGGAGGCGATGGTCGCCGCCCTGCGCGCGGCCGGGCACGAGGTGCGGGTTGTGGGGCCCTCCGGCTATGCCGCGGCGGCACTTGGCGAGAGCAGCCGCGCCGTGGACGCGCTGCGCCGCTTCCTGCCCGGCTGGGTGGGGGAACTGGCCGAGCTGGCCTACGCCATCCCCGCCGCCTGGCGGCTCGACCGCGCCGCCGTCGAATTCCGCCCCGACGTGATCTATGAGCGCGCGAACCTGTTCCACCTGGCCGGCACGCTGACCGCTGCGCGCCGCCGCCTGCCGTTGCTGCTGGAGGTGAACGCGCCGCTGGCGGAGGAGCGCGCGCAATTCGGCAACCTCTCGCTGAAGCGCCTCGCGCGCGCCGCCGAGCGCTGGGTCTGGCGCCGCGCCAGCTGGGTGCTGCCGGTCACCGAGGTGCTGGCCGGCCATGTGCAGGCGGGCGGCGTGCCCCGCGCGCGCATCACGGTGGTGCCAAACGGCATTCACCTGGAGGAATTCCCCGAAGCCGTCCCCGCGCCGCCTTCAGAGGAGGCGGGGCGCGACATCGTGCTCGGCTTCGTGGGCTTCGTGCGCGACTGGCACGGGCTGGACCGCGTGTTGCGCGCCATCGCCTTCTGGCAGGGGCCACAGCGCCTTGTGCTGCGCATCGTCGGCGACGGGCCGGCCCGCCCGGGCCTCGAGGCGCTCGCACGGGAGCTGGGCATCGAGGACCGGCTGCACTTCACCGGGCTCGCCGCGCGCGAGGAGGTGCCGGGGCTGGTCGCGGGCTTCGACGTCGCATTGCAGCCCGCCGCCGTGCCCTACGCCTGCCCGCTGAAGGTGCTGGAGTACATGGCGGCCGGCTGCGCCATCATCGCGCCCGACCAGGCCAATCTGCGCGAACTGCTCGATGATGGCCGTACAGCCCTCCTGTTCGACCCGGCCGACGCCGATGCCATGTGGCGCGCCGTGCTGGAACTGGCGCGCGACCCCACCCGCCGCCGGGCGCTGGGGTCTGCCGCCCGCGCGGACATCCTGACGCGTGGCCTTACCTGGGCGGACCATGCGCGGCGCGTCGCGCGCCTTGCGGAGGAGGCGCAGCCTCGCCGCGCCGCGGGCCCCGCACGGGAGGCCGCGGCACTTGACGGGAAGGTCCGGCCATGACGGCCCCGCCGGGAGAGGGCGCGGCTCCCCTTCTGCTGCACGTCTTCCCAAGCTTCGCGGTGGGCGGCGCGCAGGTGCGCTTCGCCGCCATCGCCAACCGCTTCGGGCCGCGCTGGCGCCACGCGGTGGTGGCGCTGGACGGCAGGACCGACTGCGCAGCTCGGCTTGGCCCGCAGGTCGATGTCACGCTGCTGCCCGCTCCCTATCCACGCAGTGCGGGCGCCCCGACGCGGCTATGGCACATGGCGCGGATGCTGCGGGCGCTGAACCCGGCCCTTCTGGTCACGAGCAACTGGGGCAGCATCGAATGGGCGGCCGCCAACCGGCTTGGGCCGCGCCGGCCGCATCTGCACACCGAGGACGGCTTTGGGCCCGAGGAGCGCAACACACAGCTCCGTCGCCGCGTGCTGGCCCGACGGCTGTTGCTGCGGTCCTGCCCAGTGCTGCTGCCCTCGGCCACGCTGGCACGCCTTGCGCGTGATGAATGGCGGCTGCCGCACGCGCTGCTGGTCCCCAACGGCATCGACCTGCGGCGCTTCCACCCTGCGCCGCCGCGCTCCCCTGCCTCCACGCCGGGTGAGGCCCCGCTCATCGGCACCGCCGCGGCGCTGCGGCCCGAGAAGAACCTGGCGCGGCTTCTGCGCGCGCTGGCCCTGCTGCGCGCCGAGGGAATCGCGGCACGCCTGGTCATCCTGGGCGACGGGCCCGAGCGCGGCCGGCTAGAGGCGCTGGTGGCGGAACTGGGCCTCGCCGACCGCGTGCGCTTCCTCGGCCATGTCGCGGACCCGGCGGCGGCCTATCACGATATGGACCTGTTCTGCCTGTCCTCCGACACTGAACAGATGCCCTTCTCGGTGCTGGAGGCCATGGCCAGCGGCCTCGCGGTGGCAAGCACCGATGTCGGCGACGTGCGGGCCATGCTGGCGCCCGAGAACCTGCCGCATGTGGCTGGAAGAGAGGATGCGGCCCTGGCCGGTGCATTGCGCGGGTTGCTGGCCGACGCCGGCTGGCGCGCCGCGCTGGGCCGTGCCAACCGCGCCCGCGCCGTCCGAGACTTTGACGAGGAGACGATGTTCCAGGCCCACGCCGAGCTGATCGACGGGTTGATCCGCCGGCGGGAGGGTAGGCAGCTGCCCGCCCGGGGTGCGTCCGCGAGCGGCCATCTCCGGGCCGAGGGCTGAGCCTGTCGCTGCGGGCGGGCCGGCGTGCGCAGGCGATCAGCCCTCCGGCGCCGCCGGGCCGCGTGCCGCTGCCAGTGCCAGTCGCGCCAGCGCCGGCAACGACCGTGTCCCGGTCTGCCGCATGATTGCCGCCCGGTGGGTTTCGACCGTGCGCCGGCTGATGCCGAGGTCGGCGGCGATGTTCTTGCTAGGCTGGCCGGCCAGCACGCGATTCATGATGTCGCGCTGCCGCGGCGTGAGGCGGGCAATGCGTGCCGCCGCGTCATTACGCCATTCAGACTGACTGGTGCGGTCAGCCATGCGCGCGCGCAATCCCGCCAGCACCGCGAGCAGCGCGGAGGGCTGCACCGGCGTCTCCAGGAAGTCCGACGCGCCGGCCCGCAGCGCCTGCACCGCCGCCGGCACGTCGCCGAAGCCCGTCAGCATGATGCAGGGAAGCCCGTCGCTCAGGGCGCGCAACGCAACCAGCAGGTCCAGCCCGCCCCTGCCTGCCAACTCACCATCGAGCACGAGACAGGCCCGTGGGGAAGGACGATAGACGGCCAGGAAGTCCTCCGCGCTGACATGTTCTTCTACCGCCTGGCCGTCGCGTTCCAACACGCGGCGGAGGTCGTGGCGCAACGCCGCGTCCCCGTGCAGCAGGTGAACCACGCTGGCCGTCTGGAGCTGCTCGGGTGTTCGCCCCGCCGCGTGGTCCAGCGCCAGGTGTTCCGGGGTCATCCGGAGGGGATCCTCCGCGAAGTGGACCAGCAGGCGCTGCACCAACAGCGAAAGGGCGCGTGGCGAGGGCGGATATGGCAGCCGCACCAGCCCGTCATCGGCGTGGCTGGGCACGGCTCCGTCCTGGGCTGCCTCCGGCCCCGCAACGGTTGCGGCCGGTGCGGCCGGCACCAGCGCCAGCAGAGCCGGCGCTTCCCCGAACCGGGCGCGGAGGGCGAAGGCCAGGGCGGCCGCTTCCTCCTCTTCCAGGCCGGGCCCGGTCAGCAGCAGTTCGGGCGCCCACCATGCCGCGGCGCGATCCATGGCACTGCCAGGGCCGGCCGCGCCCGCAACGGTATGCCCTTCGGTCTGAAGCTGGCGCATCAGCGCCGCGCGCTCCTCCGCGTCGGGCTCGACGACCAGGATGCGGCCGGCGCGGCGCGGCGGGGCCGCGGCGGGCGGTTGCGGCGGAGGCCGCGGCACCCGCGCGACGTCCAGCGAGAACCATGCGCCGCCGCCGGCTCGTGTGCCCCGCAGGCAAAGCTTGTGGCCCAGCAGCCCGGCCAGCGCCTGCAGCGGCTCGAATGCGCTCGGCGGATACAGCGTGCGCAGGGCCCCGGCCCCGCGCGACGGGCCGGCGGCAGGCTTGCGGCCGTCCTGGCTCGCCCAGAGCTCGATGCACAGGCTGCTGCCGCGCCGGCGGCAGCCCAGCAACAGACGCGACGGGCCGACAGCCTCGATCACCTGGGCCAACAGCCCCTCCAGCAGCCGCGCGAACAGCACGGGGTCTGTGCGGATGGCGAGTCTGGTCGGCACGAGGCGAAGCGACCCGCCCGCGGTCGCGACGGGGCCGCGGAAGCTGGTCGCGATACGGCGAAGCACCGCCTCCAGCGGAATCGCCTCTGGCTCGGGCACGAGGGTACCAGCCTCACCGACGGCCCCCTTGACGAGGCGGCCCACCAAGCCGGTCAGCGCCGCCAGCGCCGCGCCTTGCAGCCGCAGCAGCCGCCCGGCCTCTGCCTCGCGCACGGTCTGGCCCAGCAGGCCCTGCAGCACCTGCATCTGCCGCAGCGCGCGGTGCAGGTCCTGATCGGCGAGGACCACGAAACGCGCGCGGGCGGCCTGCGCCTTGGACGCTTCGGCGCGTGCTTCCTCAAGGGCTTGGCCTGCGTTGGCGCCGGTGGTGATATCGGGAAAGGCCAGAACAACCCCGTCGGTCGAGCCATCCTCGGCCAGGTAAGGGCGGACCTGGCGCAGGAAGATGGTGCCGGCCTGCCCTCGGACCTCGCGCTCGGCGCTTCCCCCCTCACGCATGACCCGGGCAGCATCCTCCGCCAAGGTGGGATCGGCCGGAAGGCCGTGCAGCGCGTCCAACGGCCGGCCAAGGTCGAGCGGCCCGAGGCCGAAGGCTTCGGCGGCTCCCTGGGTGTGGAAACGCAGCTGCAGCCATGGATCCAGAAACAGCAGGTTCATCCCGGGAGCACCCACAAGGTTGCGCAGGTCGGCGCGCGCCTCGCGGGCCGCATCCAGGGTCGCGCGCTGCTCCTGGGCGCGGACGGCCAGCTCGGCGTAGAGCACCCGCCGCTCCATTTCCGCAGCATCGGCCCGGTCCTGCAGCGCCGGCGCCGCCGCTGGCCGCGCCGGCGGGCGCCGCCAGATGCCCTCTCCCGGCGCCAGTACCTCAAGCCCGGTGAACGCCGCAGCGACGGGCGGTGCGCCGTTCAGCGATGGCTCCGCGGTCGCCAGGAGCAGCCCACCGGGGCGCAGCACCGACACCAGCCGCTCGACGAGCCTGGCGCGTGGGTTGCCGGCCAAATGGCGCATCAATGGACCGCAGGCGATGATGTCGATGGCGGCGAAGGGTGGATCAGCCAGGGCGTCATGCACGGCGAAGACCGCCATGGCACGCAATTCCGGGCGGATGCGCCAGCCGGCAGCCTCGTGCTCGAAGAAGCTGGCGATGCGCTCCGCCGAGACCGCTTCTGTGATTGAGTGGGGGTAGAGTCCGGCGCGGGCGGTGGCCAGGGTCTCGGCATGGATGTCGGATGCGATGATCTGCAGCGGGATGCTGCGCCCCGCCGCCTGGATCGCCTCGCGCAGCAGGATGGCAAGGGACCAGCTTTCCTCGCCGGTGCCGCAGCCCGGCACCCAGACGCGCAGGGGCGTGTTCGCGGGATGAGCCGCAACGAGGCCGGGAAGGTGCTGGCGGGCCAGCGCGCGCAGGGCGGGTCGGTCCCGAAAAAAGGCGCCGACATGCACGAGGATGTCCTGCGTGAGCAGCGCACGCTCCGTCGCGTCCCGCAGCAGCCGGTCCACGTACTCGGGTTGGCTGAGTTCAAGCCGATCGATGCGGCGCTGGACCCGCCGGCGCAGGGTGGCCGGGCGATAGACGCTGAGCCGCTGTGGCGTTTCGGGCTGGAGCAGCGAGATGACCGTGGGCAGGAAATCGTCGGCAAGCGCCGGCTCCTGGGCCACATGGGCCAGGAGGGCGGCCGGCATGGCGGCGATCGGCAATACGGCATCCACGGCCTGGGCAAGGGAGGCGGCGGGAGGCAGGTTGTCGAACGGCGCCTCAGTCGGATCCTGCGCGAGGACGAGGCCGCCGGCCGCACGCACGGCCCGCGCGCCGCGAAGGCCATGAAGCTCCGTGCCCGACAGCCACACGACCATTGCGCGGGACTTGTATTCCTTGGCCGCGGCGCAAAAAAGCAGGTCGAGGGTGCGTCGCTGGCGTCCCGTCGGTTGCAGCGGACGCAGACGGAGGCGGCCGTGGTGGACGCTTGCCGCATGATCCGGCGGAATGAGGTGTAACTCACCCGGACACAGCAGCGCTCCGTCCTGCGCCTCCACAACCTGGAGGAAGTCCTCGGAGGCCGACATTCTCGGAAAAAAATTTGCATTCAGCGGTGCGGCATGCTGCATCAGCAGCAAGGTGAGGCCGGTTCGCGCGCGTAGGGCGACCAGCAGGCGGGTGAGCGACGGCGCGTTCGTTGCGGTAGCGGCGATGATGACAACACCACTGATTGTTTTTGTGCTCTTTTCGCCACTTCTAGCCAAATAATTTTCCCTTCGCGGAAAGCGCCACGCGTCATAGGTGAGGCTGCGCTCCACCGAGCACTCCGGCAGGTTGGTTTGCCCCGCCGCCTGCAACCTTGCTCACATAAAGAGACTGCGTAGTTTCCGAGGCTGTGTGCGATGCATCGGAATCCCTTACTATCACATCAGAAGGAGATCAGGATGCAACCGTGTTTCTGGTCTTCGCGTTTTGGGTTGACCGAACCTGACATGCCGGCGGACGGGCTGGGCGGGTCATGCCGAACCAGTGCCGGTAAATTCGCACGGGAAAGGGAGCTACATCATGTCAAGCCAACTGATCGGGCGCGCAACTCCTCTGGGGGGGTTGGGTCTGGCGACCCGCAAGCCGGCGACATTTGGCGCGGTGTCCACGCCGTCCGAACGGCACCCCGTTGAGTCTGATGCAATGGCCACCGTCCCACCCGCCCGGGTCCGGGCGCCCATGCCCAGCGACTCCGCGCTTGGGCGGAAGGTGCGCGAACTTCGTCGCTCCCGCGGGCTGACCCAGAAGGAGCTCGCGAGCGCCGTAGGCGTGACAGGGGCGCAACTGCATCGCTACGAGACCGGGGCGACGCGCGTGGCCGCAAGCCGGATGATCGCGATTGCGGAAGCCCTCGGCGTCCGGCCGGACGTGCTCCTGGGCTCGGCCGCACCGGAGGTGCCCGCGCCTGCGCCTGCCGAGGCAACGACCGGTGACGACCTGCTGGAACTCATCCAACTGTTCAGCGCCATCGGCGATCCGAAGAACCGCAACGCGGTGCTGGCGATCGCGCGGATGATGGCGGCGCCCAACCCGAATGGCGGTTCTGGCAGCTGAACTGCGGGGCGTTCCGCGCGGCCCATGCCGCGCACCTGCCCCTTGGTGATGCTCGGATACCTATCCCCTCGACGCCCGAGGCGGGTCACTTCGCCCCCGGAGGGGGCTCCGGGGCTTAGACCCCTTTGGCAACGTAAATCGGCCATCACGCCGGCTCCCGCCTTCACGCACGGGAAGGAGGAGCGCCGCGCAGCCCCCGCAGGCGCCAAGCTGCCTGGTACCCGCCCTTGCGGCCCAACGCAGCGATGGCCCGCCGCCTGCTGGCCTTGACGAGACAATCACCGCCCACCGGCTTCTGAGGCCCGCAAGCTGATTGCTTGCTGCGTCGCCCCAACCATTTCTCGTTCCGCCCCTCATCACGGGGGGGGGGGCGCCGGTTACAGCATGGCTTGCCGCGCCCCAGAATACGCGCCGTTCGCGGCTGCCCCCCCTACGCAGGCCCGGATATCACCCAATGAAGCAGATACATGAAATTCCCACCACTTCAGGTCTTCCCACGTGATTTTTGCACAACCAAAGGTATTAATATTTCCCTTAAGAGAAAGTTTTTTCTACTAATACGAGAATATTTTTCAGTTAGACCTATCCAAGTTGCCCTCAAGATGATTATTGTCCGCTTCGCAGTCTCACTGACTGTGTAGATGCAATGGAGCGGGCTAATGACCCAACAAGTCAGATTTGTTGACAGTCCATCTGCGACAGAAATGTCGCAATCCTCCGCTACCACTGTCAGATTCTTTTACGAGAACGCAGGTTTGGGAAACCTTCCGGGCGGCGTTACTACCCTTGGCACTGTGTTCATTTCAGGGCAGCTGCCAGCTGGGCAGATGCTCTCCGCACAGATCCAGGGTTCGACCGTTCCGGTGCAGGTCGATGTGAAAACCACGCATCCCGACGGGTCGGCCAAGATGGTCGTGCTCACATTGCCGCGACCGGACCTGCCGCCGGGTGCCAGCCTGGCCGTTGATCTGGTCGCCAGCCCCGCGCCGCCCCAGCCCGCGCTGGATCTGCGGGCTGGCATCGCAGCGCATGACTTCACGGTGGCCATCGAAAGTGCCGGCCGCCCGCCCTTGCAGGTGGATGTGCTGGCCGCGCTTGACGCTGCGCTGGCCGACGGCACCGCGTCGTTCTGGCAGCAGGGCCCGCTCGCCACACAGGCACGCGTCGAGATTCCGCTGGATGGTACCCAGCGCCTCGTCTTCGACGTGACGGTCTTCCAGGGTGGTGGCCTCAAGGTCGACGCGCAGTTCAACAACGACCGCGCGATGGAAACCCAGGGCGGCCGCATCGCCTACGACGTGACGGTCCGCATGAACGGCGAGGTCGTGGCCGACCACAGCCTCGACCAGGCGCTGTTCCAGAACTGGCACGAAAGCTTCTCGTCCAACGGGCGCGATGGCGGCCAGGGCCTGGGCAAGCCTGCGGAGGGGTGGCTCAACATCCGCCAGGACATCTCTCGGTTCCATGAGGCCGGCGCCGTTGCCAACTACAGCCTGGAGGCGGGCGTCTCTGAAGTCCTTCTGCAGAAGTGGTTCAATGCGACCCAGTCTCCCAGCTGGGATGCGCCGCTGTCGAACAACGGCGTCGTGAAGGACATGTATGCAAGCGGTGGGCGCGAGGACATCGGCTTCACCACCGCCAGCAATACCGCCTGGCTGATGACGCAGGATGCGCGCGCCGCTGCCTACGCCCTTGGCCAGGCCGAGGCGGCGAGCGCCGCGCCCTGGCACATGTGGGATGCGGCGTCCGACACCTGGCTCAGCACGAATGCCTACCCACGCCTCTGGTCGGATCCGCGGGGCACGATGGGCACGCCGGGTGACCCCAACTCAGGCGGGTTGACCCTGCGCTCGGACCGGGGCGGATGGTCGCTGGACGTCGCACATCAGCCCGATCTGTCCTTCGTGCCGTACTTGATGACGGGCGAGCGCTGGATGCTGGACAACCTGCAGGCCCAGGCAAGCTGGAGCATCATGGTGCATTCGCCCGCGGTGCGCGGCGGCGACGCCGACCTCGTTGTGCCGAACAATCAGGTGCGGGGGGCCGCCTGGTCGCTGCGCCAAGTGGACGTGGCGGCCTGGGCGAGCCCAGATGGCTCAGTGGAGCAAGCCTGGTTCCAGGAGGCCTCCGACGCCAACTGGAAATGGCTGGTGGAACAGATCCCCGCCTGGACCGCGCTGCAGGGCGAGGCCCATGGCTACGTGATGGGCGTTTATGGCGGCGGCGCCCTGCCCAGCTGGCAGCAGGATTTTTTCGCCTCGACGGTGATCGCCGCCGCGGAGCGCGGCAATGCGGACGCGATGACCTTTCTGGAATGGCAGTCGAACTTTCTGATCGGCCGCTTCCAGCAGGGCGACCAAGGCTTCAATCCGCGTGACGGAGCCTCCTATCGCATCGCCATCGCCGACGCCGTGACGGGCAAGCCGTTCCAGACCTGGGCCGAGATCGGCGCGAATACACAGGAGAGGGGATGGTCCAACGGCGATGGTTGGGCCTACAGCCAAGGGTATTACGGACAGCTGGCGCTGGCCACGCTGGCGGGCATCGCCAAGCTGACCGGCTCGGCCGAGGCAGCGGAGACCTACTGGAAACTGCTGGCCGACTCCCCGCCCTTCACCTCGGATGCAACCTTCTTCAGGGACCCCACCTTCTGGATCGCCCCGCCCACGCTCGGCGCACCGACGCCGCCGGAGGTGCCGATCGTGCCCGGGCCTGTCGTCCCACCGCCTGTGGTTCCGCCGCCCGTGGTGGTGCCGCCCGTTGTGCAAGAACCCGTGACACCGGACCCGGACGCGCCGCCTCCGCCCATGCGCGCGCTCTCCATCATCCTCAGCGGAGATGCCTGGGCCGGGCTGCCCGAGGCGCTGGTCAAGGTCGACGGCGTCGAGGTCTTCCGCGGCTTCATCGCCTCGCCCCGCAACGAGGGAGCCGTCTACCACCTGGGCGACATCCCCATGCACGAGACCTCCATCGTCACGGTCCGCTTCATGAAGGACGCGCGAGGCGACGCGCCCGGCCAGGACCGCAACCTCTATGTGCGAGACATCCTGCTGGATGGCGTCTCCACAGGCCAGCGCGCAAACCTCTACTCCGAAGGCGAGAGGGCCTTCACCCTGGCCGGGCTGCCGGCTCCACCGCCCGTGACGCCACCGCCTGTGGTTCCGCCGCCCGTGGTGGTGCCGCCCGTTGTGCAAGAACCCGTGACACCGGACCCGGACGCGCCGCCTCCGCCCATGCGCGCGCTCTCCATCATCCTCAGCGGAGATGCCTGGGCCGGGCTGCCCGAGGCGCTGGTCAAGGTCGACGGCGTCGAGGTCTTCCGCGGCTTCATCGCCTCGCCCCGCAACGAGGGAGCCGTCTACCACCTGGGCGACATCCCCATGCACGAGACCTCCATCGTCACGGTCCGCTTCATGAAGGACGCGCGAGGCGACGCGCCCGGCCAGGACCGCAACCTCTATGTGCGAGACATCCTGCTGGATGGCGTCTCCACAGGCCAGCGCGCAAACCTCTACTCCGAAGGCGAGAGGGCCTTCACCCTGGCCGGGCTGCCGCGCGAGGAGGTGGGGCCCACGCTGAGCCCCCTGGCACCATCCGGGGCCGCCGGCGGTCTCGGCCAGGCCAATGACGCCCTGATCAGCTTCGGCAACATGCCCTCGGCGGAGCCCCCCCTCGCGCCGCAGACAGACGTAGTCGATGATCTGGTGCCCGCGTCGGTTGTGCTGGGCCAGGGCGAGGACGTCCTGCGCCTCGGCCTTTCAGGCGATGCCTGGCTGGGCAAGGCCAAGTACGTGGTGCTGGTGGATGGCGAGCAATGGGGAAAAGTGAACCGCGTCTTCGCCGCCAAGCGCAATGATGAGACGGAGTTCCTGGAGGTCCGGGGCGATTTCGATCCGGGTAACCACGAAATTGCGGTTCGCTTCATCAACGATGCCGAGGGCGAGCGGCCACGCCACAATCGGAATATCTATGTCGAGAGCGTGGCGTTCAACGGCGAGGACCTCGGCATGAGCGCGACGCTACTGACAAATGGCGATGCGGTGTTCTATTTTTGAGTGAAGGGGCGGCCCGGCCCTGCGGACTGGCGCAGGGGGTGGGCCGCCCC
>JBHYDO010000084.1:0-15585 GCA_051860645.1 Roseococcus sp.
AGGCGGGGCAGATCGGTGCGCATGTGCGTGTCCACCCGCACGCCGCCCATGTGGTAATGCGCGATGGGCGAGACCTCGATGGCATCGCGCGTCAGGTCAATGCCGTTCGCCGCCAGCTTGTCGATCACGGGGCCGAAGGCCGCGCGCAAGGTGGCGTCCGGCACATGGGAAAAACTCAGCCAGGCGCCGCCATGCGGCGAGCCGCGCCCGGCCTCCACCTCCTTGGTGATGGCGTAGGTGGCGAGGTCGCGCGTCACGGTGTAGCCGCCCGCCTCGGCGCCGCCGCCCCAGCGTTCGGTGAACTCCTCGCGCGCCGCGTTCAGCAGGCGCCCGCCCAGCTTGTAGCGGAAGGGGTCCCACATGATGGGGTCCATCCCCACCAGCCGGGGTGCCAGGTGGCCGATGGGGAAGAACTGCACGAACTCCATGTCCATCAACCGCGCCCCGGCGCGCAGCGCCAGCGCATAGCCATCGCCCGACATGTTGGCACTCGCGCTGTTGCGGGCGTAGAGCCGCGTCAGGCCCCCGGTCGCGATGATGGTCGCCCCCGCCGCGATGGTGACGGTGCCACCCCGCGCCACGTCCAACGCCACCGCGCCCGTCACCTCGCCGCCCTGCACCACGAGGTCGGTCACGGCCAATTCGCCCAGGCGGCGGATGGCGTCGCCCACGCGCTGCACCTGCGCGCGCAAGGTGCGCGAGACGGCGGGCCCGGTGTTGAGGAAGTCCACATAGACGCAGCGCGCCCGGTCATGCCCCGGCGCCTGCACCTGGGCGAAGCCGTTGCCGGCGCGCGCCCAGCCCACCTTCCAGCCGTCCATCTCCAGGATGCATTCGCGCCCCTCCTCGCAGAGCAGGGCGGAGAGCGCCTCGTCGCAGAGCCCGCGCCCGGCGGTCAGCGTGTCGGCCAGGTGGAATTCGGGCGTGTCGCCCGGGCCGACCGAGGCGGCCACCGTCATCTGCGCCATCACCGTGGCACCCCCGCGGCCGATCAGGCTGCGGTCCAGAAGCAGCACGCGCGCGGCCCCGTGCCGCGCGGCCTCGATGGCGGCATACATGCCCGCCCC
The DNA here is from genome assembly GCA_051860645.1 of Roseococcus sp. Classification (GTDB taxonomy): domain Bacteria; phylum Pseudomonadota; class Alphaproteobacteria; order Acetobacterales; family Acetobacteraceae; genus Roseococcus. The sequence continues at coordinate 1,068 of JBHYDO010000084.1, forward strand.
ACCGGCGCCGATGATGAGGACGTCCGTGTCCAGATGGGTGATGGCGCCGCCCCTCCTACTCCAGCCGCCCGCTATTCAAGGCGAATGCCCGCCGAACGCACCACGCTGCCCCAGGCATCCTGCTCGGTCCGGACGAGTTCGGCCAGGGCCTCGGGTGTGCCGATCTCGGGCGCCGAAGCCTGGAGGCGCAGGATTTCCAGCATGGCCGGCGCCTTCATCGCCTCCACCATCGCCGCGTTCAGCCGCGCCACGGTGGCCGGCGGCGTGCGGGCCGGGGCGAAGACGGCCTGCAGGATGCTGACCGAGAGGTCCACCCCCTGCTGCCGCAGCGTCGGCACGTTGGGCAGCAGGGCGAGCCGCTCGGGCGAGAGCACGGCCAGCACGCGCACGCGGCCATCACGCGCGAAGGCTTCCGCCGCACCGGCCGGCAGCACCATGCTGTCCACCTGGCCCGCGCCCAGCGCCGTGAGCGCGGGGGCGGCGCCGGTGAAGGGCACGTGCAGCAATTCGAACCCGCCGGCGAGCGCGATGCGCAGCATGGCGATCTGCGAGACGCTGCCGACCCCCCAGGAGGAATGCGTCAGCCCCTGCGGCCGCGCCTTCGCGGCGGCGACGAAGGCCGGCAGGTCGGCGATCTGCGCCTGGGTCGGCCCCACGGCGAGGGCCAGCGGAACGCGTGTGATGAGGCCCACCGGCGCGAAGTCGCGGTTGGCGTCATAGGGCAGGTTGGGCATGGCGGCGGGGTTGACCGCATGGGTGTCGGTGACGCCGACCAGAAGCACGCTGCCATCGGGCGTGGCGCGGGCCACGCCATTGGCGCCGATGCTGCCATTGGCGCCGGCCCGGTTCTCGACGACGACGGGTTGGCCGAGGTGGCTGGACATGGCGGCGGCCAGGCCGCGCGCCAGCACATCGGTGATGCCGCCGGGCGGATAGGGCACGACGAGGCGGATGCTGCCGCTGGGAAAGCCCTGCGCCGAGGCGAGGGCGGGCGCTGCGAGCAAGCTGGCGCCGAGGGCGCGGCGGGAAAAACTCAGCATGAAGCCTCCGTGAACGGATGGCCGTGGCTGGTGCTTGTCTCCCTGGGCAGGATGTAGGGCCGTCCGGCGCGGACGTAAAGTGAACGGGTTCCGAGGGGCCAGCCCCTCGGCCGCCGGAGGCGTATTTTCTTGCTTTTTCAGATGGTTTGTATTTGATTGGTCTCTGCAAACCCCCTCACCGCGCGGGGTTCATCACCCCACGCGGTAAGATGGTAAGATAGTAAGATGGTAAGGCGCGATCAGTCCCGCTGGACACACATCGCGACACCCATCCCGCCGCCGATGCACAGCGTGGCCAGGCCCTTCTTCGCGTCCCGCCGCTGCATCTCATACAGCAGCGTGGTCAGCACGCGCGCACCCGAGGCGCCGATGGGGTGGCCCAGCGCAATCGCCCCGCCATTCACGTTCACCTTCGACGTGTCCCAGCCGAGGTCCTTGTTCACCGCGCAGGCCTGCGCCGCGAAGGCCTCGTTGGCCTCGATGAGGTCGAGGTCGCCCACCGTCCAGCCCGCCTTCTCCAGCGCGCGGCGCGAGGCCGGGATGGGTCCGGTGCCCATGATGGAGGGGTCCACGCCTGCCGTCGCCCAGGAGACGATGCGCGCCAGCGGCTTGATGCCGCGCTTTTCGGCCTCGGCCGCGCTCATCACCACCAGGGCCGCCGCGCCGTCATTGATGCCCGAGGCATTGCCGGCCGTGACCGTGCCGTCCTTGGCGAAGGCCGGGCGCAGCTTGCCCAGGATTTCCATGGAGGTCTCGGGCTTGGGGTATTCGTCCTCGGTGACGATCACGTCGCCCTTGCGGCCCTTCACGGTGACGGGCGCGATCTCGTCGCGGAAGCGGCCGGCCTTCATGGCCTCGCCCGCCTTGCGCTGGCTGTTGTAGGCGAACTCGTCCTGCTCCTGCCGGGTGAGCTGGAACTTCTGGGCCACGTTCTCGGCGGTGTTGCCCATGTGGTAGCCGTGGAAGGCGTCCCACAGCCCGTCCTTGAGCATGGTGTCCACCATCTCCAGGGCACCCATCTTGGTGCCGGCGCGCATCTGGGCCGCGTGCGGCGCCTGGGACATGCTCTCCTGCCCGCCGGCGACGACGATGGTGGCATCACCGGTGGCGATCTGTTGGGCGGCGAGCGCCACGGCGCGCAGGCCGGAGCCGCAGAGCTGGTTGATGCCGAAGGCGGTGCGCTCCACCGGGATGCCGGCGTTGACGGCGGCCTGGCGGGCGGGGTTCTGGCCCGCGCCGGCCGAGAGGATCTGGCCGAGGATGACCTCGTCCACATCGGCGCCGGTGATGCCAGCGCGGCTGAGCGCAGCCTCGATGGCGACCTGGCCCAGCGCGTGGGCGGAAAGCCCCGCGAAGGCGCCGTTGAAGGAACCGACGGGCGTGCGCGCGGCGGATGCAATGACGATGTTGGTCATGGGGCTGGCCCTCCTCGTATTGCGGCGCAATGTCGCGCTTCGGGGGGCGGGTTGCAACAACTCGTTCCGGCGCGCGCAATCCGGCGACGGTCGGGTGCGTCAGGCGGCGGGCGGCCGGCTCACCTCGCGCAGCACCTCCGCCAGGCGGCGGGGGCTCTCGCTGGAAATCCGCTCGGCGAGCCGCCGCGCATTGGCGCCCAGCCTCTCGCAGGTGCCGGGTTCGGCCACGAGGCGCTGGACGGCGCGGCGCATGGCCTCCTCGTCGCCGCAGGGCACCACGAGGCAGGTCTCCTCGTGGCGGACATAGTCGCGGATGGCGGGGTTGTCGCTCACTACGGCGGCCCGACCCGTTGCCGCCGCCTCCATGATGCTGTTGACGCCCCCTGCGTTCAGGCTCGGGGTGAGGGGAATGACCACGAAGCGGCTGCGGACATAGAGGTCGCGCAGGGCCACGCCGGTGATGTGCTCGGGCATCACCGAGGCGCGGGGCGGCAATTCCTGCGAGGGCGGGATGCGCTTCGTCTTGAGGATCAGGTCGGCGTCGATGTCGCGCCAGGCGCGCAGCAGCAGCGGGAAGTCCCGGCTGTGATCGTTGCCGATGGACAGGATGGGGCCGTCCGGCTGCTGCGGGGTGGCCTGCCAGAACTCGGTGTTGATGGTCTGGAGGATGACGTCCACACCCTCGTGGCGGCCCCAGTGCTCGGCGACATAGCGGCGCTGCTCGTCGGCAAGAAGCACGAGGCGGTCGGCCCGCGGCACAACCGTGTCGAGGATGCGGGTGCGAAAGCGCCAGTCCGCGTCCAGGATGATGTTGGCGGCGACGATGGGCGGGCGATAGCGCAGCAGGCCGCGCAGCAGCAAAGGCAGCCAGGCTGGCCCCTCGCAGGAGCAGAGCAGGACATCCACCTTCCGCTCGCGCAGGAGGGTGCCGATGGCGCGCAGCGGGTCGATGCCGTCCAGCAGCGGCGACCGGCCGGCGAGAGGGTTCAGCGGGAAGCGGTTCGGGTCGAGGTCGCGCATCTCGATGCCATGCGAGGCGAGGGCGCGGTGGGAGAAGAAGGGGTCCGATGCGTCACCGCGGCGCCACTGCGCGATGCGGTCATCCCACCCCGAGGTCCGCAGGGACAGGACGTGCAGCGTGGGCGGGGCGGGCGGTGACAGGTCCATCGGGGCGCGGGGTCAGGCGGGCCGGCGTCGGGCAGGGCGGAGCCGTCTCGCAGCGAGCGGGCGGTTCGCGGATGTCTTCCCTTCCGAATGGGCGCAGCCGGCATCCGCGGCAGATCGCAGGGCCACCCGGGCAGCGCTCCGGGCCGGACCTCCCTGTCGGGGGCCGGTCATTGCGCGACAGTGGCTCCGAGAGATCGCCAGAGATGCAGGTTGCAACAGCCAATCCATGCCGGACTTCACCCTTGGGACTTGGAAAAGAGATTACCATGCGGGCATTCCATGCGCCAACACGCGCCCGCAGGCCTTGCCGGGGCGGGACCGACGGCGTGGGACAAGCATGCCCCCGCAGTGGGAACCGCCTGCGGCCGGGCCGCGCTGGAACGCTTTCCACGCCCGCGGAAGGCACCCTAAGCTGCAACACAGGCGGCGGCCCCGTCCCGCCGGAACCCCCCCCTTCGGGAAGGTACAGACATGGCATCCATGGTGATCCACGACCGGCGCCTCGTGGGCAGCACGCCGATCTGGTACAGCTTCGTGCACCAGGTGACGGCGCAAAACCACATCCGCGGCATCATCGAGACCACGGCGCGGCGCGCGCGGCAGGCGGGGCGGCTTGCGAGGCTGCACATCCTCTGCCACGGCTTCGAGGCCAACTGGAACCTCGGCGGCAGCATGTGCACCCCAACCGCGCATGGCGGCTTCGGCTTGCAGCTCGGCATGGAGGGGCTCACCCTGTTCAACTACGGGCTGACCCGGGTGTGGAGCGGGCTGGTGGACGAGATCGTGCTCTTTGCCTGCGCCCCGGCCGACACCTATGCCGGCAACGCCGGAACCTGGGGCGATGGGCGACGCTTCTGCGGCTACCTGGCGGCCACCACCGGCGCACGGGTGATCGCGGCGCGGGACACGCAATACTATCGCCACGGCGACGGCCCCATCGACTTCGGCAACTGGGAGGGGCCGGTCTACGAATACACGGCCGACAATGCCGAGGGCCGGCGGCTCAACGACCCCTCGCCCTACCGCGTGCAGCGTACGCGCGCCTCGGCGGCCTGAGGCTCAGAGGGCGCGGACCCAATCCAGGAAGGGCCGCCACAGCGCCGCCTCCGCCCCCTGCCCGGCCACCATGCCGATATGTCCGGCTGCGGCCTCGTGCACCACGGCGCCCGGCATCAGCCGCGCCAGCGCCCGCGCCGAGGCGGGCGGCACGATGCGGTCGCGCGCGGGGATGGCCAGGAAGGCGGGCTTGTCCCACCCGCGAGGGTCCACCGGCAGGCCGGCCACCGCCCATTCGCCGCGCATCGGCGTGTTGGCGCCATACCAGCCGCCGATGGTCTCGCGCGCCACGGGTGCGGCGAGCGGCACGCCATCGTTCAGCCAATCCTCCAGCGCCACGAAGCGGCGGGCGCGCGGGCCGGCCTGGTCCAGCCGGCCGAAGGCGCGGAATTTTTCCGGAATGCCGTAGGGGTCGAGCAGCGCGAACATGGCCTGCAAGGCATCCACCGGCAGGCCGCCCGTGGCCTCCATCACCGGCTCCAGCCCGGGCAGCAGCTTCGCCAGCCGCGCGGCGCCCGGGTCGGTGGAAAAATCCCAGGGGGTGGCCAGCAGCGCCAGGGCGCACGCGCGCGCGGGCTGACGGAGTGCCGCGGCCAGCGCCAGAAGCCCGCCCATGCAGTAGCCGGCCAGCACCATGCCGTCCGGGGCGGCCGCCATGGCGCGTTCGAGGCGCCCGGCGATGTGGTCGGTGAGGGTGAAGCGGCGTTCCAGCGGGCCGGGCCAGCCCCAGTCCAGCAGCAGCGGGCGCACGCCAAGGGCGCGAAGGTGGCGCAGGAAGGAGGCGCCCTCGTCCAGGTCCAGCACATGCGCGCGGTTGACCAGCGACGGCACGAACAGCACGGCGCGGCCTTCGCCGCCGTAGTCCAGCAGCCGCGCCGCGCCCTCGCGCCAGAGCACCGGCGGGTCTTGCAGGGTGCGTTCATGGGGGTGGCGGCGATAGGCGGCGAGGCCCTTCAGCAGCGCCGCATCCGCCCGCCACAGCCGCCGCAGCACGGCCGCGCGGAACTGCTCAGGGGCGGCGGGGTTTGCGCTTTGGCGCAGCGCGTCGAGCGCGCGGCCGATCCGCGCCGCCTCCGCCCGCCCTTCCCTCGACCGAGGCCAAGCGGCGCTCAAGCTCGGCCAGGCGGGCGAGGAGGGTGGCGGCATCATCAGCGCGGCCATCCCGCGCGCCTGGCCCAGCAGCAGGTGCAGCGGCAGTGGGCGCGGGCCGCGGCGCCTCGGCAGGGCGGTCATGCGCATGTCCCTGCGGGGGCTGGGTGAACTTCATCGCGGCCGCCATGCCGCTCGCCTGGGCGCGCCAGAAGGCGGCCATGAGCGCCACCTGGGCGGCCCAGGCCTCGGCCAGTTCGGCATCCTGCGCCAGCGCCGCGACCTCGCTCTCCCAGAGCGTGATCCAATCGGCGGCCAGCTGGTCGAGGGGGTCCGGGGGCTCCATCCATGCCTGTGTTGTTTCTTCCGGCCGCGGAACCGAAGCGCGGCAGAGACTTATCGCATCCCTGGCGGCGCGTGCTAGAGTTGGCGCCGCAACAAAGCCTGAAGTGGGGACGACCCATGGCCGACAACGCCGCAGACAACAAACCCGCCACCCCCCCGGTGGTGGTGAAGAAATACGCGAACCGGCGGCTCTACAACACCGAAAGCAGCAGCTACGTCACGCTGGAGGACCTGGCCCAGATGGTGCGCCAGGGCCGTGACTTCGTGGTCTATGACGCGAAGTCGGGCGACGACATCACCCGCGGCGTGCTGACGCAGATCATCGTGGAAGAAGAGTCCAAGGGCAGCCACCTGCTGCCGGAGAGCTTCCTGCGCCACCTCATCGGCTTCTATGGCGACAGCCTGCAGGGCGTGCTGCCGCGCTACCTGGAAGTGACCATGCAGGGCTTCGCGCGCCAGCAGGAGGAGATGCGCCGCGGCGTGCAGGAGGCCTTTCGCCCCTTCACGCTGGAGGAGATCAGCACCCGCAACATGGCGATGATGGAACGCGCCATGAGCCTGTTCAGCCCCTTCCAGGGGCGTGGGGAGCTGGAGGCGCTGCGGGCCGAGAACGCGAAGCTGAAGGCGGAGCTGGAGGCGCTGAAGGCCAAGGCCTGAGCGGACTTCAAGGCCGGTGAAGGCCGCGTTGCAAGCGTCCGCAATCGGGTTCTCCGAATCCCCATCATTTCAATAGGAATAGCTGGACAACCAGGCAGGGTCTCTCCTAACCTCGTTTCAACACGAAAAGGGAGAGTTCCATGCCTGACAGCTTCCCCACGCCCCCGGCCGCGACGGACGCCCCCCTCAACGTTGAACCGCCGCTGGCCGCGCTCGACACCCCGCTGACATCCACCGACGTCTTCTTCATCCGCAACAACGGCAGCGTGCCGCAGATGCGCGCCGACTGGGTGCTCGAGGTCACGGGTCGCGTCGCCTGGCCGCTTCGTCTCTCGCCCGACGCCTTGCGCGCGAGTTTCCCCATCGTGGAGCTGGTGGCCGTGATGGAATGCGCGGGCAATGGCCGAAGCGCCATCACGCCCCCCGCGGAGGGCCTGCCCTGGGGGCCGGGCGCGGTGGGCTGCGCGCGCTGGACGGGCGTGCGCCTGGCCGATGTGCTGACGGCCGCGGGCGCGGACCCGGCGGCGACCTATGCCGGCTTCGGCAGTCCCGACCATGTCTTCGGTCAGCCCGGCGTGCCGGCACTCTCGCGCGGGTTGCCGCTGGCCAAGGCGCTGGCGCCCGAGACGCTCATCGCCTTCGCCATGAACGACGCCCCGCTGACGCCGCTGCATGGCGCGCCGCTGCGCATCGTCGCACCCGGATTTCCCGGCTCGGCCTGGCAGAAATGGCTGCGTGAGATCGTCGTGCTGGACCGCGAGCATGACGGCGCGAAGATGACCGGCCTCGACTACCGCATGCCCCGCACGCCGCTGCGCCCTGGCGAGGACTTCGCCGGCACGCCCTTCGACGTCATCACCGACATGCCGGTGAAGAGCCTGATCACCGCGCCCTTGGAAGGGTTTTCCGCCCGCGGCCCCGTGGCCCTGCGCGGCTTCGCCTGGAGCGGGCATGTGCCACTGGCGAAGGTGGAGGTCTCGGGCGATGGCGGCGCCACCTGGCGACCCGCCCGGCTTGAGCCCGCCGCCTCGCCCTGGGCCTGGCGGCGCTTCGAGGCGGAACTCGCCCTGCCCCCCGGCGCGGTGGAGGTGATGGCGCGCGCCACCGATGCGGCCGGGAACGCGCAGCCCATGGCCCCCGTGTGGAACCCGCGCGGCTACCTCAACAATGCGGTGCACCGGGTGCGGGGAGAGGTGCGGGCGGGCTGAGGGGCGGCATTTCCCTCAGGCGGGAGCCGCCAACACCCCTCAGGCGGGAGCCAGGGCCCCCTCCGCCTGGGCCCGCTGCCCGTCGGCGCTGAACACCAACCCGCCGCGCAGCTCCGGCCGGCAGGCGGCGCCGCGGTCCAGCGCGGCACCGGCCGCCAGGACGGCATCGAGCTGCGTCCCTCCCAGTTCCAACACCGCGCGGGTCTGCGCCTCGGTCCCGTCGCGGACCGAGCGGACGACGCCTGGCCCCGGCCCCGGGTGCAGCACGAGTTCGGCGGGGCGGAGGAAGGCCATGGCCGGGCCATCGGCCAGCCGCACGGGCAGCGGTGGCAGCGGCAGCTCGAAATGCGCGCGGCCGTCACGCACCGTGCAGGGCAGCCGCGCCGCCTCGCCCAGGAAGCCCGCCACGAACGCGGTGGCGGGCTCGCGCAGCAGGGTGGAGGCGCTGTCGCATTGCACGATGCGGCCCTTCTCCATCACGGCCACGCGGTCGGCCATCTCCATCGCCTCCTCCTGGTCGTGCGTGACGAGGATGGTGGAGATGCCCAGCCGGTCATGCAGGCCCCGCACCCAGCGGCGCACATCCTTGCGCACCAGGGCATCGAGCGCGCCGAAGGGCTCGTCCAGCAGCAGCAGCCGCGGCTCGATGGCCAGCGCGCGCGCAAGTGCGACGCGCTGGCGCTGGCCGCCCGAGATCTGCTCGGGATACCGGCGTTCGAGTTCGGGGATCTGCACCAGGGCCAGGAGTTCGCGCACGCGCCGGGCGATCTCGGCCTCGGCGGGGCGCCGGGGGCGGACGCGCAGGCCGAAGGCCACGTTCTCGAACACCGTCATGTGGCGGAACAGCGCATAGTGCTGAAACACCACGCCGATGCGGCGCTCGCGCGCGGGCACGCCCGTCATGTCCGTGCCATCCAGCAGCACGCGGCCGGCATCGGTTCCTTCCAGCCCGGCCAGGATGCGCAGCAGCGTGGTCTTGCCCGAACCCGAAGGCCCCAGCAGCGCCACGAATTCGCCGGTGGCGATGGAGAGCGAGACGCCCTCCAACGCCGCGGTGGCGCCGAAGCGGCGGACGACGCCCTCGACCTCGATGCTCATGCCGAACCTCCCACGCGGCGGCCCGCGGCGCGTTCCAGCAGCGTCTTGGCGGCGAGCGTCACCAGGCCCAGCAGGGCCAGCAGCGCGGCGACCGCGAAGGCCCCGGCGAACTGGTACTCGTTGTAGAGGATCTCGACATGGAGCGGCATGGTGTTGGTCTCTCCTCGGATATGGCCCGACACGACGGATACCGCGCCGAACTCGCCCATGGCGCGGGCATTGCAGAGCAGGACGCCGGCCAGCAGCGCCCATTTCACGTTGGGCAGCGTGACGCGCCAGAAGGTTTGCAGGCCGGTGGCGCCGAGCGTGGCGGCCGCCTCCTCCTCGTCGCGCCCCTGTTCCTGCATCAGGGGCAGCACGGTGCGCGCCACGAAGGGGAAGGTGACGAAGACGGTGGCGAGCACGAGGCCGGGCAGCGCGAAGATGATCTGGATGTCGCGGTCACGCAGCCATCCGCCGAACCAGCCCTGCGCGCCGAAGATCAGCACGAAGACGAGGCCCGCGATGACAGGCGAGACGCTGAAGGGCAGCTCGATCAGCGTGATGAGCACGCGCTTGCCGGGAAAGTCGAACTTGGCCACGCACCACGCGGCGGCCACACCGCCCACCAGGTTCACCGGCACCGTGATGGCGGCGACGATGAGGGTGAGGCGCATGGCCGCCAGGCTGTCCTCCTCCAGGATGGCATCTACAGCCACGGGCAGGCCGCGTCGCAGCGCCTCGACGAAGACGGCCAGCAGCGGCAGCAGCAGCATGACCAGCGCCACCAGCAGCGCGAGGCCGATGAGCATGCGCCGGACCCAGGGCGCGTCCTCATGCGCAGGACGAAATGGGGCCGGGCGGAAGGGCGCGCTCATCGGCGCCCCCGCCGCAGCCGGCGCTGGACCAGGTTCAGCAGGAGCAGCACGCCGAAGGAGAGGGTGAGCATGGCCAGCCCCACCGCCGCCGCGCCCGCATAGTCGAACTGCTCCAGCCGGATGACGATGAGAAGGGGCGCGATCTCGCTCACCATGGGCAGGTTCCCGGCGATGAAGATGACGCTGCCATATTCGCCGACCGAACGCGCGAAAGCCAGCGCGAAGCCGGTCAGCAGCGCGGGCGCGAGGGCGGGCAGCACCACGCGCCACAGCACCTGCAGGCGGGTGGCGCCGAGGGTCGCGGCGGCCTCCTCGGCGTCGCGGCCTATGTCGCGCAGCACCGGCTCCACGGTGCGGACGATGAAGGGCAGCCCCACGAACATCAGCGCCACCACGATGCCCGCCGGCGTGAAGGCCACCTGCCAGCCGGTCAGCGCCGTGATGGGCCCGCCCAGCCAGCCATTGGTGGCGAAGAGCGCGGTGAGTGCCACGCCCGCCACCGCCGTGGGCAGGGCGAAGGGCAGGTCCACCGCGCCGTCCAGCAGCGCGCGCCCCGGAAAGCGCAGCCGCACGATCACCCAGGCCAGCAGCAGGCCAAGCGGCAGGTTGATGAGGGCGGCCAGCAGCGCCGTGCCGAAGGAGAGGCGCAGCGCGGCCACCACGCGCGGCTCCGACAGCGAGGCGACGACGCCCGCCACCCCGAGTTCCCACGGCTTGATGACCAGCGCGGCCAGCGGGATGACGACGATGAGGCCGAGCCAGGCCAGGGTGATGCCCAGCGTCAGCGAAAAGCCCGGGATGGCCGCGACGCGGGCGGGGCCGTGGGCGATGGCGGCGCTCATCGCGCGGGGGCCGTGATGCGGTCGAAGATGCCGCCATCATTGAAATGGGTGCGCTGTGCCTCGGCCCAGCCGCCGAAGGCGCCGTCCACCGTCACCAGGTCCATGGCGGGGAAGCGCGCGCCTTGCGCGGCCAGGATGGCGGGGTCGCGCGGACGGTAGAAATGCTTGGCGACGAGCGCCTGGCCCTCGGGGGTGTAGAGGCCGCGCAGATAGGCCTCCGCCGCCGCGCGGGTGCCGCGCCGGTCCACATTCTGGTCCACCACGGCCACCGAGGGTTCGGCCAGGATGGAGAAGGAGGGGTAGATGATCTCCAGCCCCGCCGCGGCGAATTCCTGCAGTGCGAGGTGCGCCTCGTTCTCCCAGGAGAGGAACACATCGCCCTGCCCGCGCTGCGCGAAGGTGGTGAGCGAGCCGCGCGCACCCGTGTCCAGCACCGGCACCTGGCGGAAGAGCTGCGCGGTGGCGCGCTCGGCGGAGGCGGCATCGCCGCCAGGCTGGCGCAGCGCCCAGGCCCAGAAGGCCAGGTAGTTCCAGCGCGCCCCGCCCGAGGTCTTGGGGTTGGGCGTGATGATGCGGACATCGGGCTTCAGCAGGTCGCCCCAGTCGCGCACCGCCTTGGGATTCCCGCGCCGCACCAGGAAGACGATGGTGCTGGTGTAGGGCGCGCTGTTGTGCGGCAGGCGGGACATCCAGTCGCGCGCCAGGAAGCCGCGCTCGGCCACCGCGTCGATGTCGTAGGCGAGCGCCAGGGTCAGCACATCGGCCTGAAGCCCATCGATGACCGAGCGTGCCTGCCGCCCCGAGCCGCCATGCGAGGTGTTGACCCGCAGGGCTTGGCCGCCCTGGGCGCGCCAGCCGGCGGTGAAGATCGGATTGTATTCGCGGTACAGCTCCCGCGTCGGATCATAGGAGACGTTCAGCAGCGTGGTGGCGCCTTGGGCCGCCGCGGGCCGGGGCAGCGCGGGCAGCGCCGCGAGGCCGGAGAGCAGGGCGCGTCGTCCCGTTGCGAGGCCGGGGTGGGGCATCGGTCTATCTCCTTTGATTTTCGGGGGGCAGGCGGAAGCGTCAGTCCGCGCGCGGTGTGGGGTTGCAGGCGAGGATGCGGGCGATGCCGGCGAGGTCGGGCCCGAGGCCGCGCACCTGCCGCTCATCCTCGGCCTGCACCGACGTCGCGTAGGGGTTGGCCACGGCCTCCAGCGAGGCGGCGAGGCTGCGCAGCGCACCGGCGAGGTCACGCACGCCGCAGCCGTAGCCCAAGGGGCTTGCCTGGTGGTTCAGCAGCACGTTGCCCAGCAGGTTGGCGAGGAGCACCGAATGGGGATCGGCCGGCAGGGTGGCGAGAGCGCCGCCCGGCAGGGGGGCGGGGGCCTGGAAGGCAGGGGCGCGGCAGGGAAGCGGCGCGCCGTGGCGGGGAGTCTCCATCACATCCTCCATCGGTTCATGGCGATCCGGCTCATCCGGTTCGCACATAAATCCTATCGAGTCAGTGTAGATTAAATCAAGAGATTTTCTCGGCCTCGATGTCAAAGCCGTGGCCCGCATCGGAATCGGCCAGCGTGGCGATTGAGGTGCCTTCCAGTATCAGCGCCGTCGCATCGCGCACTTGGCGCATCAGCCGGCGGATTTCGCAGCTCGGCGGGTCCGGGCAGTCGGCGCAGGGCTGGTAGGCGGTGAGGCTGGCGCAGGGGATGGGCGCCAGCGGCCCATCCAGCGCGCGGATGATGTCCGACACCGCAATCTCGGCGGCCGGCTTGGCCAGCGCGTAACCCCCTGCCTTGCCGCGCCGGCTGACCAGGAATCCGTGCCGCCGCAGGTCGAGCAGGATGGCTTCCAGGAATTTCTGCGGCAGGTGCCCGCGCTCGGCCAGTTCATGGATGGGCAGCGTGGCGCGGCCGCTGCGGTCGGCCGCCAGGATACAGAGGGCGCGCAGCCCATACTTCGCCCGCTGTGTCAGCATGGCGGTGAGCCTAAAGCACAGCCGGGCGTGAGGCGATGCGCCCTCACACCATCAACATCCCGCCATTCACATGCACCGTCGCGCCCGTCACCCAGGCGGCCTCGTCCGATGCCAGGTAGACCACCGCCGCCGCGACGTCCTTGGCCTCGCCCATGCGGGCGAGCGGGATGCGCGAGAGCAGGGTGGTCTTCTGCGTCTCGTTCAGCTTGTCGGTCATCGGCGTGGCCACGAAGCCCGGCGCCACGATGTTCACCGTCACGCCGCGCGGCGCCACCTCCTGCGCCAGCGCCTTGCTCATGCCGATCAGCCCGGCCTTGGCGGCGGCATAGTTCACCTGGCCCGCATTGCCCGTGACGCCCACGATGGAGGCGATGGAGACGATGCGCCCCGAACGCCGCTTCATCATGCCGCGGAGTGCGGCGCGCGCCAGGCGGAAGGGCGCGTTGAGGTCCACTTCGAGGACGGCGTTCCAGTCCTCGTCGGCCATGCGCAGGGCCAGCATGTCGCGCGTGAAGCCGGCATTGTTGACCAGGATGTCCAGCCGGCCATGCGCGGCCTCGATGCCCTCCACCAGCGTGGCCGGTGCCGCGGGGTCGTTGAGGTCGGCGGGCATCACGCTGGCACGCTCGCCCAACTCGGCGGCGACGGCCGCCAGCTCCGGCTCGCGCCGCCCGGTCAGCACCACATGCGCCCCCTGGGCATGCAGCGCGCGGGCGATGCCCACGCCGATGCCGGAGCTGGCGCCGGTGACCAGGGCGATCTTGCCGTCAAGCTGGAACATGGGGCTCTCCGTCGAGGCGTTTCATCATGAAGTAGCGGGAATGGCCGGGCGGTGAGTCCGGGAGGGTGCCGAAGAGGGTGTAGCCCTGCTTCTCGTAGAAGGGACGTGCCTGCCAGCTCAGCGTGTCGAGGAAGACGCCGACGCAGCCGCGGGCTCGGCCTTCCTCCTCCATGCGGCGCAGCAGCCGGGCACCGAGGCCAGCGCCGCGGAGATCCTCGGGCAAATAGACCATCAGGATGTGCAGCCAGGCGGCGTAGCAATGGCCCTGGATGCCGCCGGCCGGCACATCCTCGCCATCGCGGAACACCATCAGCCGCAGCGGCTTGTAGCCATGCGGGCCGACCACCGGGCCGTTGAAGGCCTGGAAGCCGGCCACCAGCACATCCTCCAGCGGCGTCTGCTCGGCCTCGGAAAGCTCGATGCGCATCAGAGCGTCTTCAGGAAGGCTTCGATGTCGGCGGGCGTGCTGACGGCCATGGCCGCGGCCTCGGGCGCGTTGCGCTTCGCGAGGCCCGTGAGAACCTTGCCCGCGCCGATCTCGATGAAGCGCGTGCAGCCGGCGGCCACCATCGCCGCCACGCATTCGCGCCAGCGCACGGTGCCTGTCACCTGGCGCACGAGCAGTTCGCGGATGGCGTCGGGATCGCTGACCGGGGTGGCCGTGACATTGGCCACCACCGGCACGGCGGGGTGGGCCATGCGGGCATTGGCCAGGGCTTCCGCCATGGCTTCGGCGGCGGGCGCCATCAGCGCGCAGTGGAAGGGGGCGGAGACGGGCAGCAGCATGGCGCGCTTCACGCCGGCGGCCTTGGCCAGTTCGACCGCCCGTTCCACCGCGGCCTTTGCGCCGGAAATGACCACCTGGCCGCCGCCATTGTCATTGGCGACTTCCACGACCTCGCCGTCAGCCGCCTCGGTGCAGATGGATTGCGCCTGCGCGGCCTCGGCGCCCAGCAGGGCGGCCATGGCGCCTTCGCCCGGGGGGACGGCCTTTTGCATGGCTTCG
>JBHYDO010000085.1:0-15516 GCA_051860645.1 Roseococcus sp.
GCTGGTCTTCCAGGTGCACGGCGGCCGCGCCCGCATCCTCGAAGGCGCGCACCATGTGCATGACGTTCAGCGCCTCGCCATAGCCGGTGTCGCCATCCACCAGCAGCGGCATTCCGGTGGCGCGGGCGACCTGGCGGATGTGGAAGCACACATCCTCGACCGTGATCATGCCGAGGTCCGGCAGGCCCATGGTGGCCGACATGGCGGCCCCGGACAGATACAGCGCCTCGAAGCCCTGCTTCTGCGCGATGAGGCCCGCGAGGCCCAGATGCGCACCGGGCATCTGCAGGATCTGCGGACGGTCAAGCAGGGCGCGGAAGCGCTCGCCGGCGGGGCGGTCGGGCAGGTCGGCGCCGATCACATAGGGCATGGGTGGCCTCCGGCTAGAGCGTGATCACCGAAGGGCGCAACGCCCGAAGGTGTGAAACACGCGCGTACTAGATGAAGAACAGGAAGGTGCACAGCACGAAGAGCGGCAGAAGGAACAGGCAGGCCCAGGCGAAATAGCCGAAGAAGGAGGGCATGCGAACGCCATTCTCCTCCACGATGGCCTTCACCATGAAGTTGGGCGCGTTGCCGATATAGGTGTTGGCGCCCATGAACACCGCACCGGCCGAGATGGCGGCGAGCGTGGCCGCCCCCGTGGTCATCAGGTAGGCCGGATCGCCGCCGGCCAGGTTGAAGAAGACGAGGTAGGTGGGCGCGTTGTCGAGGAAGCTCGACAGCCCGCCGGTCAGCCAGAAATACACCCAGGGGATGGGTGCGCCATTGGCGTCGGAGGTCAGCGCCACCAGCGGCGCCAGCGCGCCGTTGGGGCCGGCCTTCAGGATGGCGATGACCGGCCCCATGCAGAGGAAGATGGCGGCAAAAAGCTTGGCCACCTCGGCCATGGCGCCCCAGGTGAAGCCGTTCGCTTCGCGCAAGCTCTTGGAGGTCAGCGCCATCGAGACGAAGGTGACGCCGAGGAAGATGCCAATGGCCACCAGCCGCTCGATGCCGACCGACTGGCCCAGCACGTAGACGCGCCCCGGGCTCCAGATCCCCTGCAGCAGCACGCCGAAGACGACGACGAGGATGAGGCCCACATTCACCCAGCCTTCGATGGAAAGCCGCACGCGCGCCCCCTCGAAGGAGGACTTCACCGGCTCCTTCGCGTAAAGCCAGCTGTCCAGCAGGAAGTAGACGCCAAGCAGCACCACGGCGCAGAGCGCGAACGGCCAGAACAGGTGCACGGTGGGCCAGAAGAAGGACACGCCCTTCAGGAAGCCCAGATACAGCGGCGGGTCGCCGATGGGCGTCAGACTGCCGCCGATGTTGGACACCAGGAAGATGAAGAAGACGAAGCTGTGCACCTTGCGGCTGCGATCCGCATTGGCGCGCAGCAGCGGGCGGATCAGCAGCATCGACGCGCCTGTGGTGCCCATCATGCTGGCCAGCACCGTGCCGATGGCGAGGATGGTCGTGTTGGTCAGTGGCGTGCCCACCAGCGTGCCGCGCAGCAGCACCCCGCCGCCCGTGGTGTAGAGCGCCAGCAGCAGCACGATGAAGGGGATGTATTCGTCGACCAGCACGAAGGCGACCTCGTTGGCCGCGGCATCCACACCGTAGAGGGCGGCGAAGGGCAGCAGGAACGCCGCGCCCCAGCCGGCCGCCACCTTGCCATAGTGGTGGTGCCAGAAATGCGGGACGGCCAGCGGCATCAGCGCGATGGACAGCAGGATGCCGGCGAAGGGCAGCCCCCAGATCAGCCCGATCTGGCTCCCATCTATGGCGGCGGCTTGGGCGGGGGTGACGACACAGGCGAGCAAGAGCGCGATCAGAACCGGACGCAAGGCCACCCCCTGGAAAAAAGCTGCGAAGGCTTTCCTCAAAGTGACCCGGACGTCAACAGAACGAACGGCGTTTCCCGCCGCGGGACAGGGGCGCCGGCGGGCGGGGGGTTTGCGCCCGCGGCCCCCCGCCCCTAATAACGCCGCAAGCTTTGGAGATATCCCATGGAAATGTCCGGCGAGCGCCGCATCGAGGCGCCCCGCGCCGATGTGTGGCAGGCCCTGAACGACCCCGAGGCGCTGAAGGCGGCCATTCCTGGTTGCGAGAGCATCGAAAAGCTCTCCGACACCGAGCTTGCCGCCCGCCTGGCCATCAAGATCGGCCCGATGGCGGCGAAGTTCTCGGCAAAGGTGAAGCTCGAGAACCTCGACCCGCCCGCCAGCTACACCATCACCGGCGAGGGCAATGGTGGGGCCATGGGCTTTGCCAAGGGCGGCGCCGACGTGGCACTGGAGGAGGTCACGCCCACCGAGACCATCCTGCGCTACCACGTGAAGGCGCAGGTCGGCGGCAAGATGGCCCAGCTTGGCGCGCGGCTGATCGACAGCACCGCCAAGCAGATGGCCGACCAGTTCTTCGACCGCTTCAAGGCGAACCTGGAACCCAAGGCCAGCGTCGTGGCCATGCCCGGCGCCGCCAGCCCGCCGCCCGCCGCGCCGGCCCCGGCAACCCAGCCGGCGGCGATCTCCATCTTCTCCCTCATCCCCTCGGAGTTCCTTGGAATGCCTCTCGTCTTCTGGATCGGTAGTGCCGCGATGCTGATCGTGTTGTTCCTGATCTACCTGACGTGACCGCACACCTCCCCGCGCCCCCCTCTTGCGCCCTTCCGGGCGACGTGGCGGCCACCACCGCGCTGCTCGCGGCGGGCGGGTATGTGGCGGATGCGGCGCTGGCCACCACCGTGCACCTCGCACTCCGAATGGGGCGCCCGCTCTTCCTGGAGGGCGAGCCCGGGACCGGCAAGACCGAAATCGCGAAGGTGCTGGCCGCACAACTGCCGCGCGGCCTGGTGCGGCTGCAATGCTATGACGGGCTCGATCTCTCGGCGGCGGCCTATGAGTGGAACCATGCGCGCCAGCTCATGGCCATCCGCATGGCCGAGGCGCGGGGCGAGACGGCCAGCCTCGAAAGCTCCATCTATGAGCGCCGCTTCCTGGAGGCCCGCCCACTGCTGCGCGCGCTGGAGGGCGAGCCCTCGGTCCTCCTCATCGATGAGCTGGACCGCGCGGACGAGCCCTTCGAGGCCTTCCTGCTGGAAGTGCTGAGCGACTTCCAGATCACCGTGCCCGAGCTCGGCACCATCCATGCCGCTACGCCGCCGGTGGTGATCATCACCTCCAACCGCACGCGCGAGGTGCATGACGCCATCCGCCGGCGCTGCCTCTATCATTGGGTGGACTACCCCGATGCGGCGCGCGAACGCGCCATCCTGGCCATGCGCGCGCCGCATGTGGCTGAGACGCTCTCGGCCCAGGTGGTGGCCTTCGTCCAGCGGCTGCGCCAGGGCGACTATTACAAGCTGCCAGGTGTCGCCGAGACCATCGATTGGGCGAATGCGCTGGCAGCACTCGATGCGCGCGAATTGGAGGCGGGGGCCGTCAACGCCACGCTCGGCGTGCTGCTGAAATACCAGGACGACATCGCGAAGCTGCGCGGCGAGGAGGCCGCCCGGCTGGTGGCGGAGGCGAAGGAAGGCGCGCGGGCGTGATCCCGCCGCGCGAATCCCTCCAGATGCCGCCGGCGGCCCCGCCCTCGGCGAATGCGCTGGCGCCGAACGTCCTGGCCTTCGTGCGGCTGCTGCGGCGGGCGGGCATGCAGGTCGGGCCCGGCGATGCGTTGCTGGCCATGGAGGCGCTGACGCTCGCCGGCCTCGACAGCCGCGAGGGGTTCCGCGCGGCGCTGTCCGCCACGCTGCTGCGCCGCCACGAGCAGTCCGAAATCTTCCACGCGGCCTTCGAACTGTTCTGGCGCGACCCGGAGCGGGCGCGGGCTGGCGCCGCCATGGCGCTGATGGAGGCCCAGAAGCCCGAGGAGCGCAGCAAGCCCGGCGGGCGGCGCCTCGCCGAGGCCATGGCGGGCGACCGCCCGAAGCCCCCGCCCGAGGAGGAGGAGCGGCGCCAGCTCGACGCCTCCATGACGGTCTCCGAGCGCGAACGCCTGCAGCAGATGGATTTCGAGGCAATGAGTGCCGCCGAGATCAGCGCCGCCAAGCAGGAAATCCGCAAGCTGGTGCTCCCGCTCGACGCCCGCCCCACCCGCCGCTTCCGCCCCGACCCGTTCGGCCCCCGCGTGGACATCCGCGCCACCATCCGCGCGGCCACCCGCACCGGCGGGGAGATCGCGGGCATCGAGCGGCGCCGGCGCCTGGTCCGCACCCCTCCGCTGGTGGCCATCTGCGACATCTCGGGCAGCATGGCGCGCTACGCGCAGATCCTGCTGCACTTCATGCATGCGGTGACGGCCGACCGCGACCGGGTGCACAGCTTCCTGTTCGGCACCCGGCTGTCCAACATCACGCGGCAACTGCGCCACAAGGACCCCGAGATCGCCTTCGAGATGGTGAGCCACATCGTGCCCGACTGGTCGGGCGGCACGCGCATCGGCGAGGCGCTGGAACGCTTCAACCACGACTGGGGCCGCCGCGTGCTGGGCCAGGGAGCCGTGGTGCTGCTCATCACCGATGGGCTGGACCGCGAGGGCGGCCGGGGCCTGGCCCAGGCCACCGACCGCCTCAAGCGCTCATGCCGGCGGCTGATCTGGCTGAATCCGCTGTTGCGATACGAGGGCTTCCAACCCAAATCCCAAGGCATCCGGGCGATGCTGCCCCATGTCCATGATTTCCGCCCGGTGCATAACCTCGCCAGCCTCAAGGCGCTGGTGGAAGCCTTGAGCGATTCACCCAAGCGGGAGCACGGACGATGACCGAAGACATGCTGGAGACCGCCGCCGCCTGGGCCGAGGCGGGCGAGCAGGTGGCCATCGCGACCGTGGTGGAAACCTGGGGCTCCTCGCCGCGGCCGGCGGGGTCCATGCTGGTGGTCACCGCCTCGGGGCGGATGGCGGGCAGCGTCTCGGGCGGGTGCATCGAGGGGGCCGTCGCCGATGTCGCGCAGGAGACGATGCGCAGCGGCCAGCCGCAACTGCTCGACTTCGGCATCAGCGATGAACGCGCCTGGGAAGTGGGCCTCGCCTGCGGCGGCAAGCTGAAGGTCTTCGTGGAGAAACTGGGTTGAAACTCGCCCTCCTTGCCAGCCTGCGCGCGGCCCGCGCGGCCGGCCGCCCGGTGGTGCTGTTGACGCGGCTCTCCGACGGGCATCAATGCCTCTGGCCCGACGAGGCCCTGCCCGGGACATTGGCCGAGGCCGCGCAGTCCGCGCTGGACAGCGACCGCACCGCCAACCTGGACATGGCGGGCGAGGCCTGGTTCCTCCAGCCGCACAACCCGGCCCTGCGCATGATCATCGTGGGCGCGGTGCATGTGGCGCAGGCGCTGGCGCCCATGGCAGCCGGAATGGGCTTTGCCGTCACCATCGTGGACCCGCGCCGCGCCTTCGCCACCGAGGAGCGCTTCGCGGGTGTCACGCTGAACCATGAATGGCCGGACGAGGCCATGCAGGCCCTCGCCCCCGACACGCGCACCGCCATCGTGACGCTGACGCACGATCCCAAGCTGGATGACCCCGCGCTGGATGTGGCGCTCAAAAGCCCCGCCTTCTACATCGGCGCGCTCGGCAGCCGGCGAACCCACGCCAAGCGGGTGGAGCGCCTGAAGGAGATGGGCCATGGCGAGGCCGCCATCGCCCGCATCGCCGCCCCCGTGGGGCTGGACATCGGCGCGGTGACGGCGCCCGAGATCGCCCTGTCCATCCTGGCGCAGGTCGTCGCACGGAGGCGCGGCAAATGATCTTCGGCCCCACCCCGCTGGAGGAGGCCGAGGGCGCCATCCTCGCCCACACCATCCGCCTCAAGGACCGCGCCTTCAAGAAGGGCACGGTGCTGGACGCCGCCGCCATCGCGGCCCTGCGCGCGGCGGGCCAGCCCCAGGTGGTGGCCGCGCGCCTCGCCCCCGGCGACGTGCCGGAGGATGAGGCGGCGTCGCGCATCGCCGATGCCGCGCTGCGCCCTCTCATCGCGCGCAGCCGCGCCGCCACGGGGCGGGTGAACCTGCTGGCGGAAAGTGCGGGGCTGCTGGTGCTGGACACGGCGCTGATCGGCCAGCTGAACACGCTGGACGAGAGCATCACCCTCGCCACCCTGCCCGACCACAGCCTGGTGGCGCCGCGCGAGATGCTGGCGACCATCAAGATCATTCCCTTCGCCGTGCCCGGCGCCGCGCTGTCGGTGGCCGAGGCGCTGCTGCGCGGCGGCCATGCGCTGTCGCTTCACCCGTTCCGCGCGCTGAAGGTGGGCCTGGTGATGACGGAACTGCCCGGGCTCAAGGAAAGTGCCATGGAGGGCGCGGTCGAGGTCACGCGCGCCCGCGTGGAAGCCCTGATGGGCACGCTGCTGCCCGTGGAGCGCGCGCGCCACGAGGCCGGCGCCACCGCCGACGCCCTCGCGCGCCTGAAGCGCCAGGGCGCGCAGATGCTGCTGATCGCAGGCGCCTCGGCCACCGTGGACCGGCGCGACGTCGGCCCCGCCGCCATCGTGAAGGCGGGCGGGCGGATCGAGCATTTCGGCATGCCGGTGGACCCGGGCAACCTCATCGTGCTGGGCGAGGTGGACGGCATCCCGGCCATGGTGCTGCCCGGCTGCGCCCGCAGCCCCAAGCTGAACGGCTTCGACTGGGTGTTGCAGCGCCTCTTCGCCGGCATCCCGGTGCGGGCACGCGACATCATGGCCATGGGCGTGGGCGGCCTGCTCAAGGAGATCGAGACGCGGCCGCTCCCGCGCGAGAAGGCCCCCGCCTCCCCCCCGCCCGACCGCGCGCCGCGACGGCCGCGCCAGGTGGCGGGCCTCGTGCTCGCCGCCGGACGCTCGCGCCGCATGGCGCCGCTGAACAAGCTGCTGGTGGCCGATGACAAGGGCATTGCCATGATCGCCCGCGTGGTGGACAGCGTGGTGGAGAGCGGCCTGCGCCCCGTTCTCGTCGTCACCGGCCATGAGCGTGAGCGGGTGCAGGAGGCGCTGGCCGGACGCCCCGTCATCTTCGCCCATGCCGAGGATTATGCCGAGGGATTGTCGGCGAGCCTCAAGACCGGCCTCGCCGCCCTGCCCGACGACGCGGAGGGCGTGCTGGTGGCGCTCGGCGACATGCCGCTGGTCTCGCCCGCCGTGATCCAGCGCCTGGTTTCCGCCTTCGATCCGGAGGAGGGGCGCGCCATCGTCCAGCCCACCTTCCGCGGCAAGCAGGGCAACCCCGTGCTCTGGGGGCGCGAATTCGTGCCTGCCATGATGGAGATCACGGGCGATGTGGGGGCGCGCCAACTGGTGGGGCGCCACGCCGACCGCCTTGTCGAGGTCGAGGTCGCCGATGACGGCGTCCTGCGCGACTTCGACACCACCGAGGCGCTGCGCGCCGCCCCCGGCTTCCAGGCCGGTCGTGTCAAGGAACCCCGCTGATGGCCCGCATTCCCTACCGCGACCGCGCCGACCTCGCCCCGGAGGACCAGGACCTGCTGGCCCGCCCCATCACCCTGCACCGCGGCCTGGTGAACAGCCCGGGCACGGCGCGCGCCTTCTCGACGCTCGGCAAGCACATCCGCTACGGCATGAAGCTGGATGCGCGCCTGCGCGAACTGGCCATCCTCCAGGTGGGTTGGCTGGCGCGCTCGCCCTATGAATGGTCGCATCATGTGAAGATCGGCATGGAGTTCGGCGTGACGGATGCCGACATCCGCGCCCTCATCGCCGACACGGCCGGCGAGGACAACGCGCTGGAACCGCTGGCACGGCTGGTGCTGCGCGGCGCGCGGGAGGTCCATGCGGGGGCCATGTCGGCCGAGACCTTTGCCGAACTCCAGGGCCATCTTGGCGATGAGCAGATGGTGGACCTGACCGTCACCGCGTCCTTCTACTGCGCGGTGGTGCGCACCCTGGCCAGCCTCGAGATCGACGTGGAGCCGGAGTACCAGCCCTATCTGGACCGGTACCCCTTCCCCGCCTGATCACTTCAACGGAAAACCCAGCGCGCGCAGCACGGCGGTGAGCCGGTCGCGCCCGTTCAGCGCCTTGATGCTGCCCATGCGCTGCAGCACGCGCCGGCTCCAATTGTCGCTGTCCATGCCCTGGCGGGCGGAGAAGGCGGCCATCTCGCCATCATAGGCGGCGCGCAGCGCGGGCTCGTCCGGGGCGCCGTAGGTCTCGTGGTGGCAGATGGCGGCCTGCGGCAGGCGCGGCTTCACCTCATTGGCGACACCCTCGGCCGCGTAGCCCACGCAGAGGCCGAACACGCCCATCACACCCGGCGGCAGGGCCAGAAGCTGCGCCACCTGCTCGGGGTCGTTGCGCAGCGCGCCGATGTAGACGGTGGAGAGGCCGATGGATTCCGCCGCCACCACCGCGTTCTGCGCGGCCAGGGCCGCATCGATGGCGGCGATGAGGAAGGTCTCGAGGTAGGGCAGCCCCTCCAGCTCCCGGCCTTGCTGCTCCGCGAGCCGCGCGTTGCGCGACACATCGGCGAGCCAGACGAGGAACAGCGGGCATTGCTCGATGTGCTTCTGGTTGCCGGCGAGCCTGGCCAGCGCGGCGCGCTTGGCCGGGTCCTGGACCACCACCACCGACCAGGTCTGAAGGTTGGAACTGGTGGCGGCCGATTGCGCGGCGGCGACCAGCGTCTCCAGCGTGCCTTCGGGCAGCGCATCCGGACGGTAGCCGCGGATCGAGCGGTGCGAGAGCAACAGGTCGATATGCTCGTTCCACGGCCCGGCAGCCGGGATGGCGGCGCCGTAGCGGCGGGCGAGCGCCTCGGCCTTGGGCGTGGCGAGGGGGGTGGCGATGTCCATGCAGGTCTTCTCCGTGGTGAGATCTCAAGCGGCGGCGCACTCGGCGCAGAGCCCTTCCAGCTCCACCGTCATGCGCTCCACCAGGAAGCCGGCGCGGGAGGCGGCTGCCTCCAGGGCATGGGCCGCGGCGTGGTCGGTCAGCTCGGTGGTGGCGCCGCAGTTCCGGCAGATCAGGAATTGGTGGGGGTGCTGATGGCCGGGGGCGTGGTCATGCCCGGCCTCGATGCAGGGGGTGAAGGCGTTGAGGCGTTCCAGCTTGTGGATCAGCCCCTGCTCCAGCAGGAAGTCCAGCGCGCGGTAGACGGTGGGCGGGGCCGCGCCGCCGCGCTCGGCGCGGAGCTGGTCGAGCAGGGCATAGGCGCCCATGGGCTGCTCGGCCGCCAGCACCATGCGCAGCACCTGGCGGCGCAGCGGCGTCAATTGCGCGCCGCGCCGGGCACATTGCGCCGCCGCCTGGTCGAGCATCGCCTCCATGTCCATCCGCCCCTCACCGCGCTGCCGCTTCTCCCATATAGTGTGTGGCGATGAGCGACACCCCCTCCCTCCCCCTCGCCGACGCCGCCGCGCGCGCGCGCATCCTCGCCGCCGTGCGCTTCGACATGCGCGGCCTGGTGCCCGCCATCGCACAGCAACACGACACGGGCGAGGTGCTGATGATGGCCTGGATGAACGCCGAGGCCCTGGACGAGACGCTGGCCACCGGCCGCGCCTGCTACTACAGCCGCAGCCGCGGCGGGCTGTGGCGCAAGGGCGAAACCTCGGGCCAGCACCAGGAGGTGCGCGACCTGCGCCTGGATTGCGACGGCGACACCCTGCTGCTGCTGGTGCATCAGCACGGCGTGGCCTGCCACACCGGGCGGCGAAGCTGCTTTTATCTCGCCCCACGCGGCGGCGAACTGGCCGAGATCGCCGCCCCCCTCGTCAGCCCCGAAAGCCTCTACGGCGCATGAGCACGCCGCTGACCCTGCTGACGGGCTTCCTCGGCTCGGGCAAGACCACCCTGCTGAACCGCCTGCTGGCGGACCCCGCGATGGCCAACACCGCCGTGCTGATCAACGAATTCGGGGCGGTGGGGCTTGATCACCTTTTCATCAGCGCCCCGGAAGAGGATGCGGTGCTGCTCGCATCGGGCTGCCTGTGCTGCACCATCCGGGGTGATCTCTCCCGCGCGCTGCGCGATCTTGCGGCACGCGGGCGCGATTTCCGGCGCGTCGTGATCGAGACGACGGGCCTGGCCGACCCCGCGCCCATCCTGCACACCCTGATGCGCGACCCGCTGCTGCTGCGCGACTACCGGCTGGATGGGGTGGTGACGCTGGTGGACTCGGTGGCCGGCATGGCGACACTCGATACCCAGGAAGAGGCGCGGCGCCAGGTGGCCGTCGCCGACCGACTGGTGATCAGCAAGGCCGACCTGGCCGACCCCGCCCCCCTGCGCGCGCGCCTGGCCGCGCTGAACCCGGTGGCCCCCGTGCTCGACGCCCGCACCGCCGCCGTGCCGGACCTGCTCGACGCCGGCCCCTTCGGCGCCGATGGCAAGCTGCCGGACATCTCCGGCTGGATCGCCGCCGCCGGGCATGACCACCACCACCATCACCACGACGTGAACCGGCACGACGCGCGCATCCAGGCGCTCTGCCTGCGCTTCGAGGCGCCGCTGCCCTGGGAGGGGCTGGCCAGCTACCTGGAGATGATGGCCATGACACAGGGCGAGCGGATGCTGCGCATGAAGGGCATCCTGAACCTCAGGGGCGAGGTGGGCCCCGTGGTGATGCACGGCGTGCAGCACAGCTTCCACCCGCCGCAGCGCCTGCCGGCATGGCCCGAGGGCGATGACCGTTCCTCGCGCCTCGTCTTCATCCTGCGCGACCTGGAGCCGCGCGTGGTGGAGGAGGGTCTTCGCGCCTTCCTGGACGCCGACGCATGAGCCTGCGCCTGGAAACCGTAACGGGTGCGGCGGCGCGCCCGCACCTGGCCGCCCTGGCGGCGCTGCGAGCCGAGGTGTTCCGCGAATGGCCCTATCTCTATGCCGGCGATGCGGAGGAGGAGGCGCGCTACCTGGCCACTTATGCCGACGGAACAGGGGCCGCGATCGTCCTGGCGCTGGATGGCACGACGGCGGTGGGGGCCGCCACCTGCCAGCCCATGGCCCAAACCCATCCCGAAGTGCGCACCGCCTTCGCCCGCGCGGGACGGGATGTCGCCCACGCGTGCTACTTCGGCGAGTCGGTGCTGCGTGGCACCTATCGCGGCCAAGGGCTGGGCGTGGCGTTCTTCGCGGCGCGCGAGGCGCATGCGCGGACGCTGGGCCTGACCACTGCCACCTTCTGCGCCGTGGTCCGCAACGCGAACGACCCACGCAAGCCGGCCGCCTACGTGCCGCTCGACGCCTTCTGGCGCAAGCGTGGCTACACCCACCGACCCGAACTCTCCTGCGTGATCGATTGGCGTGAAGTGGGGGACGACCGGGAGACACCGCACACCCTTTCCTTCTGGATCAAGGAGCTGGCGTGAGGGCGCTGACCCTTGCCAGCCTTGCCTGGCCGGTGGAACCGCTGGGCAGCGTCGACGCCTATGCCGCCAAGCTGGACCGCTGGTGCGCCGAAGCCCGTGCGGGCGGGGCCGACCTGCTGCTGACGGCGGAATATGCCTGCGTGGAACTGGGGGCGGCGCTCGCCGGCACCACCTCCGCCGATGAGGCCGCGGAACTGCGCGCCATGGTCGGCGCCAGCGGCGCGATCCTCGCGGCCATGCGCGCGGCGGCGCGGCGGCACGGGCTGTGGCTGGCGCCCGGCACGCTGCCGGTGGAATCCGCGGGCCGCATCATCAACCGCGCGCCCTTCATCGCGCCCGATGGCGGCCTGGCCTTCCAGGACAAGCACTGCATGACGCGCTTCGAGGCCGAGCGCTGGGGCGTCTCGGCCGGCGCGCCGCCGGCGGTGTTCGCGACCGACTGGGGGCTGGTCGGCCTCTCCATCTGCTACGATGCCGAATTCCCCAAGCTCGTGCGCGCTCAGGTCGAGGCCGGCGCCTGGCTCATCCTGGTGCCAAGCTGCACCGACACCGCCCATGGCTGGAACCGCGTGCGCATCGGCGCCCGGGCGCGGGCGATGGAGAACCAGTGCTTCGTGGCCGTGGCGCCGACCGTGGGCGGCTTCGCGGCCTCGGCGGCGCTGGACGAGAATCACGGCGCGGCCGGCATCTACGGCCCGGTGGACCGCGGCTTCGACGCGGAGGGGATCCTGGCCGAGGGGGCATACGACGCGCCGGGCCTGGTCTTCGCGGCGCTCGACCCCGCACGGCTGCGGGCGGTGCGGGAGGATGGCGCGGTGCGCAACCACCGCGACTGGCCCCGCGCGCCCATCCCCGCGCCCCTGCCCGCGCGCTTCGCGTGAGCCTGATCTACCTCTCCGCCGGCGAGGCGTCCGGCGACATCCTGGGCGGGCGGCTGATGTCCGCGCTGCGCGCACGCGATGGCGCGCTGGAATTCGCGGGCCTCGGCGGCGAGCGGATGGCCGAGCAGGGGCTGGCCTCGCTGTTTCCCATCCGGGAACTGGCGCTGATGGGGCTTCTGGAGGTGCTGCCCAGCATAAGGCGACTCGCGCGCCGGCTGGACGAGACGGTGGCCGACATCGCCCGCCGCCGCCCGCGCCTCGTGGTCACCATCGACAGCCCGGGCTTCAACCTGCGCCTGGCCGCGCGGGTGAAGGCGCTGGGCATTCCCGTGGTGCACTACGTGGCGCCGCAGATCTGGGCCTGGCGCGCGGGTCGCGTGAAGAAGATCGCGCAGCGGGTGGACCGCATCCTGGCCCTGCTGCCCTTCGAGGCGCCGCTCTTCGAGGCGGCCGGCATCCCGGTCAGCTTCGTGGGCCACCCCATCCTGGAGAGCGAGGCGGCGCAGGGGGTGGCGGCGCGATTCGCCATCGGGGGCCGCGGCCTTGTGGTCATGCCCGGTTCGCGGCGCGGCGAGGTGGGGCGGCTGCTGCCCATCTTCGGCAATACGGTGCGTGCCCTGCCGGCCGATGTGACGCCGGTGGTGGCGCTGGCCGGCACGGTGGCGGAGGCGGTGCAGGCCGGTGCGGCCGACGCCTTCGGCCGCCCCTGCCGATTTGTGCGAGACCCGGCCGATAAGGCCGACGCCTTTGCCGCCGCAACGGCGGGGCTGATCAAATCCGGCACCTCCTCGCTGGAGGCGGCGGTGGCCGGGCTCCCGCACGTGATCGCCTACCGGGTGAACCCCGTCACCGCCGCCATCGCGCGGCGCCTGGTGACGGTGCGCTTCGCGAGCCTGGTGAATTTGCTCTGCGACCGCGCGGTGGTGCCCGAATTCATCCAGCAGGATTGCACGCCGGCAAGGTTGGAGGCGGCGCTGCGGCCCCTGCTGGAGGGCGGTGCTGCGGCCGCGGCGCAGCGGGCGGGCTTCGCGGAGGCGCTGGCGCGCCTGCATCCGGCGCAGGGCCGCCCCAGCGAGGCGGCGGCAGAGGCCGTGCTCTGCATGATGTGAGGCTTCTTCCCGGCGGATTCTGAATCTGACGCTTTATGGTGTCAATTTCAGATGACACCCGGCGCGACCAGTGTCATGGTCGTGGTTCGGAAGGGGAGACGCCCAATGGACATCACCGCACGGATCGAGCGGAGCCTGCACGACGCACTCGCCCCCGGGGCGACGCCCCCCCTGCTCAGCCTCGCCATGAACCATGCCGTCTTCCCCGGCGGCGCGCGCGTGCGGCCCCGCCTGAGCCTCGCCGCCGCCAGCGCCTGCGGGGGCGATGACCCGGCCCTGGCCGAGGCCGCCGCCGCCGCCATCGAGCTGATGCACTGTGCCTCCCTCGTGCATGACGACATGCCCTGCTTCGACGACGCGGCGACGCGGCGCGGGCGACTGTCCGTGCACCGCGCCTTCGGCGAGCCGCTGGCCCTGCTGGCGGGCGATGCGCTGATCGTGCTGGCCTTCCAGACCGTGCTGCGCGCCCCGGCCCGCCATCCGGAGCGCCTCGCGCAGGTGATGCGAATCGTGGCGGATGCGGTCGGCACGCCCATGGGGATCGTGGCCGGCCAGGCCTGGGAATGCGAGACGCATGTGGACGTCTCGGCCTATCACCGCGCCAAGACGGCGGCCCTCTTCGCGGGCGCCAGCATGGCCGGCGCGGCCGCCGCGGGCGGCCCCGTGGAGGACTGGAAGGCCGTCGGCGAGAAGCTGGGCGAGGCCAACCCGGTGGCGGACGACATCGGCGACGCGATCGCCGCGGCCGAGGAGATGGGCAAGCCCGTGGGCCAGGACGCGGCCCATGGCCGACCCAGCGCGGTGCGCGAACTGGGCCTGCGCGGCGCGGTGGCGCGACTCGAGGCGCTGGCCGAGCAGGCCGCCGCCGCCGTGCCGCCTTGCCGCGGCCGCGCCGAGCTGGGCGCGCTGATCCGTGAGGGCGCGCGGCGCCTGCTGCCCAAGGCCTTGCCCGTCAATGTCGCGTGAGGATGACGCCAAGCGCGACGGCGGATCGGGCCAACGCCATGTATGTCCATTTTGCTTGACACCTGTCATCGTCTCCTTACATTGACCCTACACATCCGCGGGGGAACCACCGTCCAAATGGACACGATCGCCGTCATCCTGACCGAGCCGGAAAGCCTGCAGTTGCAGCGCGTGGGACTCGTGCAGCCGGGCGACGAGGATGTGGTGGTGGATGTCGAGTGGTCGGGCATTTCCACGGGCACCGAGAAGCTTCTCTACACCGGCCGCATGCCGGCCTTCCCGGGCATGGGCTACCCGCTGGTGCCCGGCTATGAGAGCGTGGGCCGCGTGGTGCAGGCCGGCCCGGCCTCGGGCCAGTCGGTTGGTTCACTCGTGTTCATCCCGGGCTCACGCGGCTTCCGCGATGTGCGCGGCCTGTTCGGCGGGGCCGCGGGGCGGCTCGTCTCTGCGGGCCAGCGGGTGGTGCCGGTGGGCGAGGAACTTGGCGAACGCGCGGTGCTGCTGGCCCTGGCCGCCACCGCCTACCACGCCGTCATCGACCACCCGCCGGAACTGATCATCGGCCATGGCGTGCTGGGCCGGCTGCTGGCGCGCATCACCATCGCCATCGGCGCCCCCGCCCCCGTGGTTTGGGAAAGCAGCGCCGAGCGCGCCACCGACGCCCAGGGCTACCAGGTGCTGAACGCCGAGACCGACACGCGGCGCGATTACGGCCGCATCTGCGATGCGAGCGGCGACGCGGACATCCTGGACACGCTGATCGGCCGGCTGCGCGCGGGCGGCGAGATCACGCTGGCGGGCTTCTATGACCGCCTCTCCTTTGCCTTTGCCCCCGCCTTCATGCGCGAGGCGCGGATCCGCATCGCCGCCGAGTGGCACAAGCAGGACATGGCCGCGCTCACCGCGTTGATCGCGGGTGGCCGGCTCTCGCTGGACGGCCTCATCACCCATCGGGAACCCGCGGAGTCGGCGCCCGATGCCTATCGCACCGCCTTCGGCGATGCGCGATGCCTGAAGATGATTCTCGATTGGAGGAAGTCCACATGAACGCTGTGTCCGGGAACATGCAGCCTTCGTCTTCCGCCGACGCCGCCTCGATCGAGGCGCCGGAGGCCAAGAAGCAAACCCAGATCATCGCCATCTACGGCAAGGGGGGGATCGGGAAATCCTTCACCCTGGCCAACCTCAGCTACATGATGGCCCAGCAGGGCAAGCGCGTGCTGCTGATCGGCTGCGACCCGAAGTCCGACACGACGTCCCTGCTGTTCGGCG
>JBHYDO010000086.1:0-15366 GCA_051860645.1 Roseococcus sp.
TGCGGGGATCATCCTCCGGGATGCCCGCCTCCACCTTGCCCACCATGTCGCCGCCCACATCGGCGCCCTTGGTAAATATGCCGCCGCCCAGGCGCGCGAAGATGGAGATGAGGCTGGCGCCGAAGCCCAGCGCCACCAGGCTGTCGATCACGGTGCGGGAGTTGATGGCATGGCCGCCGATGATAACCAGCACGAAGAAGTAGCCGGCGACCCCCATCAGGGCCAGGCCCGCGACCAGCATGCCGGTGATGGCGCCCGACTTGAAGGCGAGGTCGAGCCCCGCCGCCAGGCCCTGGGTGCTGGCCTCGGCGGTGCGGACGTTGGCGCGCACCGAGACGTTCATTCCGATGAAGCCGGCCGCGCCCGAGAGCACCGCGCCGATGAGGAAGCCAATCGCCACCGTGCCGCCGAGCAATATCCACACCAGGGCCATGAGCACCACGCCCACGGCCCCGATGGTGAGGTATTGCCGCTTCAGGTAGGCCGAAGCGCCTTCCTGGATGGCGCGGGCGATTTCCTGCATGCGGGCGTTCCCCGCAGGTTTCGCCATGATTTCCTTGGTGGTGATCCAGCCATAGGCGATGGAAGTCGCGCCCAGCAGGATGACCAGCAGCAGTGTCGCTGTGATCACTTTGCTCTCCCATGTTATTGTTGCCTCGCACCGAAAACGGCGAGCTTTTCAAAGCCTAGAGCCGTTTCGCGGCCAGCGTCCACGGGCCAGGGCCGTGCGCGGGGCGGGTTTTGGCGGTTTTCGTTCGGCTTCGGCCGGCGTGCGGCGTCAACCTCCGCGAAAGCCCCTCTCGCCTGGATGCGTATTTTGTGGTGGATAGGGACGCCTTCCCAACCCGGAGCCTGATGCCCATGCGTATCGACGCCATCCCCATCGGCAAGAACCCGCCCGACGACCTGAACGTCATCATCGAGGTGGGGGTGGGCGGCGAGCCGGTGAAATACGAGCTGGACAAAGACGCCGGCACGCTCTTCGTCGACCGCTTCCTCTACACGCCGATGCGCTACCCTGGGAATTACGGCTTCGTTCCCCACACCATGTGCGGCGATGGCGACCCGCTGGACGTCCTGGTGGCCAACACCCGCCCCATCGCGCCCGGCGCCGTCATCAATGTCCGTCCCGTCGGCGTGCTCAAGATGGAGGATGACGGCGGGATGGACGAGAAGATCATCGCCGTGCCCTCGCCCAAGCTGACCAAGCGCTACGAGAACGTGTTCAACTACACGGACCTGCCGCAGATCACGCTCGACCAGATCCGCCACTTCTTCGAGCACTACAAGGACCTGGAGCCCGGCAAGTGGGTGAAGATCGCCGGCTGGGGCGATGCCGACGAAGCCAAGCGCTACATCCTCGAATCGATCGAGCGGGGCAAGGAAGTGGCCTGGCCTTCGCACGACCGGCGCCAGCCGAGGTAGCAGCCCTTCGCGGTGCCTGCGCGCGCCGTTTGGCTTCCCCCTGGACTCGCTGCGCGCCTCCCCCCTGGACGCGCCGCTTTGGGCTTTGCATCTTCCCGCCATGCGCCCGTAGCTCAATTGGTCAGAGCGGGCCGCTCATAACGGCTTGGTTGCGGGTTCAAGTCCTGCCGGGCGCAAACCTGATCGTCATGGCGGCAGCACGTGCGGCAAGCCGCGCGCCGCCTGCGCCACATGTCCGCGCAGCCAGCGATGCGCGGGCGCATTCGCCAGCACCTCGGGCCAGATCGCCGTGATGGTGAACCCCGGCACCGGCAGGGGCGGGTCGCGCATCGCAAGGCCGCGCGCCGCGAGGCCGCCGCCCGCCTCGTCCAGCAGGGCCAGGCTGCGCGGCAGCGTCACCGCCATCTCGGTCACCGCCACCATGCGCATGGCGGCATGGAAATGCGGCAACCACAGCGCCACGCGCCGGCGCCGGCCCTGCGCCGCCAGCGCCTCGTCCACCGCCCCCGTGCCGCTGCCCGTCACCGAGACCAGGATGTGGTCCAGCGCGCAGTAGCGGTCGAGCGACCACGCCCCCAGCGCCGGATGGCCCGCCCGCAGAAGGGTCACGAAGCCGTCGCGGTAGAGCGGCAACTGGCGCAGGCTGCCCGGCAGCGGCTGGCCCAGCACAGAGAACACCAGGTCGACCCGCCCCGCCGCCAGCTCCTCCGGCGTGGTCGCGGTGATGGGCAGGATGCGGAGAGCCAGGCCCGGCGCCTCGGTCGCCAGCCGCGGCACCAGGCGCGGCAGCAGCATCAGCGTGTCGTGGTCGGTGGCGGCCAGGCGCATCACGCTGCGCAGCTGGCCCGGGTCGAACCCGGCCGGCGTCACGAGGTCCGCGGCCTCGGCCAGCAGGGCGGCGACGCGCGGCGCCAGCGCCTGGGCGCGCGGAGTGGGCAGCAGCGCCCCGCCGGGCCCGCGCACCAGCAGCCCATCGCCCAGCAGCGCGCGCAGCCGCCCGAGCGCGCGCGAGACGGCGGGCTGGCTCATGCCCAGCTCGGTGGCGGCCCGCGTCACCGAGGCATGGCGCAACAGGGCGCCCAGCAGGGTCAGCAGGTTGAGGTCCACGGCGCGCAGTTTCACTTCGTGCATGTTTCAATTAACAAACATGCATTGGGCACATGTCCAGCCTTGCGGCATTCCTGGCGCAGCCAAGGAGACCGACACCATGTTCACCATCGCCGGCATTACCGGAAACACGGGCGCCGCCGCCGCCCATGCGCTGCTCGAAGCAGGCCACCGCGTCCGTGGCCTCGTGCGCGACACGGCGCGCGCCCGGGGCTGGGCCGCGCGCGGCGCGGAACTCGCCACCGCCGACCTCACCGATACGGCGGCGCTGACCGCGGCGCTGCGCGGTGTGGCGGGCGCCTATGTCCTGGTGCCCACCCCGGCGGATGCGCCGGACGTCATCGCCCACTACATCGCGGTGGCGGCCAGCCTCCGCGCCGCCGCCCGCGCGGCTGGCCTGCCGCGGCTGGCCTTCCTCTCCTCGGAGGGGGCGCATCTCCCGCAGGGTTCAGGCGCCATCCGCGGCCTGCATGTGGCCGAGGCCATCCTGGCTGACGCCGCCCCCCGCGTGACCTTCCTTCGCCCCTCCTATTTCCAGGAGAACTGGCGCGGCGTCTTCGACGCCGCCCGCCACCAGGGCGTGCTGCCGAGCTTCCACGCCGCCGGCGCCGCCCCACGCGGGATGGTGGCGGCGCGCGACATCGGCGCCGAGGCCGCGCGCCTGCTGACCGAGGCCGCCCCGCCGCCCGTGGTGGAGTTGACCAGCGCCACCCAGGCCACCGACGAGGACGCCGCATCCGCGGCCGCCCTGGTGCTGGGCCGTCCGGTGCAGGTGGTCCGCCCGCCGCGCCTGGCTTGGGACGGGTTGCTGCGCGAGGCCGGGCTCGGCGCCGACTACGCCCGGCTGCTGGCCGCGATGTATGACGGCATCAATGCCGGCCATGTGGGCTTCAGCGGCGCGGCCCCCCTGCGCCACGGCCCGACCACGCTGGCCGAGACCATGCGCGGCTGGGTGTAGCGAAGCGCGGCCCAGGCGTGTCAACCTGCGGTCCATGCCCGACCTCGACCACATCGCCCATCTCCGCCACGCCTTCGCCATCGCCCGCCGCGCGCGGGCGAATGGCAAGCACCCCTTCGGCGCCACGCTGGTGGACGCCGAGGGCCGCGTGCTGATGGAGCAGGAGAACGCCTTCGACACCGAGGGCCGCACTGGCCATGCCGAGACGGTGCTGTCCCGCCGCGCCTGCGCCGCCTATTCGGCCGAGGAGCTGGCGCACACCACCATGTATGTCAGCGCCGAGCCCTGCGCGATGTGCGCGGGCAGCCTCTACTGGGCCGGCATCGGCCGCGTGGTCTACGCGATGAGCGAGGAGAAGCTGAAGCGCATCATCGGCCCCCACCCGGACAACCTCACGCTCGACCTGCCCTGCCGTGTGGTGCTGGAAAGCGGCCAGCGGCCGGTGGAGGTGATCGGCCCGCTGCTGGAAGACGACCCGGAGGCGGCCGCCATGCACGAGGGCGTCTGGGAGCGGCCGCCCCACCTCGCCCCGGGGCGCCATTGAACCCCCACCCCCGGGCCTGTATCTAACCGCGCACCTCATCCTTCCCGCGCCCGACAGGAATTGCCATGCCCGCCTACCAGTATGTCTACGTCATGAAGGATCTCACCAAGTCCTATCCGGGCGGGCGCGAGGTGTTCAAGGGCATTACCCTCTCCTTCCTGCCCGATGCCAAGATCGGCGTGCTGGGGCCGAACGGCGCGGGCAAGTCCACCCTCATGCGCATCATGGCCGGCATGGACCACGACTATGGCGGCGAGGCCTGGTGCGCGGACGGGGCACGCGTGGGGTACCTCAGCCAGGAGCCGCACCTCGATCCCGACAAAAACGTGGGCGAGAACGTGCGCGCCGCCTTCACCGTTCTGGAGGGCCAGCTCGCACGCTTCAACGCGATCTCGGAAAAATTCGCCGAGCCGATGGAGGAGGACGAAATGAACGACCTCCTCGCCGAGCAGGGCCAGTTGCAGGAGGCGATCGACGCCGCCGATGGCTGGGACCTCGACCGGCGCATCGACATCGCGCTCGACGCGCTGCGCTGCCCGCCGGCCGAGAGCGCGGTCACCAACCTTTCGGGCGGCGAGCGCCGGCGCGTCGCACTTTGCAAGCTGCTGCTGGAAAAGCCCGACCTGCTGCTGCTGGACGAGCCCACCAACCACCTGGACGCCGAGAGCGTCTCCTGGCTGGAAACCACCCTGCGCGACTATGAGGGCGCAGTGCTCGTCGTCACCCATGACCGCTACTTCCTCGACAACGTGACGAACTGGATTCTCGAAGTCGATCGCGGCCGCGGCTTCCCCTACCAGGGCAACTACTCCAGCTACCTCGACCAGAAGCGCAAGCGGCTCGAGCAGGAGAACCGCGAGGACCAGGCCCGCATCCGCGCGCTCGCGATGGAGCAGGAATGGATCGGCCGCTCGCCCTCCGCCCGCCAGGCCAAGAGCAAGGCGCGCATCTCGCGCTACGAGGAATTGCTGGAAAAGAGCCAGGAGCGTGGGCCGGGCGAGCTGGAGATCATGATCTCGCCGCCGCCGCGCCTGGGCAACACGGTCATCGAGGCCGAGGGGCTGCGCAAGGCCTACGGGAATCGCCTGCTGATCGACGAACTGGACTTCAAGCTGCCGCCGGGCGGCATCGTGGGCGTCATCGGCCCCAATGGCGCGGGCAAGACCACGCTGTTCAAGATGATCACCGGCGTCGAGCAGCCCGATGCAGGCAAGCTGCGCATCGGCGAGACGGTGCAGCTTGGTTATGTGGACCAGTCGCGCGACAGCCTGGATGACAAGAAATCCGTCTGGCAGGAGATTTCGGGCGGCGACGACGTCATCAACATCGGCAAGCGGTCCATTCCCTCGCGCGCCTACACCGCCGCCTTCAACTTCAAGGGCGCGGACCAGCAGAAGCCGGTGGGCGTGCTCTCGGGCGGCGAGCGCAACCGCGTGCATTTGGCCAAGATGCTGCGCGTCCCGCACAACGTGCTGCTGCTCGACGAGCCTACCAACGACCTCGACGTGGACACGCTGCGCGCGCTGGAAGAGGCGCTGATGGAATTCGCCGGCTGCGTGGTGGTCATCAGCCACGACCGCTGGTTCCTCGACCGTCTGGCCACGCATATCCTGGCCTTCGAGGGCGACAGCCATGTCGAGTGGTTCGAGGGGAACTTCCAGGCCTATGAGGCGGACAAGAAGCGCCGCCTGGGCAAGGATGCGGACCAGCCGCACCGCATCAAGTACCGGCCGCTGGTGCGCTGACGCTTTTCCGGCGAATTCGCCTTTGGCGCTTTCGCGGGGGCGCCCGTTTGGGGCCACATCTGCCAGGGGGTGCCAGTTGGGGCGCCGCCTCTCATCGCGGGGCTGTCGCTGGACCTGCGCCCGTCTCCCGCGGGCGAGCCTGTGATGTTTCTCCTGCCACCCTGAGGGGGGCCGCCTGATCATGAACCAGCTTCTTCGCTCACCGCGCACCATCGCCACGCCGCGCCTGTCGCTGCTGCCGCCGGGGCCGGAGCATCTGCCGGACCTCATCCGCCTCAAGGGCGACGAAGCGGTGTTCGGCTACATGCTGCACGGCACGCGCAGCGCCCAGCGCACCCGCGAGGAACTCGAGGACGACATGGATTTCTGGCAGGTGCGCGGCTACGGCACCTGGTCCGTGTTCGAACGCGCGACCGGCGATTTCCTGGGCATCGCGGGCTTGATGGAGCGCCCCGATGGCCGCGGCGTGGCGGTGCGCTTCGCCCTCTGGCCCGAATGCCGCGGCCGCGGCTATGCGCGGGAGGCAGCGCGGGCGGCGCTGGATTTCGGCCATGCGGCGGGCCTGCCCCGCATCATCGGCGTGGCGCGGGAAACCAACCACGCCTCCCGCGCCGTGCTGGCCGATTGCGGCATGACGCCCTGCGCCGAATTTCCCCATCGCGGCCATCGCATGCTGGTCTTTGAAAGCCTTTCGGCCCGCGCGTGAGGCGGCGCAGGCGGAGGCCGCGTTGACCGGGCCAGGCGTTGACGTCGGCAGCATGCAATGGCGCTGAAGACAGGCCTCGCCGCTGCGCGGCGTGGGCCATTTGCGGTCGCGGATGGAAGAAATGCGGGGGGAGATGCCGTGCATCGTCCGTTCGGTACGGCAGCGGGCGCTTCCGCCGAAGAGTTCGCCGGCTGGTGGGGTCGGGTTGGCGCCACGCGCTTGGGCTTTGGCCACCTCGCGCCATTGACCAATTGCATCGGGTGCATGGCTCCAGTATGGGGACTCGGGGATGTCAGGGGCCATGCTCGCGGAGCGTCTCCACGGAGCATCCATGAGCAGCTTTCACTTCTCCACAATGGGCTTGGCGCCCCACCACCAGCTCGCGGCATGGAACGGCTGGTTCGAGCCGCTTTTCGAGCTCGTTCCTGGCACCTCTGATTCAGCGGCGGGATTTGAAGCTGAGGCTCGGGTGTGGTCGCTTGGGCCCGCCGCACTCGGCCAGGTCCGTGCGCCCCGCCTTCATGCGGCCAGGCGGGGGCACAACCTGCGGCGAGATGCACTGGACCATTGGAACATCATTGTCGGTGGCGTCGAAACCAAACTCACCCATGGTGGTGACGCGGTCATCATCCCCGCCCGGACCCCTTTCGTCATCTCCCTCGGGGTCGCCATCGAAAGCGAGCGGGAGGCGGATGAGCGGCTCCAGCTGTATCTGCCGAGGGACCAGTTCGCCGGTCTTGCGCCGATCCTGGACCAGACACGTGGCAGGCCGATCCTCGGCGCCACCGGGCAATTGCTCGCCGACTACCTTCGGTTGCTCTACGGTTCTGTCCCTGGCTTGCCGCAAGGGGATTTGGCCCGCCTCACGGCACCGATCCAGGCCATGGTCGCCGCGTGCATTGCCCCGTCGGCTGCAAGCCAGGAACCGGCTGCCATGCAAATGGACATCACGCGGCTGGAGCAGGTCCGGCGGGCGATCCGCAACCGGATGCCCAGTGCAACCCTCAACGCCGCCACGCTTTGCCGCGATGTCGGAATGTCGCGCAGCCAGCTCTATCGGCTTTTGGATGGCGAGGGCGGTGTCGCCCATTACATCCAGCGTCTGCGCCTGCTGGCGTGTCATGCGGCGCTTTCCGATGCCAGTGACACGCGCAGCATCGCGGCCATCGCGGAAGCCTGCGGCTTTTCCGACCCTTCCACCTTCAGCCGCGCCTTCCGGCGCGCGTTCCAGGTCACGCCGTCCGAGCTGAGAATGGCCGCCAAGGCCGGTGTCGCGCCGGCGCCCGTCTGCGGTCAAGATGTCGGAGCGGAGCTGCCGACGCTGAGGTCGTATCTGCGCAGGCTCTGATCGGTGGCTCCCGCCCATGGCGCGCAGCTGGTCTGACCCCGGGCTTCGGGCGGTGGTGAAGCTTCAAGCGCCGCGCCGTGCCAGGATGCGCGCATGTCCAGCCTCGCCACCCTCGCCGCCCTGATCGGCGACCCCTCCCGCGCCGCCATGCTCCAGGCCCTCCTGCCGGGCGAGGCGCTGACCGCCGGCGAACTCGCCCGCGTGGCCGGGATCGGCGCCCCCGCGGCCTCGGCCCAGCTCAAGTCGCTGGTCGAGGCCGGGCTGCTCTGCGTCCATGCCCAGGGCCGCCACCGCTACCACGCGCTGGCGGGCGAGGAGGTGGCGGGTGCGCTGGAAACCCTGCTCTGCCTGGCCAGCCCCACGCCGCCCGCCCGCGCGCCCTGGCCGCACGGCGAGGATTTCCGTAGCGGCCGCCTGTGCTGGCACCACCTGGCGGGTCGGCTCGGCGTCGCGCTGCATGCGCGCCTGACGGGCGATGGCTGGCTGGAGCCTGCCCCCGGCGGCTGGGCCACCACCACCATCGGCGAGTCGCGGCTTGCGGCCCTCGGCGTGGACCTCGCCGCCGCCCGCGCCGCCCCGCGCTTCGCCTGCGACTGCATGGACTGGTCCGAGCGCCGCCCGCACCTGGCCGGCGGGCTGGGCCGCGAGGTGACGGCCCTGCTGCTGCGCCGCCGCTGGCTGAACCGCATCGAGCCCTCGGCCAGCGATGGCCTGCGCCGGCGCCGCCTGGCCTGCACGCCCGAGGGAAGCCGCGCGCTCGCCGCCGAGTTCGGTCTGGCGGCGTGACCCCAGCGGCAAGGCTGGGCCTCTCTTTGGCCGGGATGACGGTGGTGTCGCAATTCCACCGCGCCGCGGTGGGGGTGGTGGCGCCCGAGTTGGCGGCCGACCTCGGCATGGGGCCGGGCGCCTTGGGGGCGGCCAACACCGCTTTCTTCGGCGCGCTGCTGCTGGCGCAGATCCCCGTGGGGGTGGCGCTGGACCGGCTGGGGCCGCGCCGCCTGGTGCTGTGGCTGACCGCGCTGGCCGTACCGGCCGCGCTGCTGCAGGCGCTGGCGCAGGACGGCACGCAGTTCCTGGCCGCGCGCTTCCTGCTGGGACTGGGCTGCGCGGCCAGCTTCATGTCGGTGGTGGTGCTCTCGGGCCGCTGGCACCGGGGGCCGGCACTGACCCAGGCGGTGGCGCGCATCTTCGCCTGGAGCCAGCTCGGCATCCTGGCCGCCGGCGCGCCGCTGGCGGTGGTCTCGGGCGTGGTCGGCTGGCGGGGCGCCTATGCCGCCTCGGCCGTGCTGACGGCGCTGCTGGGCCTGGTGTGGTGGCGCTTCGCGGCCGACGACCCGCCCGGCGCGCCCGCCCGCAACCCGCCCCGCGAGACCCTGGCCGAGGTGCTGGCCGGGCAGTTCCAGGTCTGGGCCACGCCGGGCCTGCCGCGCATCCTTGCGCTGCACACGGTGGGCTATGGCGTGATGGCAACGCTGTTGGCGCTCTGGGCCGGGCCCTATCTCAACGACGTGCACGGACTCGACCCCGCGGCCCGTGGCGCGGCGTTGCTGGCCATGGGGCTCGCCGTGCCGGC
This sequence comes from Roseococcus sp., assembly GCA_051860645.1. Classification (GTDB taxonomy): domain Bacteria; phylum Pseudomonadota; class Alphaproteobacteria; order Acetobacterales; family Acetobacteraceae; genus Roseococcus. The sequence goes on from JBHYDO010000086.1 coordinate 9,407, forward strand.
GGGTCAGTTGGCATTGCCAGCGGCCGAGCGCTGGTGGGGGCGGGAGGTGGCGGTGCTGGCCATGGCCGGCGTCACGCTCGCCGCGCTGCTGGGCCTGGCGCTGCCCGGGCTGCCGCTGGGGGCGGCGGTGGGGCTGCTGATGCTGGTCTGCTTCTTCTCGGCCTATCCGCTGCTGCTCGTGACGCAGGGCAGGGGGCTCTTCCCCGAGCACCGGGTGGGGCGCGGCGTCACCACGGTGAACCTGGCGCAGGTGCTGGGCTCGGCGGTGCTGCCCGTGTTGGTGGGGCTGGCGCTGGACGGCTTCGGGGTGGGCGAGGCGGGCTACCGCGCGGGCTTCGTGCTTCTGGCGGTGGTGCTGGGGCTCGGCATGGCCGGGTATCGGTTCCTGCCGCGCGGGTAGAGCGGGATGCGTTGAGGTGGATTCAGCGAAAACGTTTAATCCCGCTCTCCAGCTTCAGCCCCTCAATACATGGTGGTGCGAATCCGCTCGGGGTAGCTGGCGTCTACCTCATCGGCCACGACGCGGCCGGGCGTCTGGCTGGCGAGAAGTTGCCCCATGGTGGGGACCGCCTCCGGGCGTGGCATGCCGCCCCAGAGCCTGGAGCGCATCAGCGCCTTGGCGCATTGCATGAACAGTTCCTGCACCTGCACCACCAGCAGCGTCGCCGGCTCCTTGCCCTGCGCCACATGGGCGGCGCGCAGCGCGGGGTCGGTGGTGATATGCGCGGTGCCGTGCACGCGCAGCGTCTCGCCCACGCCGGGCACCAGGAACAGCAGGGAGACGCGGTTGTCCTCCAGGATGTCGCGCAGCGCGTCCAGCCGGTTGTTGCCGCGGCGGTCGGGCAGGATGAGCGTGTTTTCGTCCGCCACGGTCACGAAGCCGGGCGCGTCGCCGCGCGGGGTGATGTGCAGGCCGCGCGCGCCGTTCGTGCCCAGCAGCATGAAGGGGCTGGCCGCGATGAAGGCGGCGGTGCGGGCATCCACCCGGTGGGTGGCCTTGTGCTTCACCAACTCGGTGGGCGCGGCGTAGACCGCCTCCAGCTCTTTCAGGGTGCCGATGCGGTGTGGGTCGGGGATCTGGGCGTCCATCGGCGCATGGTGGCGGAACGGCGCGGGCGTCGCTATACAAAAGACTTCAACCAATCTCTGAAGTAGCCATGGCCGGCCATTCGCAATTCAAGAACATCATGCACCGCAAGGGAGCGCAGGACGCGAAGCGCGCCCGCATCTTCTCCAAGCTGGGGCGCGAGATCACGGTGGCCGCCCGCATGGGCCAGCCCGACCCCGCCTTCAACCCGCGCCTGCGCGCGGCCCTGATCGCCGCCCGCCAGGCGAACATGACCAAGGACGCGGTCGAGCGCGCCATCAAGAAGGCGACGGGCGCCGGCCAGGGCGACGACTATGCCGAGGTCCGCTACGAGGGCCGCGGCCCCGCGGGTGTGGCACTCATCGTGGAAGGCCTCACCGACAACCGCAACCGCACGGCCAGCGACGTGCGCTCCATGTTCAGCAAGCATGGCGGGGCGCTCGGCGAGACGGTGGCCTTCCAGTTCGACCGGCTGGGTCTGGTGCGCTACCCCGCCAGTGTCGCCGATGCCGACACAATGCTGGAAGCCGCCATCGAGGCCGGCGCCCAGGATGTGCTCAGCACCGAGGACGGCCACGAAATCCTCTCCGCCACAGAGGACCTCAACACCGTGCGCGACGCGCTGGAGGCCCGCTTCGGCGAGGCGCAATCCGCCCGCCTGGAATGGCGCCCCAACCTGACCGTCCCGCTGGACGAGGAGGGGGCGGCCGCCGTCTTCAAGCTCATCGAGGCGCTGGACGACCATGACGACGTGCAGCACGTCTACGCCAATTTCGAGGTGAGCGACGCCGTGATGGCGAAGCTCTCCGAAGGCTGAGCGCTGGCCCCCGTCCGCATCCTGGGGCTGGACCCTGGCCTGACCCACACGGGCTGGGGGCTGGTGGAGAGTGCCGGATCGCATCTGCGCTTCGTGGCCGCCGGCGCCATCAGCACCACGCCGGCCGAGGAGCTTTCCGCGCGACTCGTCTTCCTGCACCGCGCGCTGGCGGCGCTCATCGGCGAGTGGGCGCCCGATGAGGCGGCGGTCGAGCACACCTATGTGAACAAGAACCCCGCCGCCGCGCTGAAGCTCGGCCAGGCGCGCGGCGTGGTGCTGCTGGCGCCGGCGCTGGCCGGCCTGCCCGTCGCGGAATACCAGGCGATGGAGGTGAAGCGCGCCGTGGTGGGCACCGGGCATGCCGACAAGATCCAGGTGCAGGACATGGTCAAGCGCCTGCTGCCGGGTGCGGTGCTCAAGCGCGCGGATGCGGCCGATGCCCTGGCCATCGCCATCTGCCACGCGCACCACCGCGGCACCCGCCTGGCGCTGGCGCGGCTGGCGGCCCTGCCATGATCGCCTCGCTGACCGGCACCGTGCAGTCGAGCGGCGAGGGGCATTGCGTGCTGGAGGTGGGTGGCGTCGGCTACCTCGTCGCCTGCTCGCGCAAGACGCTCGATCGCCTCACGGCACGCGAGGGCACGCAGCGCCTGCTGGTGGAGGCCCGCTTCGCCGCCGAGACGGGCCTCACCCTCTACGGCTTCCTCGACGCCGCCGAGCGCGAGGCCTTCCGCGCCTTGAACGAGGTGAAGAACGTGGCGGCCAAGACGGCGCTGGCCCTGCTCTCCACCCTCTCGCCCGAGCAGTTGGCGCGCGTGATCGCGGCCAAGGACCGCAAGGCGCTGTCGGCCGCCAAGGGCGTCGGCCCCACCACCGCCAACCGCATCATCGACGAACCCGCCATGCAGAAATGGGCGGTGGGGCGCGCCATGCCCGAGGCGGATGGCGGTGGCGTGGCCCTGGCCGCGCCCGCGCCGCAGGGCGTGGAGGCGGATGCCGTCAGCGCGCTGACCAATCTGGGCCTCAAGCGACCCGAGGCGGAACGCGCGGTGGCGCGGGCGAAGTCGCTGCTGGGGGAGGGGTTTGACCTCAATGCCCTCATCACGCTCGCGCTTCGGGAAAGTGCCCGATGAGCGAACGCCTTACCTCAGGCGCGCGCCAGGACGAGGACGCCGGCGAGGCAAGCCTGCGCCCCCAGCGCCTGTCCGACTTCACCGGCCAGAAGCTGCTGCGCGAGAACCTCGCCGTCTACATCCAGGCGGCCTCGGCGCGCGGCGAGGCGCTGGACCATGTGCTGCTGCATGGGCCGCCCGGCCTGGGCAAGACCACGCTGGCGCAGATCGTGGCGCGCGAGATGGGCGTGGGATTTCGGGCCACCTCCGGCCCCGTGCTGCAACGCGCCGGGGACCTCGCGGCCATCCTGACCAATTTGCAGCCGCGCGACGTGCTGTTCGTGGACGAGATCCACCGCCTGCAGCCTGTCATCGAGGAAACCCTCTACCCGGCCATGGAGGATTTCCAGCTCGACCTCATCATCGGCGAGGGGCCGGCCGCGCGCACCGTGCGCATTGACCTGCCGCCCTTCACCCTGGTCGGCGCCACCACCCGCTCGGGGCTGCTCTCCACGCCGCTGCGGGACCGGTTCGGCATTCCGCTGCGCCTCAACCTCTACGCGCCGGAGGAGCTTTTTCGGATTTTGCGCCGGGGCGCGGAGAAGCTGGCCTTCTCGCTGCACGAGGATGCGGCGCGGGAAATCTCCACCCGTTCGCGCGGCACGCCGCGCATCGCGGGGCGCCTGCTGCGCCGCGTGCGCGACTTCGCGGCCGTGGAAGGAAGCGTGGCCGATCGCGCGCTGGTCAACATGGCGCTGGACCGCCTCGAGGTGGACGCCAAGGGCCTGGACGCCATGGACCGCCGCTACCTCCGCCGCATCGCCGAGCACCACAATGGCGGACCGGTGGGCGTGGAAACCCTGGCCGCCGCACTCTCCGAAAGCCGCGACACGCTGGAGGACGTCATCGAGCCCTTCCTGATCCAGGAGGGCTTCGTGCTGCGCACCCCCCGCGGCCGCATGCTGGGCGAGCCGGGCTGGCGGCACCTGGGCCTCGCACCGCCCGCCGGCGCCCTCATCCAGCCGGACCTGCTCGATGAGTGACCCCTCTTCGATGAAGTATGTCCATCGCCACCACCTCCGTGTCTACTACGAGGACACGGATGCGGGCGGCATCGTCTACCACGCCGCCTATCTTCGGTTCGCCGAGCGAGCGCGGACCGAGGCGCTGCGTGACATGGACCTGCCGCATTCGCGGATGCAGCGTGAACACGGTTGCGTCCTGGTGGTGAAACGCGTGGCACTGGAGTATGAGCGGCCGGCGCGGCTCGACGATTCGCTGGTGGTCCTCACCCGAATCCGGCGCGCGTCCGCCTCGCTCCTGCTCGACCAGCAGGCCTGGCGGGGGGAGGAGAGGCTGGTGCGCATCGAGGTGAAGCTGGCCTGCGTGGACGCGGCCACCCTGGCCGCGCGCCGTCTGCCTGAACCCTGGCTGGGCGCACTCCGCGCCCGCATCACCGACTGCCCTGCCGAAGGAGGCCCCGCGCCGTGAATCCCGTCACCGCCACCCCGCTCGGCGCCATGCACGACATGTCGGTGCTCGGCCTCTTCCTGATGGCCGACTGGGTCGTGAAATCGGTCATGCTGGGGCTGCTGCTGGCCTCCATCATCGTTTGGGCCATCGCCTTCGACAAATACGGCCAGCTGCGCCGGGCCAAGCGCGACGCCAATGCCTTCGAGGACGAGTTCTGGAAGGGTGGCAGCGTGGACGACCTCTACAAGCGCCATGGCGAGGCGCCGACGCACCCGTTGGCCGCCGTCTTCTCCGCCGGCATGGGCGAGTGGCGGCGCAGCACCGAGGCCGGCACCAGCCCCTTCCTGGTGGTCGGCACGAAGGAACGCGTGGAGCGTGCCATGTCAGTGACCATCCAGCGCGAGATGGAGCGCATCGAGAAGCGCATGACCTTTCTGGCCTCGACCGGCTCCGCCGCGCCCTTCGTGGGGCTGTTCGGCACGGTCTGGGGCATCATGAACAGCTTCACCGCCATCGCGGGCATGCAGAGCACGAACCTGGCCGTGGTCGCACCCGGCATCGCCGAGGCGCTGCTGGCCACCGCGATCGGCCTCGTCGCCGCCATCCCGGCCGTGATCCTGTACAACAGCCTTTCCTCGGAGGCGGCGAAGTTCGCCGGCCGGCTGGAGGGTTTCGCCGCCGAGTTCGGCGCCATCCTTGCCCGCCAGACCGAGGCCGCGGCACAGGCGCCCCGGCCAGCCCGCATGGGCGCGGAGTAGCCCCGGATGGCTGGGCCCCTAATGAAGCGCGGCGGTGCTCGTGGCCGGTACCGCCCCATGTCCGACATCAACGTGACACCCTTCGTGGACGTGATGCTGGTGCTGCTGATCATCTTCATGGTGGCCGCACCCATGATGACGTCGGGCGTGCCGGTGGACCTGCCCCGCACCGCCGCCCAGCCGCTGAACCAGGAGCAGGAGCCGCTGACCATCTCGGTGAACGCCGAGGGCCGCATCTTCCTGCAGGAGACCGAGGTGCCCGTGGAGGGGCTGGTCGATCGGCTGCGCGCCATCGCCCAGGCGCGGCCCGAGGGCACGCCGGAACCGCGCATCTTCGTCCGCGGTGACCGCAGCATCTCCTACGGCCAGGTGATGGAGGTGATGGGCGTGATCAGCGCCGGCGGCTTCACCCGCGTGGCATTGCTGGCCGAGCAGCAGCAGGCGGCGCCGCGGCCCCCGGGGGGGGGCGCGCGCCCACGCTGACCATGCCCCTGCCGACGACGGAGGAGGGGCGCTTTCGCCTGTGGGTCGGCGCTTCGCTCGGCCTGCATCTGCTGCTTTTGGCCCTGGCGCTATTGCAATTCGACAGCCGCCGCCTGGAGGAGCCACGGGAGACCGCGATCGCGGTGGAACTCATCGCCCCCGCCCAGGTCGCGCAGGGCGACGAGCCGGCGCCCCCCCCCCCCCCCCCCCCCCCCCGGCCGCCGCGCCCC
>JBHYDO010000087.1:0-15337 GCA_051860645.1 Roseococcus sp.
CCTGAAGGGGAGGGCGTTCAGTCCACCCGGATGTTGCCGGTGCGGATCACGCCGGCCCAGCGCTGGCGGTCCTCCAGGGCAAAGGCGCCGAAGGCCTCGGGCGTCATCGGCATGGGGATGGCACCCAGGCCTTCCATCCGCGCGGCGAGGGCCGGGTCGGCCAGGCGGGCATTCACCGCGGCGTTCATCCGCGCGATGAGCGCGGGCGGCGTGCCGGCGGCGGCCGCCATGCCATACCAGCCGATGGCTGCGTAGCCCGGCACGCCGCTCTCGGCCACGGTCGGCACGTCGGGCAGGGCCGGCTGGCGCTGCGCGGTGGTCACGCCCACCGCCCGCAGCCGCCCCTCGCGGATATGCGCCAGCGTCACGGGCAGGGTGTCGCAGAGGAACTGCACCCGGCCGGCGATGGTGTCGGTGATGGAGGGGCCGCTGCCGCGATAGGGCACGTGCTGGATGTCGAGGTTGGCCAGCTGCTTCATGTACTCGACGAAGAGGTGCGTCGTCGTGCCGTTGCCGCCCGAGGCGTAGGAAAGCTGCCCAGGCCGCGCCCGGGCGAGCGCGATCAGTTCCGCCATGTTGTTGGCCGGCACCGAGGGGTGCACCGCGAAGACCGCGGGCGTGCCGGCCACCATGGCCACGGGGGCGAGATCGCGCGAGGGGTCGAAGTTCAGCCGCACCAGCTCGGGCGTGATGGCCAGCGGCCCGGTGCTGGCCAGGAGCCATGTGTAGCCGTCGGGCGCGCTGCGGGCGACGAACTCTGCCCCCACCGTGCCGCCGACGCCGGCGCGGTTCTCCACCACCACGGCCTGGTTCAGCGGCCCGCGCAGCTCCTCGGCCATGATGCGCGAGATGAGGTCCGCGGCACCGCCCGGGGGAAAGGGCGAGATGATGCGCACCACGCGGTTGGGCCAGTCGCCCGTCTGCGCCCGCGCTGTGGCGAGGGGGGCAAGCGGCAGGGCGGCGGCGGACAGGGCCAGTCGGCGGCGGCTGAAACGGGGCATGGCGCAGCTCCTCACGGCGGAATACGGGCAATTCCCGGAGCGTGACGAGGCAGCCCCCGGCGCGTCAACGCGAAGTTGCCCCGCCCGGGGCCGCAGGCGGCGGCATTGCCCAGCCGCTGGGCATTCCTTCGCCCGGCCTGCCCGCGCCGCTGGCGTCGCGGGGCGGCGTTGCGCCATGATGCCCGGAACACCCCGGAGGAACCGCCATGCGCGTGACACCGCTCCATCCCCTCTTCGCCGCCCGCGTGGAGGGCCCCGACCTGCGCCGGCCGCTGGCCGAGGCCGAGGTCGCCGCCATCGCCGGCCTGATGGACCGGCACGCGGTGCTGGTCTTCCCCGGGCAGGACCTCGACGACGACCAGCAGATGGATTTCGCCGCGCGCTTCGGCCCCATAGAGCAGAGCCGCGCCACGGTGGATGCCGAGAAGATGCGCCTGAAGCACGCCACCATGAACGACATCTCGAACCTGGATGAGCGCGGCGAAATCCTGGCCGCCGATGACCGCCGGCGCTTCTTCGCGCTGGGCAACCGGCTGTGGCATTCGGACAGCAGCTTCAAGGCGACGCCGGCCCTCTATTCCCTTCTGCACGCGCGCAGCATCCCGCCCCAGGGCGGCGAGACGGAATTCGCCGACATGCGCGCGGCGTGGGAGGCGCTGGACCCCGCCCAACAAGAGCCGTTGCGCGACCTGGTGTGCGAGCATTCCCTCATCTTCTCGCGCGCCGCCCTCGGCTTCGACGCCTGGACCGAGGCCGAGCAGCGGCAATTCGCCCCCGTGCCGCAGCGCCTGGTGCGGCGGCACGAGGGCTCGGGCCGCGTGGCGTTGTTCCTCTCGGCGCATATCGGCCGCATCCGCGGCATGCCGGTGCCCGAGGCGCTGATGCTGCTGCGCGACCTGATGGAGCACGCGACGCAGCCGCGCTTCGTGTATCGCCACACATGGCAGGTTCACGACCTCGTGATGTGGGACAACCGCTGCACCCTGCATCGCGGGCGCCCCTATGCCGACCGCGTCCACAAGCGCGACATGCGCCGTGTGACGCTGTCGGACGTGGCGCCGACGCTGGAGCAGGCGGCGGCCTGACTACCGGATGCCGGCGCGCATGAAGGATTGCACGAACTGCCGCTGGAACATCAGGAAGCCCAGCAGCAGCGGCGCCGAGGTCATCAGCGTCGCCGCGCTGATGATGGCCCAGTCGATGCCCTGATCGGTCGAGGCGAAGACCGAGAGCCCCACCGTCAGCGGCCGCGTCTCCACGCTGTTGGTGATGACCAGCGGCCAGAGGAAATTGTTCCAGTGGTAGGAGACGGAGGTGAGGCCGTAGGCCAGGTATGTGGGCCGCGCCAGCGGCACATAGACGCGCCACAGGATGGCCAGCGTGCCGCAGCCCTCCACGCGCGCCGCTTCCTCAAGTTCCTTCGGCACCTGCATGAAGGCCTGGCGCAGCAGGAAGATGCCAAAGGCCGAGGCCATGTAGGGCAGCCCGATCGCCAGGATGCTGTCCACGAGGCCGAGGCGGCGCATCGTCGCGTAGTTCTCCACCAGCAGGATGTCCGGCATGATCATGAGCTGCACCAGCACCAGGCCGAACAGCAGCCCGCTGCCCGGAAAGCGGCTGCGCGCAAAGGCGAAGGCCGCCAGCGTGCACAGCACGAACTGCGCCGCCAGGATCATCGTCACCAGCACGAAGGTGTTCAGGAAGTAGCGCGCGAAGGGCGCCGCATCCCAGGCCGCGCGGAAATTCTCCAGCGTGAGCGGCGCCGTGAGGTCGAGCGTCGTGGCATAGGCAGTCGGGTGGAAAGCGGCCCACACGGCGTAGAGCAGCGGCGCCACCCACAGGATGCCCAGCAGCCAGGCGGCCAGCGTTTCCAGGACGCGCCCGATCATGGGTGGTTCATCATTGGTAATGCGTCCGGCGGCCAAGGATGAAAAACTGCACCGCCGCCGCGCCCACCAGGATCACCAGCAGGATCATGGTCAGCGCCGCCGCCTGGGACGTGTCCCAGAAGCGGAAGCCGATCTCGTAGATCTGCGTCAGCAGCAGGGCGGTGGCGTTGTTCGGCCCGCCGCGCGTCATGACGATGATGTGGTCCACCAGGCGAAACCCGTTGATGACGGCGTTCACCAGGATGAACAGCGTGGTCGGCCCCAGCAGCGGCAGGGTGACGCGCCAGAACACCCGCCAGCGCGAGGCGCCCTCCACCGCCGCCGCCTCATAGAGGCTGGGGGAGATGGCCTGGAGGGCTGCGAGGTAGAAGATCATGAAGAACCCCGCCTCCTTCCACACCGCCACCGCGATCATGGCCCCCAGCGCCGTCTCGGTGGAGCCGATCCAGTTGGTGGGCCCCCAGCCGAACAGGGCGGAGGTCATCTGGTCCAGCAGGCCGTAGTCGGGCGTGTAGAAGAACAGCCAGAGGTTCGCGACCGCGATCATGGGCAGCACGGTCGGCGTGAAATAGGCCATGCGAAGCAACCCGCGCCCGCCGATGCGCCCGTTCACCCACAGCGCCATGGCGAGTGCGAGGCCGATGGACAGCGGGATGGTGGCACCCGCGTAGATCATGTTGTTCCAGAAGGCCTGCCAGAAGATGGGGTCGGCCAGCAGGGCCTCGTAGTTTTCCACGCCGACGAAGCGCGCGGGACGGTTGCCCCGCGGCGTGGTGAACAGCGAACTCCAGAGCGTGGCCACCGCCGGATAATGGGTGAAGGCCACGAGGAGGATCAGCGCGGGGCTGAGCAGCAGCCAGGCATGCAGCGTGGTGCGGCTCATCCCCATGGGCACCCGTTACCGGTGGCTGCGCAGGATGCGCTCAGCCGCGGCCTGGGCGTCGGCCATGGCCGGGCCGGGCTGCTTGGAGCCGGTCAGCGCGGCCTGGAGGTTGTCGTTCAGCGCCCGGGTCACGCGCTGGTTCTCATGCGTGGACAGCTCCGCCACGGCATGCGGCAGCTGGTCGCGCGCCACGGCGGCGGCCGGGAAGTCGGCCACATGGGCGCGCATGGCGGGCGTCTCGAAAGCCGCCGGCGTCACGGCCACATAGCCCGTGTCGATGCCCCACTGGGCGGCGCGCTCGGGCGTGGTGAGGAACTTGGCGAAGCGCACCGCCGCCTCGCGCTGGGCCGGGTTGGCCGACTTGAACACATAGATGTTGCCGCCCCCGGTCGGGCTGCCGCGGCGCCGCCCCTCGGGCAGCATCGCCACGCCGAAGGGGAAGGGCGCGTTGCGGCGCACATTCGTCAGGTTGCCGGTGGTGGTCCACATCATGGCGGTCTTGCGCTCGAAGAAGTCGCGCGGGGTGGTGCCCCACTCGACCACGCCCGTCGGGTGCACCTGGTGGCGGCGCGAGAGGTCCACCCAGTATTGCAGCGCCTCGGCCACCTTGGGGTCGTCGAAGAAGGTGCGGTTGCCCTCGGGGTTCATCAGCCGCACGTCGTTCTGCGTGGTCAGGCCCTGGAACAGCCAGTAGGGGAAGCCGGAAGAGGGGATCTGCAGGCCCCATTGCGCCACCTGCCCGCCCTCGCGCCGGGTGAGCCGCTCGGCAAAGCTGATCTGCTCGGCCCAGGTGGCAGGCGGCGTCTCGGGGTTGAGGCCGGCGGCGCTGAACGCCTCCTTGTTCCAGTAGAGCACCACGGTGGAGCGCTGGAACGGGATGCCCCAGGTCTTGCCGGCGGTGCGGCTGTTCTCGAGGAAACCGGGGTAGAAGCCGTCGAGCCAGGGGCGGTCCACGCCGGGCAGCTCGTCCCAGGCCAGGATCGCGTCCTCGCCGATGAGCGTGAAGATGTCCACCGAGAGCAGGCAGGCGGTCTGCGGCGCGTCGCCGCCGCGCATGGCGGTCAGCGTGCGGGTCAGCGTGTCCTGGTAGGAGCCGGAGTAGATCGGCCGCACGCGGAAGCCCGGGTTGGCCTGGGCGAAGGCCTCGCAATAGCCGTCGATGATCCGCGTGATCGGGCCGCCCACCGCGATGGGGTAGAAGAAGGTGATCTCGGTCACGGCCTGGCCGTGGACGGCGGGCGCCGCCAGCAGGGTGGGGGCGGCGATGAGCGCGCCGCGGCGGGTGATCGTCATGGCAGGTTCTCCTTCGGGGTTCAGGCCTCCACCGGCGCGCGCCGGTGGACGGGGTCGGGCAGGCGCCGGCCGGTGCCGGCGTCGAAGAGATGAGCGGCCGGCGGCAGGCGCAGGCGGAGCGGCGTGCCGGGGGCGGCCGCGTGGTGCCCGGGAATGCGGGCCTGCAAGGTCTCGCCGGCCTCGCCCACGGCGCAGGAGAGCACCGTCTCCGCCCCCAGGAACTCGGCCGAGAGCACGCGCGCGGGCAGGCCCGCGCCATCGGTGGGGGCGATATCCTCGGGCCTTACGCCCATGATGGCGCCCCCCGCCTCGGGCGGTGCCAGCGTGGGGCCGTCGGTGCCCCGCACCACGCCGCCAGGCCCGAGGCGCAGCAGCGACATGGGGGGCGTGCCGATGAAGCCGGCCGCGAAGACCGAGGCCGGACGGGCATAGAGTTCGGCGGGGGTCGCGTCCTGCTCCACATGTCCCTCGCGCAGCAGCACCACCTGGTCGGCCATGCTCATCGCTTCGGCCTGGTCGTGCGTGACATAGACCATGGTGATGCCCAGGCGGCGCTGCAGGGCGTGGATCTCGCGCCGCATCTCGGCGCGCAGCTTGGCGTCGAGGTTGGAGAGGGGTTCGTCCATCAGGCAGACCGGCGCCTCGGCCACCACGGCGCGGGCCAGCGCCACGCGCTGCTGCTGGCCGCCGGAGAGCTGGCTTGGCCGGCGGTGGAGCAGGGCATCGAGGCCCAGGATCCCGGCCGCGCGGGAGAGCCGCGCCTCACGCTCCGCCCGTCCTGCTCCGCGCGCGCGCAGGCCGAAGACGATGTTCTCTGCCACCGTCAGATGCGGAAACAGCGCGTAGTTCTGGAACACCATGGAAATGCCGCGTCCCGCCGGCGGCAGCCCCGTCACGTCCCGCCCGCCGATCCACACCTTGCCGGCAGAGGCCTGGTCCAAGCCCGCCACGATGCGCAGGAGGGTGGATTTGCCGCAGCCCGACGGTCCCAGCAGCACCAGGAAGCGCCCTGCCCCGGTGCCCAGGGAGACGTCATCCAGGGCCCGCGTGGTGCCGAAGGCGCGCGAAACGCGATCCAGGCGCAAGCCGGCGTCGACAGGAGGCTCATTGCGCATGGCGCTCGGGCGTAGCGGCGGTTTCTTGCGTTGGGATGACCAAAACGTGACGGTTCGAAGAAGGCGCGTGCCGGTCGGGCCGCCCATTGGCCGCCCCGCCTTTGTGACCCTATGCTGACAATTGCCGGTCAGGATCCCGGCGGGCAAGGAAGCGGGCATGGACATCGGGCCGGCGGAGCGATCCGGGCGCGAGGTGTTGGCGGAAAAGGGTGCCGCGAGGCGCCGGCGCTGGGTTCGCGGGATGGTGCTGGCGATGGTGGCGCTGGTTGGCCTCGGCTTCGGGCTGCGCTGGCTGCACTGGCAATTCACCCATGTGGTGCTGGACGATGCCCGGGTGGGCTCGGACATGACCATCCTCGCCAGCCGCAGCCCGGGCTGGGTGGCGGACATTCCCGTCTCGCCCGGCGACAGGGTGGCGCGGGGCGCGCTGCTGGCGCGGATGGATGCGCGCGACGCGGCCCTGGCGGTGGAGCAATACGCCGCGCGCATCGCGGGCCTTGCCGCGCGCCGGGCGGAGCTTGAGGCGCGGCTCGCCCTGGTGGACCAGACAAGCCGGAGCCAGCACGCGGCCGCCCGCGCCAGCCATGAGGGCGCGCAGGCCGCCCTGCCGGCCGCCGAGGCCGAGCGCGTCTTCGCCGAGGCCGAGCTGGACCGCGCCGAACGCCTCACCCAGACCGGCGCGGCCACACGCCAGCGCGTGGAGCAGCTGCGCCTGAATGTGGAGACGGCCCGCCAGCGCGTGCGCAGCGCCGAGGCCGACATCCGCAGCGCCGAGGCAATGATGGCCCTGGCCCTCGCGGCGCGCGCGGAGATGGGTGTGATCCAGGCGCAGATCGCGGCCCTCGACCCGCAGGCGCGGGAGTTGGAGGCCCAGCGCGACCGGGCCGTGCTCGACGTCGAGGACCGCACGCTGCGCATGCCCTTCGACGGCGTGGTGGACCGCGTCTTCCTGGAGCCCGGCGAGCATGTGCAGGCCGGCCAGCGGATCGTGCTGGTGCACAACCCCGCCCATGTCTGGGTGGACGCGAATGTGCGGGAGACGGATGTGCGTCACTTCCGCCTCGGCACCCGCGTCACCGTGACCGTGGATGCCTGGCCCGGGCAGCGCTTCGATGGCGAGGTGTCGCGGCTGATCGAGGCCGCGACCAGCCAGTTCGCCCTGCTGCCCAGCGCCAACCCCTCGGGCAACTTCACGCGCATCACGCAGCGCCTGCCGCTGCGGGTGCGGCTGGACCCCGCCCCGCAGCCCGGGCTGCTGCGACCGGGGATGCTGGCGCGCGTCACCGCGCGGGCCGATGGCGAGGGGGTGCCGCCCGCGCCATGAGTGCGAGCGCCGCCGCCGCCCTGCCTCGCCGCGGCGGACCCAGCATGGACCAGATGTTCGCCCGCTACGGCCCCTCCTACCGCTGGTGGGTGACGCTGGCGGCGCTGACGGGCACCATCTCCTGCATCCTCTCCTCCACCATCGTCGTGGTGGCGCTGCCCGACATCATGGGCGCGCTCGGCATGGGGCAGGAGCAGGGGCAGCTGCTCGCGACCGGCTTCCTGGCGGCCAACACCGGCTTCATGCTGCTGAATGCCTGGGCGGTGGAGCGCTTCGGCTTCCGCGCCACCTATGTCGCCTCCATCGGCGTGTTCATCATCGCCTCGGTCTTTGCCGGCATGGCCGAGGATGCGAGCGTCATGGTCGCCTGCCGCGTGGCGCAGGGCGCTTCCGCGGGGCTTTTGCAGCCCCTGTCCATGCAGATCATCTTCCTGGCCTTCCCGCCCGAGCGGCGCGGCACAGCCATGGGGCTTTTCAGCTTCGGCGTGGTGATGGCGCCGGCGAACGGGCCGGCGCTGGGCGGCATCCTGGTGGACAGCTTCGGCTGGCATGCGCTGTTCTTCCTGAGCCTGCCGACGGCGGGGCTTGGCCTGCTGCTGGGCCTCGTCTTCATGCCGGGGCGGCTTGCCACCGGGCAGGCGCGGCCGCTCGACTGGCTGGGCTGCCTCTTGCTGGCGCTGGCGATCGGGCTGCTGCTTTCGGGGCTGACCGACGGGCAGCGGCATGGCTGGAGTTCGGACCTGGTGGTGGGCAAGCTGGTGGTGGCGACCCTGGCCGCCCTGGGCTTCGTCGCCTGGCAGGGTGTTGCGCGCGCGCCGCTGCTGAACCTGCGGGTCTTCACCCATATGGGCTTCGCCATGGCGGCGGTGGTGGCGTTCATCTATGGCGCAGCCATCTTCGGCTCCACCTACCTGCTGCCGCTGCTGGTGCAGATCGTGCAGGGATACACGCCCACGCGCTCGGGCCTCATCCTGATGCCGGCGGGATTCGCGGTGGCCTTCGTGTTCCTCGCGGCCGGCCGCATGGCGGATTTCGTGCCTCCCTGGATGCCGGTCTGCGCGGGGTTGGCCCTGTTCGCCGTCTCCTGCTGGCTGATCAGCTTCGTGGGCACCGACACGGCCTTCTGGGAGTTGGCGATGTGGATCCTGGTGGGGCGCATCGGGCTCGGGCTCACCATGCCCAACATGAATGTGGGCGCGATGCGCGCGCTGCCGCCGCACCTGCTGGGCCAGGGGGCGGGCGGGATCAACTTCTTCCGGATGCTGGGCGGTGCGCTGGGAACCAACCTCATCGCCGTCTTCATGGAGCGCCGCACGCAGTTCCACGCCGAAGCGCTGGGCGCCGAGATGCAGGGCGGGGGTGCGATGCTGGAGACGCGGCGGCTGCTGGAAAACCTCTACATCCAGGGCGGCCTGCCCGAGGTGATCCGCCGCGACGCCGCGCAGGACTTCCTGTTGCGGATGCTGGAGGCGCAGGCCGTGCTGATCGGCTTCCGCGACGCCTTCCTGGTGGTGGGCGTGGTGTGCCTGCTGGCCATCCTGCCAGGGCTGACGCTGCGGCAGAAGCCACCGGGCGCGCGGCGGTAGGCTGCCGCGGGGGAGGCTGCCGCGGAAAACACCGGACATGCGCGATCGCCGGAGGCCGGAACGCGCGGGGCGGAAATCACGCAGCCTGCAAGGGTCTGCTCTCAGGCGTCCGAAGCATGACCGGCGCTTCCGTCAGTGCCGGCCATGTTCCGTCAAGGCGGTGCGGCCCAACATGCCGCAGCGCCAGTCTGGCCGGGGGGAGGAGGCGCCCCCGGCAAGGGATGGCGCCATCCCCGGGCAGGCAGCGCCTGCCGGAAGCGCTTCGCCCCGGCGGCCCGCGGGGAGACGCTTCCGGCTCAGCCTCGCGCCGCGCGGCGGCGACGCACCAGGCCCAGGCCCAGCAGGGCCGCCCCGAACAGGGCGAGCGAGGCCGGGGCCGGGACCGACACGGGCGGGGCACCGGTGTCGAAGAACGTGATGTGCGACAAGTCGGCCGGCCGGCCACCCGGATTGAGCGGGGTGGCCCAGTTGCCGCCCGACTGCCCGTCAAGGCCAATCTCGTAGAGATTGAACGACGCGCCGCCGAAGACCGCGACCGCCGTGATCAGGGGATCGCCCGCGCCCGGGTTGTAGCTCCAGGTGCCGCTGGACCCGTTGAGCCCGGTGAAGGAGAACTCCAGGCCGGTGATGGTGGGGAACAGGTCCGAGTTCAGGTCCTCGACCGTTCCATTCGGCCGGAACTTGATGATGGCGGGCGAGCCATCATAGGTGCACGCATTGAAGCCCCCCGCGCCCGCGCATTCATTTCCGCTGATCGTGATGGGATCAGCAGCGGCTTGGCCAGCCATGACCGACCCAAGCCCGAGGGTGGCGGCGGCAAGCGCGACCGCAAACTTCTTCCTCATTGGCATCCGAACCTCCTTGCCTGACGACTTTCTGCCGGCGAAATAAATGAGCAAATTCCGTGCCAATGTGTTATATCAAGGACTTGGCGTGCGGATGATCGGTCGTCAGCGGGCGCGTGTAAGGTCCAACAACAATACATGGCAATAAACTCAGTGAATTCGCACTAAAATTTACTGCGGCGTGCAGTGCCGCGCCAAGACGAAGATTTGCTTTGCATGAACCAAGATCACCACGCCGCCGCCCAGCCATCCCGCCGCGGGTCCGACGCCGCCATGCGCACGCCATTTTCCAGCAGGCGGATGGCCGCCACGCTGCACGGGCCCTCCAGCGGCGGCACCACCTTCACCTCATGCCCACGCGCGCGCAGCCCCGCGATGGTGGCCGCGCCCAGCCCTTCCTCCACCGTCAGCACCTCGCCGCCCGCGTGAGGATAGTTGCTTTCCTGGCCGGGCTGGGAGGAGGTCCAGCGCGGGGCCTCCAGCGCCTGCTGCGGGTCGAGGCCGAACACCGCCATGGCCACCAGCACCTGCGCGTTGATCTGCACCTGGTTGTCCGCCCCCGGCGTGCCGAAGAGCAGCCAGGGCTTGCCGTCCTTCATCGCCATGGGCGCGTTCATGGTGTGGCGCACGGTGCGGCCGGGGGCGAGCAGGTTCGGGTGGCCCTCGTCGAGGTGCCAATAGGCCATGCGGTTGTTGAACAGCACCCCGGTCCGCCGCCCGACCACGCCCGCGCCGAAGGCCGAGTTGAGCGACTGGATGGCCGAGACCGCATTGCCGTCCGCATCCATCACGCAGAAATAGGTGGTGTCGGCCTCGGGCACGGGGCGCACCGGCAGGTGGGCGGCGTGCGGCCCGATGGCGGCGGCATGGGCGGCGGCGCGGGCCGGCGAGAGCAGTTCCGCGAAGGGCGGCGCGTCCAGGCCGGCATGGGCCTCGCGATCGAGGAAGGCGCGCTTCTTCGCCTCCACCATCAGGTGCAGCAGGGCATCGCTGCCCCAGCCCATGCCCTCCAGGTCGTGGCCTTCCAGGATGGCCAGCATCTGCAGCATGGCGAAGCCCATGGAGGGCGCGGGGGTCTGGCGCAGTTCCAGGCCGCGCCAGTTCATGGCGATGGGGGGCGCGAGGCGCGGCGCCACCGAGGCGAGGTCCGTGGCCGAGACCAGCGTGCCCGCCTCCGCCATGTCCGCGGCGAGGTCGCGTGCCAGGGCGCCGCGGTAGAATTCCTGCCAGCCGGCGTCGGAGAGGCGCTGCAGCGTGGCGGCCAGCGCCGGCTGCGTCACCAGCGCGCCGAGCGCGGGCGGGGCGCCGCCGGGCAGGAAGGCGTCGCGCGCCTGGCCCACGAGGCGCGCGGACATGCTGGCGGCGAAGCGGCGGAAGGTGGCGGTGGCGGCGAAGCCATCCCGCGCGGCCTCGATGGCGGGGCCGAACAGCGCGGCCCAGGGCCGGGCGCCATGCCCGGCGTGCAGCGCGGCGAGGCCCGCCACCTTGCCTGGCGTCTGGGTCGAGAGCGGGCCCCACACCGGGATGCCGCCCTCGGCGCGGTAGCGCGCCACCGTGGCGGCGGCGGGCGCCGGGCCGGTGCCGGCATAGGTCTCGCTGCGCCCGGTGCTGGCGGACCAGTGGTGGTAGAAGCCATCGCCGCCCAGGCCCGACATGTGCGGCTCCACCACGCCCAGGGTCAGCGAGACGGCCACCGCCGCATCGGCGGCGCTGCCGCCGGCGCGCAGGACCTCCATCCCGGCGGCGGTCGCCACCGGATGGTTGCTGGCGACCGCGCCGCGGCGTCCCATCAGCAGCGGGCGGTGGGTGCGGGTCTCGGACATGCTGGGCGCGGCCTTTCTCGGGGGTCGCCCAGGTTACGCGGGTGGCGCGGATGCGCCAGCCTTGCAACGGCGCGCGCCATCGGGCGTTGTCCGCTGGCATCCTCCGTCAACCGCCCTCCCGCGGCGGGCGGGCATGTGCGCGCAACACCCACCCGCGGGACCGATCATGGCTTCACGCTTCCACACCCCGCGCCGGGCCCTGGCCGAGACCTGGGCCGTGCTCACCTCCGACCAGATCTCGCTGGTTTCGGCCGGCTGCGCCTTCTATGCGCTGTTCGCGCTGTTCCCGGCGCTGTCGCTGACCATCTCCTTCTACGGTCTGTGGTTCGACCTGAACACGATCGAGCCGCAGCTGGCCCTGCTGGAGCGCGTGCTGCCGCCCGACGTGATGGAGCTGATCGCCGAGCGGGTGCGCCAGCTGGTGACGGCGCCGCGCGGGCGGCTCGGCTTCAGCGCGGCCATCAGCCTTGGCATCGCCCTCTGGAGCTCCTCCGCGGGCGTGCGGGCGCTGCTGGGTGCGCTGCCGCTCGCGCGCAGCGACACCGAGCAGCGCGGCTTCGTGGCCTTCTACCTCACGGCCCTGCTGCTGACGCTGAGCGCCATCCTGGCCGTGGCGGTGGGCTTGGGCGTGCTGGTGGCGCTGCCGACGGTGCTGGGGCTGCTCGGCGTGCCGGAGGATGAGGCCTGGTTCGTCCGGCTCATCTCGCAGGGCTTCCTGTTCGTCTCGGTGCTGCTGTCCATCTCGGTGCTGTATCGCTTCGGGCCGCCCAAGCCGCCGCCGAACTGGCATGTCTTCTCGCCCGGGGCGGTGCTGGCGACGCTGCTGTGGGGCGGCGCATCCGTGTTGTTCTCGTTCTACCTGGGCCGCTTCGTCAGCTATGACGCGGTGTATGGCGCGCTGGGCGCGGTGGTGGTGCTGCTGACCTGGTTCTACCTCGGCGTCTATTTCATCCTGATCGGGGCGGCGCTGAACGCGGCCCGCTACCGCGCCCGGAACCTGGGCGCGGGTGACATCGAGCAGGACAAGCCCGCGCCGGAGGTGGATGGGGCGATGCGGCGCGTGGAGGTCAGCTGAGCAGGGAAGGCCGCGGCGGGCGCGCCCTATCGCTCAAGCCGCCGAAGCCAGGCGAGGAAATCAGCGATGGCGGGGGGGTCGAGCTGGAATTCGGGCATGTCCTCATGGCCGGTTGAAATGCCCTCGGCCAGCGCCTCGCCGAGCTGCTCCACCGGGTAGCGGCGGTGCAGCTCCCGGAAGGCGGGCGCCCCGGTCCGCGGGCTTGCCCCCGCGGGGCCGATGGCATGGCAGGCGGCGCAGTTGGCGCGGGCGAAGGCCTCGCCACGGGCCGGGTCTCCCGCCGCCGTCTCCGCGGCCGCCGGCATGGCCAGCAGGAGCAGCGCAAGCAGGGCGGGAATCGAGTCGGACATGCCGAAGCCTAGAGCGGGATGCGTCGCGGGGGAATCGCCACAGCCGCCGAATTCCGCGGCCGTGGCGCTGCTGGGCCTGGGAGCGCCGGCGGAGGCGCGGACCGTCCGCTGGTCCGCCAGCGGCGATCCGAACACCATGGACCCGCACAGCCAGAACCTCGGCACCGTCACGATGATCCTGCAGCAGATCTATGATCCGCTGATCACGCGCGACCGGCAGCTGGGCCTCGCACCGGGCCTCGCCACCTCCTGGACCCAGGCCGAGCCCAACCGCTGGCGCTTCACCCTGCGGCAGGGCGTGCGCTTCCATGAGGGCGAGGCCTTCACCGCCGACGATGTGGTGTTCAGCATCACACGCGCGCTGCAGCCGACGTCCAACTACGGCATCTTCGTGGACACGATCGAGCGCGCGGTGGCGGTGGATGCCCACACGGTGGACATCATCACCCGCATCCCGGACCCGATCCTGCCCAACAAGATCGCTTCGCTCTACATCATGTCGAAGTCCTGGTCGGAGGCGAACAACGCGACGCGCCCGCAGAACACGCGCCAGCGCGAGGAGATGCACACCACCCGCAACACCAACGGCACCGGCGCCTTCCGCCTCTCCGTGCGCGAGGCCGATGTCCGCACCGTGCTGGTGCGCAATGAGAATTGGTGGGGCTGGAGCCTGCCCGAGATGCAGACGGGCAACGTGACCGAGATCATCTACCGGCCCATCGCCTCGGATGCCACCCGCGTCGCGGCCCTGCTGTCGGGCGAGATCGACTTCGTGCTCGACCCGCCGCTGCAGGACCTCAACCGCCTGCGCGCCGCGCAGAACATGCGCGTTCTGGAAGGCCCCGAGGTGCGGACCATCTTCTTCGCGATGGACGTGCACCGTCCGGAACTGCTCTACAGCAACGTTACCGGCCGCAATCCCTTCCAGGACCTGCGGGTGCGCCAGGCGCTCTACCACGCGATCGACATCAACGCGATCAACCGCGCCGTGATGCGCGGACAGTCCGTCGTCACCGGCACCTTCTTCCCCGAGCAGGTGAACGGCTATGTGCGCGAGGAGGATGTGCGCCTGCCCTTCGACGCCGCCCGCGCCCGTGCCCTGCTGGCCGAGGCGGGCTTTCCGAACGGCTTCGAGGTGACGCTGGACTGCCCCAACAACCGCTACATCAACGACGAGGCCATCTGCCAGGCCGTGGCCGCGATGTGGACGCGCGTGGGCGTGCGCACCCGGCTGAACGCCATCCCGCTCGGCCCCTTCTTCCAGAAGATCCAGCGCGAGGACACGAGCATCTACCTGCTGGGCTGGGGCGTGCCGACGCTGGATGCGCTGTATTCCTTCCAGTCGCTGGTCCGCACGCGCGACGGCCAGCCGGGAAACGGCATCTGGAACTACGGCCGCTATTCCAACCCGCGAATGGATGAACTGATCCAGCGCATGCAGACCGAAAGCGGCGAGCCGCGCATGCAGGCGATCCGCGAGGCGCTGCGCCTCTACCGCGAGGACGTGCCGCACATCCCGCTGCACCATCAGATGATCCCCTGGGCGATGCGCGGCAACGTCTCCATCCCGCACATGGCGAACAACCAGCCCTATTTCCGCTGGATGACCATCAACTGAGCTGAGTTCGCCAACCCGCGCCGGCGCCCTTGTACGCCGGCGCGCCCCCCGCGTGAATGCGCAGGACCCTTCGCACATGCCCGCCTTCATCCTCTCGCGCCTGTTGCAGGCGCTGCCCGTGATGTTCGTCGTCTCGCTCATCAGCTTCGCCATGTTCGCCTATGTGGGCGACCCGGTGGCGATCATGCTGGGGCAGGACTACACCGAGGCGCAGCGCGACGCGCTGGTGCGCGACCTCGGCCTCGACCAGCCCTTCTTCGTGCAGTTCGGCACCTTCCTGGGCAATGCCGTGCAGGGGGAGTTCGGCCTTTCCTATCGCCTCTCGCGGCCGGTGGCGGCGCTCATCATGGAACGCGCGCCGGCCACGCTGGAACTCTCGCTGACCGCCGCCGCGCTGGCGCTGGCGGTGGGCGTGCCCATGGGCGTCTACACCGGCCTCTACCGACATTCCTGGCTGAGCCGCTTCTTCCTGTCCTTCTCGCTGATCGGCGTGTCGCTGCCCACATTCCTCATAGGCATCCTGCTCATCCTCACC
>JBHYDO010000088.1:0-15204 GCA_051860645.1 Roseococcus sp.
GGCTAGCGTCCGAACATGGGTCAATTCTCAGCGGCAACTTCACCCCAAACCGGGTCACTTCTCAGTGGCATTCAACAACCGTGGAATTCCGACGGCGGTGGCGGAAGCCATCAACAGGTCGCTGCGGGCCACGCTGGCCGACCCGGCGGTTGCCGAGCGGATGCTGAATGTCGGCTTGCCACCCGCCCCGGAGCCGAACGGGATGGCGGAGGCGCGGGCCCTCATGGTGGACCAGTTCGAACGTCTCCAGGCCGTCGTCGCCACGACGGGGATCAGGGTCGAAGGATAGCGCATGTCCTCGCACCAGGACGACATCGCCGCGGTACGCGCCATAGAGGCGGTGCTGGAACGCTACCTTTGCGGCCTTCACGAGAGCGACGCCGATGCGATCGGGGAGGTGTTTCATCCCTGTGCCTGCCTGCACAGCGTGCCCGCGGACGAGGTGCAGATTCAGACGCGGGATGCCTGGCTGGCCAAGGTGCGGCAACGCCCCTCCCCGCGCAGCCAGGGGCATGTGCGGGATGACCGTGTCGTGTCGATCCAGGTCATGGGTGGGGACATGGCCTCTGCGACCGTGCATGCCCGGCTGCCACCGCGCGACCTGGTTGACCAGCTGCTGCTGCTGCGTGTCGCTGGTCGTTGGATGATCGTGGCGAAAGCCTTCCGCACCGATCATCCAGGTGTGGAGGCGAGGAGCAAGTGATACGAGCCCAGCGTGCAGTCGTCGGCGGCGCGGCGCCAGGCATCGCCGCCAACCGCAGGCACTTCGGACGGGTCGTGCCCCGG
Source organism: Roseococcus sp. (assembly GCA_051860645.1). Lineage (GTDB taxonomy): Bacteria > Pseudomonadota > Alphaproteobacteria > Acetobacterales > Acetobacteraceae > Roseococcus. Next base: position 787 of record JBHYDO010000088.1, read on the forward strand.
GGGATGGGGTGGATTCTCGGAGCGGCTCGAGGCTGATCAGGCGACGACGGCGGGCGGCTTGGCGCGCGCGAGGGCGTCCAGGCTGGTGTTGATGATCCTGCGCCTGCGACACCGGACGCGGGCGGGATTCCCTCCCGGATCGGCGCCATCCGTGACGCATTCGAGTGCCACGGCGACCGCCTTGTGGGCACTGCCCTACCGCCGACGCGCATACCGCGCCGCGATCCACGCCGGCAGAACAGAGCGCAGCCCGTCCATGTCTCCGCCCCCCGCGACGAGCTCCAACTGGCGCAGGACGCGGCGGTCGGCCGGGTTCAGCGTGCCGCCCGTCCATGCGCCCTTCGTCGCGGCGACCAGGGCGGTGAAGCCCCCCGCCCAGTCACGCAGCCCTGGGTCGTCGAGCGCAGCCACCCACCTGCGGACTTCGGTCGCATCCGCGACCTCCTGCTCCATGCGGTTGGCCCGGAGAATCACCAGGTCGAGGATGCGCTGGAGCTTGCCCTCGCCGCGGAACTCGATGCCACCCAGCAGCGGTCCAAGCCAACTCTCCAGCGAAACGAGCCGCGGACACACGGCCAACGCAACAAGATAGCCCTGCACATGGGCCTCGCTCCGCCCCGCCTCGGCGAGCAGACGCGCGAACTCGCCCCGCTTCTCCGGCCGCGGCGCGGTGGCGCGTGGCGGCGGCACAGGCGCCGCCATGGCCTCGATCACGCGCGCCTCCGCCGCATCCAGGCTGATCGCCATGATGTGCTCCATGACCGGCACCTGCCGCAGCGGCCGCTTGTCCAGCAACGCCTGGGCGCTTGCGGCAAAGGCCCGCCAGAGCGACGGATCCATCTTCGATGCGGCTTGCAGCGTCGCGGCGCAGGCGGCCAGTTGCCGTGCCCACCAATCCCGCCGGCCCTCGAGATGCCGCCACGCCGCGGCTTCCTGCTGGCGGGCGCCGCGTGCCCGCGCGAGCGCATCCGTGAGCGCCGCGGTATCCTCGAACCAGGAGTGGAAATGCGCCTCGCCGCCCATGAAGGCGCCGGCGAGGCGCAGGAGCGCCTCCTGCTCCTCCCCCTTCCCTTTCGGCAGCGCCGCGTCGGCGCCGAGCGCGGCCAGGATGCTCCTTGCGTCGGACGGTAACGGGCTGAGCGCGTCACCGCCCCAGATGCCGATGAGATCGACGAGACCCGGTGCCGGGAGAACTCCCTGCGCGGCGCCATCGCCGAGCGCGCGTGCCAGGGTGCCGGGAAGATGGGCGGGCTCGATCTCAAGCAGCATCACCTGCTGGCCCATCTCCCGCAGGAAGCGCTGCTGCGCCTCGGCCGAGCCGAACGGCATGATGAAGGCATCCTTCACCCCATGCCCCTGCTTGAGCAGCAGGAGGGCGACGGCGCGCTTCCGGCCCTGGCGTAGAAGGACGGCAAGGCTGCGTGCCCCGGCACCATCCGGCAAGGTGCTGAAGGCCTTCTGCACCTGCCACGCGGTTGCGGGCGAGGCGGCGCCACCCTGGCGCAGGCGCGCGCGGATGGCCGCGTCCACCATCGCACGCGCTGGTTCCGCCGGAAGCCATCTGCGCAGCGTGGGCAGGCAGGCCGCGATATCGGCCTCAAGCCGCCCGGCATTCGCTCGTCCGAGCAGCGCCGTGGCGGCCGCGAGCCGCACCTCGGGCGCGCGGTCGAGCAGCCAGTAGAGCGCCAGCCGCGGGGCCAGCACGTGGTCGAACGCGGCGACGAACTGCACGAAGGCCGCGCGCGCATCGGGCGGCAGGGCGGCAAGACTTTCGCCGAGCATGGCATGGGCCTGCAACGGTCCCTGGTCCGCCTCACGCAGAATTCCCTGCAGCATGGCGCCGACATCAGGGAGTTGCCGCCCGCCGGACGGGGCGGCGTCCGCCAGGACGTCCAGCGTCAGCATCGGCTCGGGCGGAGGATCGAGCTCGGCGCGCGCGTAGATCTGCGCAATCCGGATACGCGCCGATGCGTCGAGGCTGCCCGCAGCATGCATCTCCCGCACCGCGGTCTCCGCGGCCTGGAGAAGAGGCGGCCCGGCGGGAGTGCCATTCTCCACCGCCATGCGCGCAGCGTCGAGGGCGACGGCGAGGAGGGCGCTGGCCACATCGGAGCGGGTCCCTTCTCCCGCCCGAAGCGCGGCCTGCAAGAGAGCACCGACGCCTGCCGGCGCGTGGAGGAAAGCCTGAGCTTCCTGATGGATGCGGCGCGTCCGCGCCTCCTGGCTGGGAAGTCCCGCAATCGCTTCGAGGAGACGTGCAACATCACTCTGGCGCAAGGTGACCTCCTGCTCTGCCGCCGCCGCGATGGTAGAAGCCGCAAAGAGGGCTGGCTATCGGCCGCCGTCCCTCGACCACCCATGTTGAGCGCGCGTTGGCCTGGGCAAACGCTGAACCGCCGCCCTTGCCGCGCAGAACTTCAGAGCTTCGGCGCTGCTCTCATCCGCCTTGGGTCAGCCGTCGATGGATGGAAGCACGTCCAGACAAGGTCTCCGGACTTGAAACGCGCCGGCGGCATGTCAAAGTCTGACATGGCACTGGCGGAGGACGGGATGCCGAATGTGAGCCTGACGCCCGAACTTGAAGGCTTCGCGGAGCGCTGCGTGGCCTCCGGACGCTACGGCAATGTCAGCGAAGTCATGCGTGCGGCACTGCGGCTTCTCGAACAGCAGGAGGCGCGCCGTGTGGCCTTCACCGAGATGCTGCAGCGCGTGGAGCACGAGGCGGATGAGAAAGGCTGGCTCAGCGCCGACGAGGTGGATACCGAACTGGGCGAGGTGATCGCGCGCGCGACGTCTGCGAGGAAGGGCCGCTGAGCCCACGTCCTCGCGGTGCCGACGCCATCCTCTCGCCGGAGGCGCGCGGCGATCTCCGCGCCGCGGTGGCGTGGATCGCGCAGGACAATCCGCGTGCGGCAGAGGATCTCCGCATCGCGGTCCGACATGCAGCAAAGTTGCTCGGCGAGCATCCGGACATGGGGACACAGCGCCTGGACCTAGCGCCCGAAACTGTGCGGTTCCTGGTTCTGCGCGGGTTTCCCTACATCCTGGTCTATCGCGCCAATGCGGTGCCGCCGCGCATCCTGCGGGTCCTGCACGGCGCGCGCGACCTGCCGGACGTGCTGCAGGACCTTGAGCGCGGGTGAGCCTTACACATGGTCTCCGCTGGTGCTCCCGCGGCGTGGAGCTTTGCCGTGGCCGTCACGTGCCAGCCCGTGATGCAGACCTGTTGCGACAACCACGTCTCGGCCGACGGGGTCGGAGGACACCACACCACGGGTCACGCAATGCCACCAGCGGTGGGACACCACGTGGGACACCCCCAGGGCGCTTGCTACATCCAGGGCGCCAGCTACGATATCTACATCATTGAAAAGTATCGGAATTTATAATTCGCGAGTGAGACACTTTTGCCCAGAAACGAGTTGCTAAACCGTTATAGGATGTCAAGTCCTATCGTGGGTTCGAATCCCATCCCCTCCGCCAGTTTCGCCTTGGTTCGCACCGCGGCGCCGCCTTCCGCTCCGGCCTGCCCCTCCATTAGGGACACCACCGCAGTGAAGCGAAAAGCTGTCAGGGACCATCCGCAGCCGGTCGCACCTCTGGCAGAGGCCCCGATGATTCCAGGCAGTTTGACGCAATAGCTCCGCGCGCGGCGTCACATCTTCTTCATGAGTTCGGCGACAGGAGAGGCCGCGGACCTCGTCCGCACAGGCCCATTCGCGCGCGTCCTGCCCGAACCGGACGCGATGGCGAAGCAGTTGACGCAGTGGCTGGCGCAAAGGGACGCCAGCGGCGGCCGGCGGCCGGATTTGCTGGAGAAGCCGACACATGCTTTCATGCCATGGATATAGGTGCGGAAAGTAGATACGGCGATTGCCGAGTCCTTCGTCAGCCTCTCCTTAAGGCACCGGAGCCGGGAAAAGACGCCATGCTTGCAGCCGCCAAAGCCGCCGCTCGAAATCTCTTGGAATGCCGACCCTGGGTGGCCGGCCATGCGGCCTATCTGTTGCACCAGGTCAGTGGTCGCGGGCCGCTGGATGTCGCCGGCACCCAGGATGAGGCGGCCTTGCGCGCTGCTGCCGATTGGCTGGCAGCTGCGCAGGACAGCCAGGCGGATGGTGGCATTGCCGGGCGATACAAGCTGGCGCAAGGCTGGACTTCGAGTTATCCGGAAACCACAGGTTACATCATTCCAACCCTCCTCAAGCTCGCCGATGTGTGGGACGAGCCTGGCTGGCATGATAGGGTGAGCCGAGCGGTCGATTTCCTGCTTGGCCTGCAACTGCCGGACGGTGCATTTCCGGGCGGCGAGGTGCGGGAGAACCGGACCCTGCCATCGCCCTTCAACAGCGCGCAGATCCTGCACGGGCTGACCAACTGGGTCCAACGCACCAAAGACACAAGGGCGCAGGCGGCCGCCGGGCGCTGTGCCGCATGGCTCATGTCCGTCCAAGATGCCGATGGCGCCTTTCGCCGTCATTTCTATCTCGACGTGGCGGCGACCTATTCCGCCTATCTGAGCTGCTGGCTCGCGGAATATGGCGCGGCCTTTGGCGATTCGGCTGCACGCGCAAGTGCCGAGCGGCACCTCGACTGGGTTCTGGGGCATCAGGATAAGCAAACCGGATGGTTCGATCTGGCCGGGTTCACCGTCGAGCAGCACCGCGACCGAACCGCCTACACCCACACGATCGCCTATACCATCGCCGGCGTGATGACGACGAGCCTGCTGCTCGGCCGTGAAGATGGCATCGCAGCCGCGCGGCGGGCATCGGAAGGGGTGATGCGCCGGCTTGAACTTTCGCACCGGCTCCCCGGCATGCTCGACTGGCGATGGCGCGAGGTCGAGCATCCGCAATGCCTGACCGGCAACGCGCAGATGGCCCTGATCTGGTTCGCGCTGACCCGCCATGGCGGCGACTGGCGCTTCGCCAATGCAGGCCTGAAGGCTCTCGATCTCGTGAAGGCCGCGCAACACCGGAAGAGGGCGAACCCGGGGATTGCGGGCGGGATCGGCGGATCCGACCCGATCTGGGGAAGCTACATCCCCAAGGCCCTGCCCAATTGGGCGGCGAAATACTTCGTCGACGGGCTGATCGAAAAGCGCGCCCTGCTGCATTCGGCGGGTCAGCAGCCGTGAAGATTGCGCTTCTGACCCGACGGCGATCCTTCAAATGTGCCGAGGTCGCATCGGCCCTTATGGCCCGCGGCGTGCGGATCGGATTGATCATCTGCGAAGAGCCGCCGGTCGTCCCGGCGGCGACGCGGCTGCGGCAGTTGATCCTGGAACATGGCCTGAAGGGCCTGGCGTACAAGCTGACCGACCGGTTCCGCATCGGCCGCTCCGCTGGCGAAACACCGGCCAGGCCATCCAGCCAGCCGCTGCCCGATGGTGGCTCCGAGCAGCTTCTCGATGCTGCGGACTACGCCGCCCGGCAGGGCATTGCGCTGCTGCATGTGCCGGATCTCACCGAACCCGCCACGCTTGAGCGCCTGCGCGCCGAGGCGATTGACCTGATGATCCATGCTGGCGCGGGCATCCTGCGGGCGCCCCTGCTGGCGGTCCCGCGACTGGGCGTGCTCAACGCCCATATGGGAGTGCTGCCGCGCTATCGCGGGATGAACGTCGCCGAATGGGCCGCTTGGGAGAATGGTCCGATGGGGGCCACCCTGCATTGGATCGATCCGGGCATCGACACCGGGCGGATCGTCCGCGTGGTCCATGTGGCGGGGGACGGCCTCGACACCATCGCAGCACTCCGTGCGGCGGTCGACAGGGCGCAAACCACCGGACTGGCTGAGCTGGTCGGGGAAATGGTGACGACCGGCAATGCGCCCGCCGCAACACCCCAGCGGCGCGAGGATGGACGACAATACTTCACCATGCACCCGCTGATCCGCCAGGTGCTCGCGCAGCGCCTTGCTCGGTCGAGGCAGGCAGCGCATCGGCGATGAATCACGGTGATTCCCCGCAATTGCCATGCATCGCCGCCAGGCCAGCTTCGGGACGCCAGGGATCATGCTGGTCGACGAGGCGCACGCCGCGCGCCCGGGCGATGGGCGTCTCGTCGAAGACGGTTGAATTCCGCAGAGGCCTGACCCAGGTTTGTCACGGAGATCTGCCCCGGGTTGTGGAGGTGCCGGGTTTGCAGAGCCCTTCAGCTGGGCTGGTCGATCAGCGCCACGACGGGAAGCTTCTCCTCGTCGCTGAAAACCGAGCGCCTGCCCGCAAGAGCTGCCGGGCCTGCGACGCTGCCCGGGCAGAGGTGTTCGACGACATCGGGCGGATCGACCGTCCAACGCGACGCCACCCGGCCATCGGCTGTCTCAGCCCCGTGGCGTTCGAGCGCTTGGCCGGAACAGGCTGAACTCGGTGCCCATCGAAGCCCGGCGCCGTCACGTCATGTGTCGACACCGGCGGCGCGTGCAGCATCGACCTGCACCGCGCGGGCGAGGTTCATGTCATCGAGAGTGCCGAAGGCGTTCATGTAGTGGCCCTTGAAGCCCCGCGCCTCAATGCGGCGGAACATGTCGCCGAAATCGAAATCGCCTTCGCCGGGGATGAGGTGCTGTTCGTGACCGTTGCGCCAGCAATCCGCGAGGCGCACCTCGACCACGCGCTCCATCGGGATCTGCGCCAGGAAGCCTTCGACGCCCTGCGGCAGCAGGTGCGCGTGGTTGGCGGTGAAGCTGAGCGCGAAGGCCGGGCTGTCGATGGCGTCGTAGTAGTACCGCCACTCCTCGGGCGTGTGGGCCAGGTAGTGCACCTCGGCGTCGGCCGGCTCCTTGTTGAGGTTCTCCAGCAGCAGCAGCGCGCCCTTCTTCTCCGCGTATTCCACCATGCGCTGCAGCCGTTCCAGCCCGGCCTTCATGCGCATCTCGACATCGGCGGTGAAGTGGTAGCCGGCATGCACGACGATCGAGCCCGCGCCCAGCAGGGGCATGGCGTCGATATAGGCCTTCATGTAGGCGTCCACCGCTTCGGACAGGAAGGGCGAATACTCGGCGACGTTCACGGCGGACAGCGTGTGCAGGCCGAGATGGACGCCATGCCTGTCCAGCAGCGCGCGAACCCCGCGGGCGCGCTCGGGATCGAAGGTGGTGACCGCGTTCTCGCCGGTGTCGAGCTGGATGTCGATGTAGCGGACATCGCGCGCCGCGGCCCAGGTGATGGCATCCTCCAGCTTGAGCCGGCGGCCGACATCCACGCCGATCCTCTGGTGCAGGTTCATCGCGTTTTCTCCCTCGCTGTTCTTGTTGCAATCTCCGGATGCCCGATGGCTTCCAGGAAGCGGCCGCGGCCGAGGCGGGCATGCGCTTCGGCGCGATTGCGCGCGGCCAGGGACCGGCCGGCGAGGATGGCCTCCATCAGGGCACGGTGCTCGCGGTTGGCGTCCTGCATGTGCCCCGGCTGCTCGAAGGAGCGGCGGCGCAGCAGGCGCAGCTTGCGGGTGAGTTGGGCGTAGAGGGCCGCGGCCTCGGCGTTCTCGCCGCACGCCATCAGGAGGGCGTGGAACTCCGAATTCAGGCGGAAGAAGGCGTCGCGTGCATCGCGCCCGGCGGCGTTGTCCATCGCATCCACCATCTTGCGCAGCTTCCCGGCCCGCGCCGCCGTGATGCTGCGCGCCGCCTTGCCGGCTGCGAGGCCAAACAGCGTCGCGTTGATCTCGTAGATGTCCATCGCCTCGGCGAGGGTGAGGCTTCGCACGAAGGCGCCGCGGTTCATGATGACGGTGACGAGGCCGGCCTTCTCCAGGGCCCGCGCCGCCTCCCGCACCGGGCCGCGGCTGACGCCCAGGCTGCGCGCCAGCGTCACCTCGTTCAGACGTTCGCCGGGACCGAGGGATCCGTCCAGGATCATGACCTCCAGGCGGCGGGCGACGTCCTCTCCCAGGGCTTCGGACGCCCGGCGGCGCGCGACGTGGCGCCGACCGCAGCCCTCCGTGCGGGCGTGTCGCGTGGGCGATGGCGGCGATGATGCGTCAGCCATGGGATAAAGTGTTTACAGTTCGTCCCCTGCCTGACAAGCTTCGTTGTCCGAGAAAAAAAGCGGAAGTTCGGGAGGATGTTGATGGTGGCTCCGCGAGGTGGACCAGCCTGCGCGCCCTGGCTTGTCAGCGAGGCGAGGCACGCTTGCCCCCCCGCCCCGCCGCCCCCCCAATACCCCCGAGACTTCCTGATGCCGATGCTCAGCAATTGCGGGGATGCCCGCCACGGGCCAGACCCGGCCCGCGACGTTTCGGGAGGAAGAACGACATGACCAGCCTGACCAAGCGCCAGCTCTTCTCGGCCACGACGGTCTTCGCCATCGGCGGCGCCACCGCCGGGGCCAGCGCGCAGGACCTTCCCGCGCATGAGCGCCAGCTCTACGAGGCGGCGCGCCGCGAGGGGGAGATCACCTGGTACTCCGGCCAGTACAACGCCGAGACGTCGGAGGCCGTGGGCCGGGCCTTCACCGAGCGCTACCCGGGCGTGCGCTGCAACGTGGTGCGCAGCACGTCGCAGGTCGCGTTCCAGCGGCTGTCGCAGGATGCACGCGCGAACGTGGCGCAGTGCGACGTGTTCAGTTCCACCAATTCCGGCCACTTCGTGCAGCTGAAGCGCGAGCGGAGGCTGATGCAGTACCGCCCGGAGAACGCCGCCGGCCTGCTGCCGGCCATCCAGAACGCGGATGCGGACGGATACTTCCACACGACTTTCCTCGGCCTGTTCCTGATGACGCACAACACGCGCCTCGTCAGCGAGGCGGATGCGCCGAAGAGCTGGCAGGACGCGCTCGATCCGAAGTGGAAGGACAAGCTGGCCGTCGGCCACCCCGGCTTCAGCGGCGCGATCGGCGTCTGGGCGGTGCAGATGCGCAAGATGTACGGCTGGGACTACTTCCGGCGTCTCGAGCGCAACAATCCGCAGATCGGGCGTTCCAGCCAGGACCCGGTGACGACGTTGAACGCGGGCGAGCGCTCGGTCGGGTTGTGCGTTCCGGTGGGGACGACGGCGCTGGCGATCTCGCGCGGCAACCCGTTGCGGCTGATCTATCCCACGGAGGGCGTGCTGGCGGCCATCTCGCCCTCCGCCATCATCGTGAACGCGCCCCGTCCGAACGCGGCGAAGCTGTTCATGGAGTTCCAGACCGGCAAGGGCCTGTCGGAGACGGTGCGCCGCACCTTCAACGAACCGCTGCGCCCCGACGTGGCACCGCCCGAGGGCGGGCGCCCGCTGTCGGAGATCACGCTGCTCGCCCCCAGCCTGGAGGAGCAGGAACGAGGTGTCCCCGAGGTCCGCGAGGCTTGGCGCGACACCTTCGGTGTTTGACCGCAGCCCTTCACGCCAGGCCGCAGACGTTTGAAGCTGCGCCAGGGAATCCAAGGAAACGACCATGATCGAAGTGACCAAGCGCCGACTGCTCGGCGGCTCAGCCGCGCTGGCAGCGGCCGCCATCATCCCCGCGCGCCAAGCCTCCGCCCAGGCATTGCTGCCACATGAGCAGGCGCTCTATGAGGCCGCGCAGCGCGAGGGCGAGGTGACATGGTACGCCGCCCAGCTCCAGGCGCGCCCGGCCGAGGCCATCGGCCGCGCCTTCACCGAGCGCTTCCCCGGCGTGCGCTGCAACGTGGTGCGCACCACCTCGCAGGTCGCGTTCCAGCGGCTGTCGCAGGATCATCGCGCGGGCGTGGCGCAGTGCGACATCCTCTCCACCGTGGACCCGAGCCACTTCACCTTTCTCAAGCGCGAGGGGCGGCTCATGCCCTACAGGCCGGAGAACGCCGCCGGCATGGTGCGCGTGGCGCGCGAGGCGGCCGATGTGGATGGCCATTTCCAGGTGAGCTACCTCGCCCTCTACTTGCTGGGCTACCGCTCCGACCGCGTGACCGAGGCCGAGGCGCCGAAAAGCTGGCGCGAACTGACCGACCCCAAGTGGCGCGACAAGCTGGCGGTGGGCCATCCGGGTTTCAGCGGCGCCATCGGCAACTGGGCCATCATGATGAACAAGGCCTATGGCCGCCGCTTCTTCACGGAGCTGGAGCGCAACAAGCCGCTCATCGGCCGCTCCGCCGGCGACCCGGTGACGACGCTGAACGCCGGCGAGCGCGTGGTGGGCATCGCCATCCCCTCGGCTGCCACGCTGTTCAGCATGTCGCGCGGCAATCCGATCAAGCTGATGTACCCGACCGATGGCACGCTGATGGTCCCCGCACCCAGCGCGGCCATCGGCAACGCGCCGCGGCCCAACGCCGCGAAGCTGTTCATGGAGTTCATCTGCAGCCCGGCCTATTCGGAGGCCGCGCGCCCGCACTTCGCGGAATCGCTGCGGCCCGAGGTGCCTCCGCCCGAGGGCGCGCGCCCGCTCGACGAGATCAACATGGTGACGCCCACGGTGGCCGAGGTGGAGGCCAACATGCGCGAGGTGCGCGAGACCTGGCGCGACGTGTTTGGCGTCTGACCGGGGGCTGAGCGACATGTCGGAGGCGGTGCCTGTGGCCCCGGGCCGCGGCGGGATGCTGCGCCGCCTGGGGCGCGTCGAGCCGGTGATGCTGCTGTGGGTGGTGCTGATCGCGGTACTGCTGTTCCTGGTGGCGTTTCCACTGGGCAAGCTGCTGCTGGTCAGCTTCGAAACGCGCGGCACCGGCGAGTTCACCCTGTCCAACTACGTCATCGCCTATGGCCGCCAGCGCTATGTGGATGCGCTGGTGAATTCGCTGCTGCTCGGCCTCATCTCGGCGCTGATGGCGGTGGTGATGGCGGTGCCCATGGCCTGGGCCGTCTCGCGAACCGACATGCCGGGCAAGGGACTGACCTGGGCCGTCGTGCTCGGCGCCTTCATCCTGCCGCCCTATCTGAGTGCCGTGGGCTGGATCCTGCTGGCCGGGCCGAACTCGGGCTTCCTGAACATTGCATGGCGGGCGCTGACCGGCGCGGACCAGGCGCTGTTCAACATCTACAGCTTCAACGGCATGGCGCTGGTCATCGCGCTGAACTCCTTCCCGCTGGTGTTCATCTTCGTGAAGTCGGCGCTCGACCTCGTCTCGTCGGAGATGGAGGACGCCGCCAACATCCTGGGGGCCGGCACCTGGACGGCCATGCGCAAGGTCTCGCTGCCGCTGGTGTGGCCGGCCATCCTGGCGGGCTTCATCATCGTCTTCCTGGAGGCCATCGCGCTGTTCGGCACGCCGGCCATCATCGGCATTCCCGCGCGCATCAACGTGGTGACGACGCAGCTCTGGCAGTTCTTCGAATACCCGGTGCGCGTCGAGGTGGCGGCGGCCTACGCCATGCCGCTGCTGCTGATCACGGCGGGCATGATCGTGGTGCAGCGGCTGCTGCTGGCGCGCAAGGGTTTCGTCTCGCAGACCGGCAAGGGCGGCGAGCGGCGGCCCATCAAGCTCGGGCCCTGGCGTTGGGTGGTCTTCGCCTGGTGCGCGGTGATTGGGCTGATGTCGGTGGTGGCGCCCTTGTTCGTGCTGCTGCAGGCCTCCTTCGCCAAGGCCTGGGGGCGGGGGCTGAGCCTCGACAACCTCACGCTCGCCAATTACCGCCTGCTCATCTTCGAGCACGACATGGCGCTGCAATCCATCTGGAACACCATCTGGTTCTCGGGGGCCGCGGCGACGGTGGCGGTGCTGCTGGCGCTGATGATCGCCTACATCGTGAATCGGAAACTGATGCCCTTCGGCGATGCGCTGGGCTTCCTGGCGATGGCGCCCTTCGTCATCCCGGGCATCGTCATGGCGATCGGCTTCTATGCGGCCTATGCCTCGCCGCCCTTCTCGCTCTACGGCACGGCCTGGATCATCATACTGGCCTTCGCGGCGCGCTTCCTGCCCATTGCCTATGCCAACTCCTCCTCGGCCATCCGCGCGGTGAACCCCGAGATGGAGGAGGCCGCGCGCATCCTGGGCAGCGGGCGGCTGCACGCCATCACGATGATCACGGCGCCATTGGTCCGCAAGGCGCTGCTGGGCGGCTGGCTGATCGTGTTCATCGTCGCCTCGCGCGAATTGTCGGCGGCGATCTTCCTCGTGGGGCCGCGCACGCGGACCATGTCGGTGCTGCTGTACGACCTCAGCGAGGCCGGCAATTTCGAGGTGCTCGCGGCCTTTGGCGGGCTGCTGCTCGTGGTGACCATGGTCTTCGTCGGCATCGGCATGAAGCTGGTCGGACGTGATTTCATGCTGCGGAGAAACTGAGGATGTCGCGTCTTTCCCTCCAGGGGCTGACCAAGGCCTATGGGCGCAACCGCGTGGTGGACAACATCGACCTCACGCTGGCCGAGGGGGAGTTCGTCTCCCTGCTCGGGCCGTCGGGATGCGGCAAGACCACCACGCTGCGCATGATCGCGGGCTTCGTGGACCCGAACGAGGGGACCATCTCGCTCGACGGCGAGGTCGTCTCCGCCCCGGGTTCCGTGTTGCCGCCAGAGCGCCGGCAGATGTCCATGATCTTCCAGAGCTACGCCGTCTGGCCGAACATGACGGTCGCCGAGAACGTCGCCTTCGGGCTGAAGCTGCGCAAGCTGGCCGGGCACGAGGTCCGCCGGCGCGTGGCCGAGATCCTGGAGGTCGTGCAGATGGGCCACCTGGCCGGCCGCTACCCCGCCGAGCTTTCGGGCGGCCAGCAGCAGCGCGTCGCACTCGCCCGCGCCATCGTGGTGAAGCCCGCCGTGCTGCTGCTGGACGAGCCGCTGTCCAACCTCGACGCCAACCTGCGTGAGGAGATGCGCTTCGAGATCCGCCGCCTGCACGATGAGTTCCGCATCACCACCGTCTATGTCACGCATGACCAGGCAGAGGCGATGGCGACGTCGGACCGGATCGCCGTGATGAATGGCGGGCGCATCGAGCAGGTGGACGCGCCGCACCTCCTCTACACGCGCCCGCGCACGCGCTTCGTGGCGGGTTTCATCGGCCGCACCAACCTGCTGCAGGCCGAGGCCCGAGGCGGACAGCTTGGCTTTGGCGGGCTTAGCCTGGACACGGCGCAAATCCCTGGCGCGGCGCAGGCGAACGGGGCGGATGTGCTGGTCTCGGTGCGGCCGCAGAGCATTGCGCTGCACCGTGCCCATCCCGGTGGGACGCATGTGCTGGCAGGCTCGGTGGCGCAGCGCACCTTCCTGGGCGAGACCTGGGACTATGTCATCACCGCCGAAGCCTCCGGCCTCAGGCTGCGCGCCACCACCGCACCGCTGCAGATCCATGAGGTGGGCGAGGCGGTGTGGCTGGAGTTTGATCCGGCGCAGATGGCGGTGGTGGTCTGAACGGCGCTACCCGCCGGCGGCCAGCCAGGCGCGGATTTCCGCGCTGTGCTCGCCGAGGTCCGGCGCGCGCCGACGCACCTTGGCCGGCGTGCCCTTGAGGCGCACCGGCGGCGCCAGCGTGCGGATGTGCCCGCGCTCCGGGTCGTCCAGCTCCGCGATCACGCCGCGCGCCACGGCCTGCGGGTGGGCCAGCGCCTCGTCGTAGGAGAGCACGGCCTCGCTCGGCACGCCGCCGCGGCCCAACTCCGCCAGCCAATGCGCGCTGGTGTTCTGCGACAGCTTCTCCTGGATGATGTCCACCAGGATCTGGTTGTGCGCCACGCGGTCGGCGTTGGTCACGAAGCGTGGGTCCGCCACCAGCTCGGGCATGCCGATGATCGCGCAGAGATGCTGGAAGAATTTGTTCTTCGAAGCCCCCAGCGTGATCCAGCCATCGCTGGTGCGGAACACGCGATAGGGTGCGGAGGCGCGGTGGCGCTGGCCCAGCCGCTCGGGCCTCGTGTTGAAGGTGAGCACATGCGCGGCCTCATAGACGCCGAGTGCCAGCCCCGCCTCCAGGAGCGACTGGTCGATCCGCTGGCCCGTCCCCGTGCGCGCGCGCGCTGCCAGGGCGGCCAACACGGCGATGCAGGTGAACATGCCGGCCGTGACGTCGGTCACCGCGATGGGCAGGCGGTAGGGCTCGCCATCCTCCGGCCCATTGCCGGCCATCAGGCCCGACATGGCCTGCGCCATCATGTCGAGGCCGCCATGCTGCGCCCAGGGCCCGTCCTGCCCGAACCCCGAGATGGAGGCGTAGATCAGCCGCGGGTTCAACGCCGACAGCACCTCCCAGGACAGGCCCGCGCGCTGCATCACGCCGGGCCGGAAATTCTCCACCAGCACGTCGGCGCGCCGCACCAGTGCAAGCACCGTCTCCAGGTCCGCCGGGTCCTTCAGGTCGAGCGTGATGCTGCGCTTGTTGCGGTTGAACAGCGAGAAATTGGCGCTGCGTCCGTCCACGAAGGGCGGCATGCGGCGGCTGTCATCGCCGCCATCGGCGCGCTCGACCTTGATCACATCGGCGCCCATGTCGCCGAGCAGCATCGTGCAGTAGGGGCCGGAGAGGAAATTCGTCAGGTCGAGGACGACAAGCCCTTCGAGTGCCATGGTCATTGCCGCTTCCC
>JBHYDO010000089.1:0-15202 GCA_051860645.1 Roseococcus sp.
AGGTCTCCGCCCGCCTCGCGCGCGGCGAAAGGCCCTGACGCCGCGTCAGGCCAGCGCCACCAGCAGCGCGCCGTAGAGGGTCGCACCCAGCGCGAAGCCGCCGAAGTGGCTGGCGCCTTCCTCGGGCAGCTCCTCCTTCAGCACGTTCAGCACGACGCCGCCCGCGACCAGCGCGAACAGCGCGTCCACCGCAACGCGCGGCGCCTGGACGACGGCGCCCAGGCCGCCGCCCAGAAGCACGGCCCCGGCCAGCACCCAGCGCGCCTGGTGGGCGTGGCTTGCCCGGTGTGCGGCGCGCAGGCCGCTGTCGCTCGCCAGGAAATGCAGTGCCATGGCACCGGCGTAGAGCACCAACCCCGCGAGGCTGTCCTCCTCGCGGTGCATCAGGAGGTAGCCGATCGTGGCGCTGTAGGCGGCGAAGGCGGCGACGTGCAGGCGGAAGACGCCGATGCCCGCACGCCCCGCATCATGCCGGCGCAGCGCGTGCTCCAGCCCGTAGAAGCCCACGAGCCCGGCCAACGCCAGGGCGAAGAACATCACCTCCATCCCGCGCGCCTCGTGCGCGGCGGCGATCTCAGGCATCAGGTGCAGAAAGACATAGGCGACCGAGGCGCCGGCCGCCGCCGAGCGGCCGCGCATGCCGAGCGGAACCCGCCCCAGCGCATGCACGGCGGCAAGGCCCAGCAACAAGGCCGGAGGCAGCCAGGCATGGGCGCCGGCCATGTCAGGGCTCCGCCTCGGGGTCGCGTGCCTTCAGCGGTGTCAGCAAGTACAGCGTGCCCGCGGTGAACAGGCAAACCGCGATGGCGATGTGGTAGCCGCCCAGTGCGACCGCCGCGCCGATGGCGCCGGTGGCCCAGATGCTGGAAGCGGTGGCCGTGCCGTGCACCTCCTCGCCCCCCTTCATGATGGCGCCGGCGCCGATGAAGCCGATGCCGGTGGCAACGCCCGTCAGCACCCGGGCGATGGCCGCGGGGTCGGCCGGGGCCAGGCCGACGGCGGCCTGCATGAAGCCGCAACTCGCCACCGCGACCAGGGGGAAGGTGCGGATGCCCGCGCTGCGCGCCTCGCGCTCCCGGTTCCACCCGATCACGAAGGCCAGGGCATAGGCGATCACGAGGTCAAGCATCTGAGGTGCCGTGGCCGCGGCGAAACGGGCCAGCGTGGCGAGATCCATGTCGTCCATCCCAGGGGGCAACGCGGGCAGGGGCTTGGCGTTGCGGCGGGGTCCATGCCGGCGGCAAGCGGGGTTGTGCCGCGGTGGTCGGCTTCTCCGTCGCGCAATCTCGTGCGCCGGGCTCAGCCCTCCATGGCCGAGGGGAGGGCGGCCTGCATCAGCGCCATCAGCCGCATTGCCTCGGCGGGGGCCAGGCGTTCGAGCGTGCGGCGATGGGCCTCGCGCGCCAGGGGTTCCACCTCCGCCAGCGTGGCCGCGCCGGCCGCCGTCAGGGTGCAATGCATGGCGCGGCCATCCGCCGCGTCGCGCCGTCGCGTGATCCAGCCGCGGGCCTCCATCCGCGCCAGGGTCGCGGCAGCGGTGCTGCGGTCCAGCGCGACTTCGGCGGCGAGGCGCGTCTGGTCGGCGCCGCCGCGTGCCGCAATGGCGGTGAGCAGGCTGAACTGCACGGGCGTTATGGTGAAGGCGCGCGTCATATCGGCGAAGAGCGCCACGTGGAGCTGGTGCAGGCGCCGGATGAGGAGGCCGGGCCGCTCGGCCAGCGGCCAGGGTTCTGCCTGCGACGCAGGCGTGTTGGTGACAAGGCTGCCCGTTTCGCGGGCGGTAAGGCTCTCATCCATGCATGGCGGGTCCGGGACGCGGTTGCGGGCGGTGCCCTGGAAGCCACAAATGCTCCGTACACGCAATAACCCTGCTGGAGCCCGCCATGACCCTGCTGTCCCGCCGCGCCACCCTTGCCGCCGGCACCGCCGTCCTGGCGGCGCCCCTCGCCACGCCGCAGGTTGCCCGCGCCCAGGCCGCCATCAAGCTGACGCTGCCCTGGCTGGCGCAGGGTTCGACGGCCTACGCGTTCATCGCCCGCGAGATGGGCGCCTTCCGCAGCCGCGGCCTGAACGTGGACGTGACCCGCGGCTTCGGCTCGGTGGCCGCCGCGCAGGCGCTGGCGCAGGGCCAGTTCGACTACGCCATCGTGGGCGCCGGCCCCATGGTGCTGGCGGCGGCGCGCGACCTGCCCATCACGGGCCTCGCCACCGTCAACTACGACATGACGATGGGGATCGCGCTGCGTGCCGACAGCCCGATCCGCACCGCCAAGGACCTGGAGGGCAAGCGGCTCGGCGCCGTGCCGACCAGCGCGGAATTCCCCTTCTGGCCGGCCTTCGCGCGGCGCGCGGGCATCAACACCTCCAGCATCACCATCCAGCAGATGGACAACCGCGTGCTGGAGCGGTCGCTCATTGACCGCCAGGTGGACGCGATCACCGCCATCGGCTCCTCCACCATTCCGGTGATGCAGGCGCAGCGGGCCGAGCATCGTTTCATCCCCTATTCCTCGGCCGGGCTGAACTTCTACGCCAACGTCATCTGCACGCGGCCCGAGACGCTGCGCGCCAACGCGGCCCAGGCCGAGGCCATCACGGACGCGCTGATGGAGGCCGTGGCCCTGCAGCTGCGCGAACCCGACCGCGCGCTGGACATGTTCGTGCGCCAGGTGCCTGAGATCGGCATCACATCCGGCGGCCGGCAGAACGCGCAGCTCTCCCAGGGGCTGATGCAATGGACCATGCTGGCGCCGGAGGCGATCGAGAACGGCCTCGGCCACACCGACATGGCCAAGTGGAACGCCATGACCGACCTGGTGATGGAATTCGGCGCGCCGGCCGACGCCAAGCGCCCGAACACGGAGGCCATCATCTCCAACCGCTTCGCCGGCCGCATCAAGCTGACGCCGGCCGAATGGGCCGCGCAGCGCACGCGTCTCGCCCCCTTCGGCGCGATGCTGGGCTGATGATCAGTCTGCGCGGAGTCCGCAAGACCTATGCCTCGCCGGCCGGGCCGATCGAGGCGGTGGCCGGCGTCTCGGTGGACATCGTCGAGGGGGAGTTCGTCTCCATCCTCGGCCCGTCGGGTTGCGGAAAATCCACGCTGCTGATGATGCTGGCAGGGCTGGAGCCCATCACCGCGGGCAGCATCACCATCGCGGGGCAGCCCATGACGGGGCCGCGGCGCGATGCGGGGCTGGTGTTTCAGGACGCGACGCTGCTGCCCTGGCTCTCCGCGCTCGACAATGTGCTGTTCCCCATCAAGATGATGCGGCTGCCGCGCGAGAAATACGTGGCCCGCGCCGAGGAATTGCTGCACTCGGTGGGCCTCGGCGACTTCATGGACAAGCGCCCCCGTGAGCTTTCGGGCGGGATGCGCCAGCGCGTGGCGCTGTGCCGTTCGCTGGTGCACACGCCCTCCATCATGCTGATGGATGAGCCCTTCAGCGCGCTGGATGCCATCACCCGCGACGAGATGGCGCTGGTGCTGCTGGACCTCTGGGCGCGGCACCGCAAGACCGGCATCTTCATCACCCATTCCATCCGCGAGGCCGTCCTGCTGAGCGACCGCGTCTTGGTCATGACCAAGCGCCCCGCCGTGGTGGTGGCCGACGTGCCCATCCCATTTGCCCGCCCGCGCGACGAGAGCGTGCAGGACAGCCCTGAATTCACCGCCATCGTGGCCCGCCTGCGCGGCATGATCGAGCACAGCATCAAGGTGGCGGCATGAGTGCCGCACCCCTGGGCGACGTGGTGCCTGTTGCGGCACCGCTGAATGTGGAGAAGCGCGACTACTCGCGACACCCGGCCTCCCAGGTCGTGCTGCCGGTGGTGTTCGCCGCAGCGGTGCTGCTGCTGTGGGAATTCCTGGTGCGCTTCTACGCGGTGCCGGAGGTGATCCTGCCGACGCCGTCCGCCATCTACCTGCGCATCATCTCCGCCTGGCCCTTCCTGGTACAGCACGCGATCCCGACCGGCACCGAGGCCGCCATCGGCTTTCTGCTGGCGACCGTGCTGGGCATCGCGCTGGCGGTGCTGCTGTCCTATTCACGCTGGGCCTATGCGGCGCTGTATCCGAACGTGATCTTTTTCCAGCTCATCCCCAAGATCGCGCTGGCGCCGCTCTTCATCGTGTGGCTGGGCATCGGCTCGCCCTCGCGGCTGGCGTTTTCCATGTTCATCGCCTTCTTCCCGGTGGTGATCGCGACGCTGACGGGGCTGAACGCGACGCCGCCCGACATGCTGCGGCTGTGCAAGGCGCTGACGGCGCGGTCCTGGCAGGTTTTCCTGTCAGTGCGTTTTCCCTATGCGCTGCCGCACATCTTCTCCGGGCTGAAGATCGCGGTCACCTTCGCCATAATCGGCGTGATTGTGGGCGAGTTCATCACGGCCCAGGCAGGTCTCGGCTACCTGATCCTGTTCGCCTCCAGCCAGGCCGAGACCTCGCTCATCATGGCGTCCATCGCGATGCTCTGCGTGGTGGGGCTGGTGCTCTATGGCGCGGTGGCGGGGCTGGAGCGCATCATTCTGCGCAAATACGGACACTGACGGGAGGCAACCATGCAATACGACATCCTGCTGAAGGGCGGCCGCGTGGTCTGCCCCGCCAGCAACCTCGACGGCATCATGGACGTGGCGATCAAGGATGGCCGCATCGCCGCCGTCCAGCCGGACATCCTGGCCAGTTCGGCGCGCGAGGTCGTGTCCGTGAAGGACCAGATCGTACTGCCGGGCATGGTGGACACGCACGCCCACATCTACACTTATGTCTCCGGCCGCTTTGGCCTGCCGGCCGACATGGCGGGCGTGCACAGCGGCGTGACCTCGCTGGTGGACCAGGGCGGTGCTTCCTGCATGACCCTGCCCGGCTTCAACGAGTTTATCGCCAAGCCCGCGCATTCACGCGTGTTCAGCTTCATCAGCGCCTATGTCGTGGGCGGGCTGGAGGGCCACTATTACCCCACCCTCTACGGGCCGGAGCATGTGGACGTGGACGCGACCGTGAAGGCCGCCCGCGCCAACCCCGGCCTGGTGCGCGGCGTGAAGGCCCATGCCGAGATCGGCAACATGGCGCGCTACGGGCTGGAGGTGCTGAAGAAGGCCGCGCAGATCGGCCGCGAGGCGGACCTGCCCGTCTATTGCCATTTCGGCCAGCTCTGGCCGACGCCCGAGACCGGCAACAACGGCGTGGACGCGGACGAAATTTTGCCGTTGGTGGTGCCGCTGCTGCGCCCCGGCGACATCCTGGCCCATCCCTTCACCCGCCACCCCGGCGGCTTCGTGGACCGCCGCACGGGCAAGGTGCACGCCATGGTTCAGGCGGCACTCGATGCCGGGCTGAAGGTGGATGTCGGCCATGGCAGCCATTTCAGCTTCAAGATGGCGCGCATCAGCCTCGACGCCGGCATCATGCCGGACACGCTCGGCGCGGACATGCACGGCTACAACACGCGTATCCCGGCGCCACCCGGCACGCCCGCGAACCACTCGGACCCGGAGGAGGACCATCCCTTCACCGGCAAGGCGCGCTTCTCGCTCACGCTGGCGATGAGCGAGCTCATCGCGCTCGGCGTACCCTTCGAGCGGGTGGTGCCCATGGTCACCACCGGGCCGGCGGCCATGCTGCGGCTGGACGACGGCATCGGCACGCTGCGCGTCGGCGCCCTGGCCGATGTCTCCGTGCTGGACGACATGCGCGGCCGCTTCAAGATGGCTGACAACGAGGGCACCGAGGTCATCGGCGAGCGCCTGCTGCAGCCCGCCTTCTGCCTGAAGGGCGGCGTGCGCTTCGACGCCACGGCGCCCATCCTGCCCGCCGCCATCGCGGCGTGACCATGCCGGCCCAGGGTGTCGGCGCCGCGCTGCCGAGGCGCGAGGATGACCGCTTCCTGCGCGGCCGCGGCCGCTACGTGGCCGACATCGCCATGGCGGGCCTGCGCGAGGTGGCCTTCCTGCGCAGCCCCGTCGCGCATGGCATCCTGCGGGGCGTGCGGGCGCCGCAGGGCGCCATGGTGTTTACCATGGCGGACCTCGATGGTGTCGCCCCGATTCGCGCGCCCTCGGCGCTGCCCGGCTTCCGCCGCACCGACCAGTGGCCCCTGGCGAATGGCCGCGTGCGCCAGGTGGGCGAGCCCATCGCCATGGTGGTCGCCGCCACGCGCGCCGAGGCGGAGGACATCCTCGACGCCATCATCCTCGACATCGACGAACTGCCCCCCGCCACCGACATGCTGGCCCACCGCGCCGGCCCGCCCATCCATGAGGGCTGGCCGGACAATGTCGTGCTGCACTCGCTGGTGGAGGACGACATCGCCGACGTCAACGCGCCCATCGTGGTGCGCCGGAAGCTCCGCACCGCGCGCCAGCACATGGCGCCGCTGGAGGGGCGCGGCGTGGTGGCGCGCTGGGACACGCGGCTGTCGCAGCTGGAGGTGCACACCTCCTCGCAGATGGTGCATGTGACCAAGACGGGGCTGGCGGAGTGCCTCGGCCTGCCGGAATCCCAGGTGCGGATCATCAGCCCCGATGTGGGCGGCGGCTTCGGCTACAAGGGGATTCTGCTGCAGGAGGAGGTCGCCATCGGCTGGCTCGCCCGCCGGCTGGGGGGCACGCTGCTGCGCTGGATCGAGGACCGGCGCGAGGGGCTCTCCGCCCAGGCCAATTGCCGCGAGCACCACTACGACATCACCCTGCACGCCGACCGCGACGGCACCATCCTGGCGTTGGATTGCGAGGCCCATGTGGATGTGGGCGCCTACAGCGCCTACCCATTCAGCGCCTGCCTGGAGGGCGCGCAGATCGGTTCCATCCTGCCAGGTCCCTATGTGGTGCCGCGCTTCCGTTGCCGCACCTGGAGTGTCGCCACCAACAAGCCGCCCATCCTGCCCTATCGCGGCGTGGCGCGGACGGGTGTGTGCTACGCAATGGAGACCACGCTGGATGCCGTGGCGCGCGCCGCGGGGCTGGACCCCATCACGGTGCGGCTGCGCAACCTGCCGACGCCAGGCATGATGCCCTACACCAACGTCACGCGAAAAATCTTCGACAGCGGCGACTATCCCGAGGCGCTGCGCCGCGCCGCCGAGGCCATGGATTTCGCGGGCTTCGCCGAACGCCAGCGCGCGGCGCGCGAGTCGGGCCGCCTGATCGGCCAGGGCTTCGCCATCTTCTGCGAGCAGGGCGCGCACGGCACCAGCGTCTATCACGGCTGGGGCATCCCCTTCGTGCCCGGCGCCGAGCCCTGCCAGGCGCGTCTCACCCCTGATGGCGGTCTCGAGCTGCGCGTCGGCGTGCACAGCCACGGGCAGGGGATGGAGACCACGCTCGCGCAGGTGGCGCATGAAATCCTGGGCGTTCCGGTGGAGCGCGTGCAGGTGGTGCATGGCGACACCGCGCTCACCCCCTACAGCACCGGCACCTGGGGCAGCCGCTGCGCCGTGATGGCGGGCGGCGCCGTGGCCGAGGCCTGCACGGAACTGCGCGCGCGGCTGCTGCCCATCGGGCAACACCTGCTGCAGGCGCCGGACGCCGTCTTTGCCGATGGTGCCGTGCGCGCGGGCGCGGCCAGCGTCACCGTCGCCGAGATCGCCCGCACCTTCCACCGCGCGCCGCAGAACCTGACGGAAGCCATGCAGGCGCGCGGCCTGGACTGCACCCTCGGCCACAAGACGGTGCGCGACACCGGCACCTTCAGCTATGCCGCCCACGCCGTGGAGGCAGAGGTGGACGCCGCCACCGGCCATGTGCACCTGCTGCGCTACGTCATCGTGGAAGATGGCGGCGTGCTGCTGAACCCGCTCATCGCCGACGGCCAGGTGCTGGGAGGCACGGCGCAGGGCATCGGCACCGCGCTGTTCGAGGAGATGCCCTTTGACGCAGCGGGCCAGCCGCTCGCCTCCACCTTCGCGGACTACATGCTGCCCGGGGCGTCGGACGTGCCCGACATCGAGATCGTGCACATGGAGACGCCCTCGCCCATCAGCCGCTTCGGGCAGAAGGGCATCGGCGAGAGCGGCGCCATCGGGCCGCCGGCGGCCATCGTGAACGCCATCAACGATGCCATCGCGCATCTCGGGCGCGAGGTGACGGACATTCCGGCGACGCCCGAGCGCGTGCTGGCGGCGCTGGCATGAAGCCAGTCGCCTTCGAACACCTGGCCGCCGCCAGCCTCGCCGAGGCCCGCGCGTTGCTTGGCGATGGCGCCAAGCCCCTCTCCGGCGGGCAATCCCTGGGCCCCATGCTGAACCTGCGCCTGGTGCGCCCCGAACGCGTGGTGGACATCAAGCGCCTGCCGGGTCTGCGCGGCTTCACCGAAGATGCCACGCACCTCACCCTCGGTGCCGCCACCACCCATGCCGAGATCGAGGATGGCCAGGTGCCGGACGTCACGAACGGCCTGATGCGCCACGTGGCCCATGGCATCGCCTACCGCGCCGTGCGCAACCGGGGCACGCTGGGCGGCAGCCTCGCCCATGCCGACCCCGCTGCCGACTGGCCGAGCGTGATGGCCGCCCTCGGCGCCACCATCGTGACCAGCGGCGAGCGCCGCCTGCCGGCCGAGAGCTTCCTCCGCGCCCCCTTCACCACGGCGCTGGCGCCGGGCGAGATCATCACGGCCGTCGAAATCCCGCGCCTGCCGCCCGGCGCGCGCTGGGGCTATTGCAAGATCAACCGCAAGATCGGTGAATTCGCCAAGGCCATCGGCATCGCCATCTCGGAGCCGGCGCGGCTGCTGGCGGGCGCGGTGGAGGGGCCGCCCACCCTGCTGGACCGCGTGGAGGACATCCCCTCTCGCCTGCCCTGGCTCGACCCGGCCGCCCATCGCCTGGCCGCCATCGCCGTCACCCGCGCCCAGGCCATGATGCACGCATGATCACGCTCACCGTGAATGGCGAGGCGCGCGAGATCGCCGCCCCCGCCCGCACCCACCTGGCCGACGTCCTGCGCGAGCATTGCGGCCTGACGGGCACGCATCTCGGCTGCGAGCAGGGCGTCTGCGGCGCCTGCACCGTGCTGGTGGAGGGCGCGCCCGCACGCTCCTGCCTTATCTACGCGCATGAGGCGGCGGGCATGGCGGTCACCACCATCGAGGGCCTCGACGACGACCCCGTGGCGGCCCAGCTGCGCGATGCCTTCAACCGCCACCACGCCCTGCAATGCGGCTATTGCACGCCGGGCATGATGATGACGGCGCGCGACATCGTGACGCGCCTCGGCGCGGTGGATGAGTCGCGCATCCGCGACGAACTCGCCGGCAATCTCTGCCGCTGCACCGGCTATCGCGGCATCGTGCGCGCCATCGCGGAGGTGGCGGCGACCCGGCCCGCTTTGCCGCAGCCCGTGGCGCGCAGCGTGCCGGTGGCGCTGCCCCCGCCGCCGCCAGTGGCCTCCGCCCCCGCGCCAGCCGCGCTTGCCAATCATCTGACCCACTCCGAGGCCCTGTCGCTGGCACCTGACGCCGCCTGGGCTGTGCTGTCGGACCCCGCCCGCGTCGCCGCATGCCTGCCCGGCGCCCGCGTGCTGCGCCATGAGGGCGAGGCGATTGCAGGCGAGATGGCCGTGGCGCTGGGCCCCTTCACCGCGCGCTTCGCGGGCGAGGGCACACTGGTGCTGGACCACGCGGCCCGCCGCGGCGTGCTGCGCGGCCGCGGCCAGGATGGCGCGAACGGCGCGGAGGGCGAGGTCACCTGGCAGGTCGAGGCTGCCGCCGCGGGCAGCCTGCTGCGCCTGGACCTCGGATGGCGGCTGACCGGACCGCTGGCGCAATTCTCCCGCCCCGCCCTGGTGCGGGGCCTGGTCTCCGGCATGGCGGCGGATTTCGCGCGCAACCTGGAGGGGTTGGCCCGCGGCGAGGCGCCGCCGCCCGCGCCGGGCGCTTGGGCCCTGCTGCGCCGGCTGCTGCGGGGCTGGTTCGGCCGGCGCGGCTGACACATCCTCTCGCGGTGCGGTGCCACCCATGGTAAGCACCCCTGTCCCTTCCCGGAATCGGAGCGCGGCTTATGGCCATCCCCTTGACGCAGCAGGCGAAAGTCGCGGCCTATGTGGTCCGCCAGAAGCTGGCCGGCCGCAAGCGCTTCCCCCTGGTGCTGATGCTGGAGCCCCTGTTCCGCTGCAACCTGGCCTGCGCCGGCTGTGGCAAGATCGACTATCCGGATGAGATCCTGAACAAGCGCCTCTCGGTGGCGGATTGCCTGGGAGCCGCCGAGGAATGCGGCGCACCCGTGGTTGCCATCGCGGGCGGCGAGCCGCTGCTGCACAAGGAAATGCCGCAGATCGTGGAAGGCCTGCTGGCCCAGGGCCGCATCGTCATCCTCTGCACGAATGCCCTGCTGCTCGACAAGCGCATCGAGGCCTACAAGCCGCACCCGCGCTTCATCTGGGACATCCACCTGGACGGCGACCGTGCCCAGCACGACTGGGCCGTGAGCCAGGAGGGCGTCTATGACCGCGCCGTGGCCGCGCTGAAGAACGCGAAGGCGCGCGGCTTCCGCACTGCCATTAACTGCACGCTGTTCAACAACGCCGATGCCGAGCGCACCGCGAAGTTCTTCGACGACGTGACGGCGATGGGCGTGGACAACATCATGCTCAGCCCCGGCTACGCCTATGAGCGCGCGCCGGACCAGAAGCACTTCCTCAACCGGCAGACCACCAAGAACCTGTTTCGCGACGTGTTCCAGCGCGGCAAGAGGAAGGGATGGAAGATGGGCAACTCGCCCCTCTTCCTGGACTTCCTGGCCGGCAACCAGTCCTACAAGTGCACGCCCTGGGGCAACCCGACGCGCAACGTCTTCGGCTGGCAGCGCCCCTGCTACCTGCTGGGCGAGGGCTACGCCAAGACCTTCGCCGAGCTGATGGACGACACCGACTGGGACAAGTACGGCGTCGGCAACTACGAGAAGTGCGCCGACTGCATGGTGCATTCCGGCTTCGAGGCGACGGCCGCGCTGGACGCCATCACCAAGCCCTGGAAGGCCGTGGCCGCCCAGCTGCGCGGCCCGCGCACCGAGGGGCCGATGGCGCCGGAGATCGATCTTTCCAACCAGCGCCCTGCCGAGTTCGTCTTCTCCCGCCATGTGCAGGAGGCGATGAAGGATATGGCACACGAACCGAAGAAGGGCGCCAAGCACGGCGCCACGGCGCCCCAGCAGGCTGCGGAATAGCCCTGGACTTCTGGCAGCACTTCGACGCGGCGCCGGAACCCGGCCCGCCCTTCACCGCGCGCTACCCCGCGCGGATGCCCGATGGACGCTGGCTGCACCTGCCCATCCGCGACATCGGCGTCGCGGGGCTGATCGCCACCCAGGCGAGTTTCCCGGTGATCCGCGCGCTGGCGGGCTGGATGGCCGAGGCGGCGCGACCCTTGCAGGCCGAGGCCGTGCTGGGCCTCCCCACCCTCGGCCACGTCTTCGCACCTCTGGTCGCCGAGGCGCTCGGCCACCCCAACTGGGTCGCCGCCGGCTATTCGCGCAAGCGCTGGTATGAGGAGGCGCTGAGCGTCACCATCCATTCCATCACCACCACCGGCGAGCGGCGCCTCTGGCTGGACCCGCTGATGCTGGACCGGCTGCGCGGGCGGCGCGTGCTGCTGGTGGACGACGTGGTGAGCAGCGGCGCCTCGGCGCAGGCGGGCCTTGCGCTGCTGGCGAAGGCGGGCGTGGTGCCAGTGGGGCTCTGCGTCGCCATGGTGCAGACCCGGCGCTGGGCGCCCGCCTGGCCAGCGGACATCCCTGTGGTGACGGTGTTCGAGACGCCAGCCCTGCACCGCACGGAGCAGGGCTGGCTGCCTGATCACGGCAGCCCCGGTCAAAGCAGCAGGGGCAGCCCCACCGCCACGCCCAGCGCCACGACACCCGCCGCCGCCACATAGTCTTGCCACAGCCGCGTCAGCCGCAGGTCCAGCATCCGCCGCGGGCCGATGTAGCCGAGCCGCCAGCGCTGCGCGTTGCTGATCACGAAGAGCAGCGCGATGGCCACATGCAGCCAGGCATAGCCAAGCAGCGCGAAGCTGGCGGCCGCATAGGCATGGACGCGCGGGTCGGGCAGGGCGCCCTGGATGAGCAGCGCCAGCAGCACCAGCGCCGCGACCCCGCCCACCACCTGCACGGCGAGCCCCGCGATCGGGCGCCCGCCGCCCGCCACCGCGCCCCGCGCCATGCGCGCGCCGAGGGGCCCGAGCACCAGGCCGGCCACGATCCCGGCGGGCAGCAGCAGACCGGGCGCCATCACCTCCGCCGGCGGCCAGTTGGGTGCATTCAGCCAAAGATAGAGCACCCCGAAGAGCAGCGAGGCCAGGATGGTGCCGGTCGCCAGCAGGGTGAAGGCTAGGGCCAGGAGGGGCGGGGGGTCATCGGCCTCGGTGTGGGGCGGCAGGTCCAGCCCGTGTCCGACGGGCAGGGCGCCATGGTCTTGCCGCTGGCCCGCGTCGCGCGCGCTCCAGACGAAGAGGCCCGCGGTGACGGCGGCGGCAGCCAGCGCGAGCGGATAGATCTTGAACAGCATGCCCAGCACCGCCACCAGGGTGGAGAGGCCCAGATACAGCGGCACGAAGGTGGGGCGCGGCAGGATGATGACCTGATCGGGCTCGCCCGTGGTGCGGTGCACCCCCAGCGTCTCCTGCCAGCCGTTGCGGGCGTGGCCGAGATAGCCGCGCCCAGCGGCCAGCTCCGGGCCGATCCGGCGCACATCCAGCCGGTCCGCCCGCACCGCCACGCGCGGCAGGGACGCGAAGCCATAGGGCGTGGCCGGCGTGGGCATGGCCCATTCCAGCGTGCCGGCCTGCCAGGGGTCGCGGCGGAAGGGCTTGCCCAGCTTGCGTTGCAGGAACACGTCCATGGCCACCAGCGCGAAGCCCATGGTCAGCAGGAAGCCGCCGATGGAGGAGACGAGGTTCAGCCACACCCAGCCATCGCCCTCGGAATAGGTGTAGTAGCGCCGCGGCATGCCCATCAGCCCGGTCCAGTGCATGATGAGGAAGGTGAGGTTGAACCCCACGAAGAGCAGCCAGAAGGCCGGCACCGACAGGCGATGGACAGACAGCCGCCCGGTCACCTGCGGCATCCAGTAATAGAGCGCTGCCAGCATGGGGAAGACGAAGCCGCCCACCAGCACATAGTGCAGGTGCGCCACCACGAAATGCGTGTCGTGCACCTGCCAGTTGTAGGGGACCATGGCGAGCATAACCCCCGTCAGCCCGCCGAAGACGAAGACGACCAGGAAGCCCGCGATGTAGAGCATCGGCACGTCCCAGCGCGGCTTGCCATGCGCGAGCGTGCCCAGCCAGGCGAAGATCTGCACCGCCGTGGGCACCGCCACCAGCGCCGAGCCGAAGGAGAAGAAGGCCAGCGACAGATGCGGGATGCCCACCGTGAACATGTGGTGCGCCCAGATCAGGAAGCTGAGGAAGCCCAGCACCACGATGGCGATGACCACCGCGTTGTAGGCGATCAGCGGCCGCTGCGCGAAGACGGGGATGATGGTGGACAGCGCGCCCGCCGCCGGCAGGAAAATGATGTAGACTTCCGGGTGGCCGAATAGCCAGAACAGGTGCGCCCAGAGCAGCGGGTCGCCGCCGCGCATCGGGTCGAAGAAGGGCAGGCCGAAGGCGCGCTCCATCTCCAGCAGGATCGAGCCCAGGATCAGCGGTGGGAAGCCCACCACCATCATCAGCGCCGTCACCAGGATGTACCACGCGAAGATGGGCATGCGCGGCAGCGTCATGCCCGGCGCGCGCAGCTTCAGGATGGAGACCACCAGTTCGACGGCCAGCGTCATCGCGGAGATTTCCACGAAGGTGACGCCCAGCAGCCAGATGTCGGCGTTGATGCCGGGCGAATACACGTTCGATGACAGCGGCGCGTACATGAACCAGCCGGCATCGGGTGCCACGCCCAGGAACAGCGCCGAGATCAGGATCAGCCCCCCGAACAGGTAGCACCAGTAGCCGTAGGCGGAGAGGCGCGGGAAGGCGAGGTCGCGCGCGCCCAGCATCTTGGGCAGCATGTAGATGGCCAGCCCCTCCAGCGCCGGGATGGCGAAGAGGAACATCATGATGGTGCCGTGCATGGTGAAGATCTGGTTGTAGATCTCCGGCCCCACGAAGGCCGATTGCGGCGTGGCCAGCTGCGCGCGGATCAGCATGGCCAACATGCCGCCGATGGCGAAGAAGAACGCCGCCGTCACCATGAAGCGCATGCCCACGATGCTGTGGTTCACCGCTGAGAGACGGCCGAGGCCGGGTCCCGTGGCCCAGATGCGCGAGAGCGCCTTGTGCAGGCGGATGGGGTCCTGGCTCATCTGGTCGCCTCCAGCGGGGTGGGGGCGGCCTCCGGCGGGATCGCCCCGGCGAAGTCGCCCGGCGCGTGGACGCGCACCTCGAAGCGCATATGCGCGTGGCCAAGGCCGCAGAATTCCGCGCAGACGCCTTCGAGCCGCCCCGGCGCATCGGCCTGCAGGCGCAGCACATTCGTGTGGCCGGGCACCGCGTCGAGCTTGCCGGCCAGGCGCGGCACCCAGAAGGAATGGATCACGTCCTCGGCCGTGATGTGGATGTCCACCGGCTCGCCCGCCGGCAGATGCAGCACGTCGCGCGTGGTGCCGCCGCCATGGTCGGGGTAGCGGAAGGTCCAGAACCATTGATGCGCGTGCGCCTCGATGCGCATGACGGTGTCATGCGGCATGATCCGCTCGCCCACCACGACCGAGGCGACGACCAGCGGCGGCAGCACCGCACCCGGCAGGATGAGGCCGCCCCAGATGATCCAGGCGCGCGCGGATATCCGTGCCGCCGCGGCCGGCCGCCAGACCACCCAGAGGAACAGCGCCGTCATGAAGGCGGTCAGCAGCAGGCTGCCCCACATCATCACCCAACCCAGCGTCGCGATGGAACCCGCGACGGGTCCGGCGGGTTGGAGGGTGGAGAGCTGCCCCTCGCAGCCCAGCAGCGGCAGCGCCGCCACGAAAGGACCCCCATGTCGGAGACCACCCAGAAGGACATTCCCGCGGAAGAACGCTCGGATGTGCATCACACCAGCCCCATCATGGAGGCGATCGAGCGCGAGGGCACCGGCTCGGCCGTGGCGCTGGTGGGGCATCCCATCCATGCCATGATGGTGCACTTCCCCATTGCGCTCGTGATCGCGACGCTGGGCAGCGACGTGTTCTACTGGCTGGGCGGCGATGATTTCTTCCTCCGCACGGGCCT
>JBHYDO010000090.1:0-232 GCA_051860645.1 Roseococcus sp.
TCACCACGGCGGGGTCGGCCAGGAGCTCGCCCAGCGGGGCCAGGTCCATGCCCTCGGCCTGGGCGTCCACCACGGCCACCTCATGATCCCCGGCGAGCTGCACGACGCAGAGCTCGGGCCAGTAGGTGCGTTCGCGCATGAACTCGGTGTCCACGGTCACGAAGGCCTCGGCGCGGAGGCGTTCGCACAGCGCGGCGAGGTCCTGGGCGGAGGTGACGAGGCGGGGGGTCTG
>JBHYDO010000090.1:247-15169 GCA_051860645.1 Roseococcus sp.
CCCCCGCCGGGCGCCCGCCCCCCCCCCCCCGCCCATGGCTTTGCGTTTAGGGTTTCGTGGCGGGCGCGCAAGGTGGCTGGCTTGCCGGTGGCTTGACTTCCGGCGGGGGGCAAGGCCCTTTCCCGGGCTGAATTCCAAGCCAAGGTCCCCATGCACGCCTACCGCACCCACACCTGCGGCGCCCTTCGCGCCGAGCACGCCGGCATCACCGCACGCATCTCCGGCTGGGTGCACCGCAAGCGCGACCATGGCGGGCTGCTGTTCCTCGACCTGCGCGACCATTACGGCATCACGCAATGCGTGGTGCCCTCCGGCTCGGGCGTCTTCGAGGTGGCCGATGCCGTGCGGGTCGAAAGCGTCATCACCGTCACGGGCGAGGTGGTGAACCGCGAGCCTGGGACCATCAACGAGAAGCTGCCCACCGGCGCCATCGAGCTGCGGGTGCGCGAGATGGTGGTGCAGTCCGCCGCCGACGTGCTGCCCTTCCAGGTCGCGCAGGAGCAGGAGGCGCCGGAGGAGATGCGCCTGCGCTACCGCTTCCTCGACCTGCGGCGCGAGCGGCTGCAGCGCAACATGATCCAGCGCGCGCGCATCATCGACAGCATCCGCCGCCGCATGATCGAGATCGGCTTCAACGAGTTCCAGACGCCGATCCTGACGGTCAGCTCGCCCGAGGGCGCGCGTGACTTCCTGGTGCCCGCCCGCCTGCACCCGGGCAAGTTCTACGCCCTGCCGCAGGCGCCGCAGCAATACAAGCAGCTGACCATGGTGGCCGGCTTCGACCGCTACTTCCAGATCGCCCCCTGCTTCCGCGACGAGGCGGGGCGGGCCGACCGCACGCTGATGTTCTACCAGCTCGACGTGGAGATGAGCTTCGTCACGCAGGAGGACGTCTTCGCGGCAATGGAGCCGGTCATCCGCGGCACCTTCGAGGAATTCGCCGAGGGGCGGCACGTGGATGCCGGGCCCTGGGTCCGCATTCCCTATGCACAGGCCATGCTCGACTACGGCTCCGACAAGCCCGATTTGCGCAACCCGCTGGTGATCCGCGACGTGACAGCGCAGTTCGCCGGCTCGGGCTTCGGGCTGTTCGCCAAGATCGCGGCGGGCGGCGGCGTCGTGCGCGCCATCCCGGCGCCGGGCGCCGGCGGCAACCCGCGCAGCTTCTTCGACAAGCTGAACGAATGGGCGCGCGAGCAGGGCGCGGGCGGGCTCGGCTACATCACCTTCGATGCCGAGGGTCCGAAAGGCCCGATCGCGCGCAACCTCGAGGCGAACCGCGCCGAGGCCATCCGGCTCGCTTGCGGGCTGAACCCCGGCGACGCGGTGTTCTTCGCCGCCGGCAAGGAGGCCGATGCGGCGAAGTTCGCCGGCCAGACCCGCCTGCGCCTGGGCAATGAGCTGGGGCTGACCGAGAAGTCCGGCTTCCGCTTCTGCTGGATCACCGACTTTCCGTTCTATGAACTGAACGAGGACACGGGCCAGGTGGACTTCAGCCACAACCCCTTCTCCATGCCGCAGGGCGAAATGGCGGCGCTGGAAACCCAGGACCCGCTGACCATCCCGGCCTACCAGTACGACATCGTCTGCAATGGCTATGAGATGGCCTCGGGCGCCATCCGCAACCACAAGGCCGAGATCATGGTGAAGGCCTTCGGCATCGCGGGCTATCCGCCCGAAGCGGTGGAGGAGCGGTTCGGCGGCATGCTGAACGCCTTCCGCTTCGGCGCGCCCCCGCACGGCGGCATGGCGGCCGGCATCGACCGCATCGTGATGCTATTGGCCGAGGAGCCGAACCTGCGCGAGGTGAACCTCTTCCCCATGAACCAGCAGGGCGAGGAACTGATGATGGGCTCGCCCTCCACGGTGGAGGAGGCGCGGCTGAAGGAATTGTCACTGCGTGTTTCGCTGCCGCCCGCGAAGGCTGCGCCCGGCGCCGTAAAGGGCTAGAATGCGCGCCATGATCCGACGCGCCCTCCTGACCGGCTTCGCCCTGCTGCTGCTCGCGCCCGCGGTGCCGGCGCAGCAGCCAGCCCCCGCCCCCGCCAATCCCGGCTTCGAGCCGGGGCACGAGCGTATGCTGGCGCACCGCGCCGCCTACCGCCTCACGCTGGACGGCACGCGCGACGGTGCGGGCGTGGCCTCGGCGCAGGGGCTGATGCTGTTCGACATCCTGGACGCCTGCGACGCCTGGGCGGCGCGGCAGCGCTTCACCCTCATCATCCAGGACCGCGACGGCAACGCCATCGAGACCAGCTCCGAATACAACACGCTGGAGGGAAAGGACGGGCGGCGGCTGCGCTTCTCGCTCACCCAGATCACCGAGGGCGCCGTCACCTCCCGCGTCGCCGGCACGGCGGAACTGACGCCCGAGGGCGGCACCGTCCAGTACACCGAACCCAGCACGGCCGAGGAACGCCTGCCCCCCGGTACCCTTCTGCCCATGCTGCACACCATGCGCAGCCTGGCCGCCGCACGCGGAGGCCAGCGCATCCTGGTGGCGCCGCTGTTCGACGGCACCAGCGACGAGGGCGCGCAGGACACCACCACCATCATCTCCGGCGGCTGGACGGCGCCCCAGCCCAACGCGCAATTCCCGCTGCTGGCGCCGCTCGGCAGTGCCCGCATGCGCATCGCCTTCTTCGACCGGGACCAGGCGGCCCAGGGCGGCGCCTCCACCCCCAGCTACGAGGTCAGCCTGCGCTACTACGAGAATGGCGTGGCCGATGAGCTGCTGATGGACTTCGGCGATTTCCGCGTGAAGGGCGAGCTGGCGGAGCTGACGGAGATTCCCAGCCCCTGCTGATGGTTGGGGGGCCGCCTTGCCACCCCATCCCCCGCGGCCAATCCTGGAGGACGACAGTGCCTCCGGGGGAACGCCATGCCCATGATCCTTGCCGCCAACGCCAACGCCCAGGGCAGCCATGTGGGCGAATGGCGGCACCTCGACGCCTGGGACCGCCCGGCCGCCAACCTCGCCAATGCCGTGCGCCTCGCGCAAATCGCCGAGGCCGGCAAGTTCGACCTGCTGTTCCTGGCCGATGGCAATGGCGTACGGAACATGGACAAGCCGGACCTCTTCGCCGCCACCTCGCCCTCCGACCGGCCGGGCATCTTCGAGCCGGTGACGCTGCTGTCGGCGCTGGCCATGGTGACCACGCGCATCGGCCTGGTCGCCACCACCACCACCACCTATGACAACCCCTTCTCGGTGGCGCGGCGCTTCGCCTCGCTCGATCACCTGAGCGGCGGGCGGGCGGGGTGGAACCTGGTCACCACCTCCAACCCCGGCGACGCCCTGAATTTTTCCCACGAGGCGCATGTGCCGCGCGACGATCGGTATGAGCGCGCCTTCGAATTCGCCGGAATCGTCAAGGGGCTTTGGGATTCCTGGGCGGACGACGCCTTCCCGCAGGACAAGGCGAGCGGCCGTTTCCTCGACCCCGCCCGTGTCCACGCACTGAACCACCGGGGCAAGCATTTCCAGGTGGCGGGGCCGCTGAACGCGCCACGGCCGCCGCAGGGGCACCCGCTGGTGTTCTCGGCCGGGCAATCGGAGACGGGGAAGGAGCTTTCCGCCGCCACCGCCGATTGCGTCTTCGCCATCGAGGGCACGCTGCCCCGCGCCCAGGCCCTCTACGCCGACCTGAAGGGGCGGCTGGCCAAGTACGGCCGCGCGCCGGAAAGCCTCAAGATCCTGAACGGCGTCACCATCATGGTGGGCGAGACGGCGGAGGAGGCCGAGCGCCTGTCCGAGGAACTCGACGCGCTGGTGCCCGACGCCGTGGCGCTGGACTACCTCAACAAGATGACTGGATTGAAGCTGCCCATGGCGGCCCTGGACCAGCCCTTCCCGGACCTCGATACCGCCGAGGTTGGCCCCACGGGCATCGCCCAGGCCATCGTCGCCCGCGCGCGCGGCGAGGGCATGACCATCCGCCAGGCCAGCCGCGCCATCCTGCCGCAGATGGCCGGCAACCTGTTTCGGGGCAGCGCCACGCAGGTCGCGGACCAGATGGAGCAGTGGTATCGCGGCCAGGGCTGCGACGGCTTCATGATCGCCGCACCCGTGGTGCCAACTGGCCTGGAGCGCTTCATCCGGCTCGTGGTGCCCGAGTTGCAGCGGCGGGGCCTGTTCCGCACCGACTACGAGGGCCATACCCTGCGCGACCACCTCGGCCTTGCCCGGCCGGCGAACCGCTTCTTCCCGGCCTAGCCCGGCTGGCCGATACTGCGCGGGCAAGCCAGGGGGACCAGATGCCGCGCCACGACTTCCCGACCATCGAACTCGCCGCCATCGGGCTGGAGACGGGCCAGGTGACCTCCGCCTCGCTGGTCGAGGATGCGCTGGCCCGCGCCCAGGCGGGCGAGGGGCCGCGTGTCTTCACCACACTGCACGTGAAGGCGGCGCGCGACGCCGCGCTGGCCATGGACGCGCTGCGCAAGGCCGGGCGCGCGCCGAGCCGCTATGCCGGCATTCCCATCACCATCAAGGATCTGTTCGACGAGGCGGGCGTCACCACCATGGCGGGGTCGGTCGCGCGCGAGGGGGCGCCGCCCGCGGCGGCGCACGCCCCCGTTGTGCAGCGCCTGTTGCGCCAGGGCTTCATCGTGCTGGGGCGCACGAACATGACGGAGTTCGCCTTCTCCGGCCTCGGCGTGAACCCGCACTACGGCACGCCGCTTTCCCCCTGGGACCGGGCGACGGGGCGGCTGCCGGGGGGCTCCTCCTCCGGGGCTGCCGTCGCGGCGGCCGATGGCATGGGATTCGGTGGCCTCGGCACCGACACCGGTGGCTCCTGCCGCATCCCGGCCGCGCTGTGCGGCGTGGTGGGGTTCAAGCCGACGGCGCGGCGCGTGCCGATCGAGGGGGTGCTGCCCCTCTCGCCTTCGCTCGACTCGGTGGGGCCGCTGGCGCGCTCGGTGGGGTGCTGCGCCGTGCTCGATGCGTTCATCGCCGGCGTGGAGAATTTCGCGCCGCTGCCGCCGATGAGCCTAGCCGGCCTG
Organism: Roseococcus sp.; assembly: GCA_051860645.1. Lineage (GTDB taxonomy): Bacteria > Pseudomonadota > Alphaproteobacteria > Acetobacterales > Acetobacteraceae > Roseococcus. Next base: position 5,255 of record JBHYDO010000090.1, read on the forward strand.
CGCCTGGCCATCCTTACCACCACCGTAGAGGAGGGCATGGAGGGCGAGGTGGCCCGCCCCTACGCCCGGGCGCTCGCACGCCTGGAAGCCGCCGGCGCGAAGCTGACGGATCTGGCCCTTCCGGAACTCGACCGCATCCCCGCGATGAACGCCAAGGGCGGCCTGACCGCCAGCGAGGCCTTCCACTGGCACCGCGACCTGATCATCAGCGCCGGTACGCGCTACGACCCGCGCATCCTGAAGCGCATCAGCCGGGGCGAGCGCATGTCCGCCGCCGACTACCTGGACACGTTGCGCGAACGCGCCGACATCGTCGCCGCCACTTCCCGGCGCACCGCGCCCTTCGACGCCGTGCTCTGCCCCACCGTGCCGCTCGCGCCGCCCGCCCTGGCTGAGGTGGAGGACGAAGCCGAATACAACCGCATCAACCTGCTGCTGCTGCGCAACACCGCCATCGGCAACATCCTGGACCGCTGCGCCATCAGCCTGCCCTGCCACACCCCGGGCGAAGCCCCGGCGGGGCTGATGCTGATGGGCGAAGCCATGGGCGACCAGCTCCTGCTGGCCCTCGCTCAGGCGGTGGAAGCGGCGCTGGAGGGGTAGCGCTCCGTTGCCCGCGCCGAGCCGACAGGCGCGGCGCGCAGCGCATTGCCCGGCGGAGCGCCACGGCGTTCCGCCATGCTATCAGTGGCTCTGCCAGCATCGCTGCTGGCTGAGCCGAAGCCGCATGATCGCGCACCGGGAGCCGTCTTTTTGGGGGGCGGAGCGGTTCACGACGCCACGAGGGAACGCGATGACCACGCCAGCAATCGACTTCTGGTTCACCATGGGCAGCACCTACACCTTTCTGACGGCCAGTCGGATCACCGAGGTCGCGCGCGCGGCGGGGGTCGAGATCAGGATGCACTGCTTCAGGGGTGTCGGGGCGCTCACGGGCGCCGCGCAGCTGCCATTTCAGCCAGACACGCCGAAGATGGCCTACATGTGGCGCGACATCGCGCGGCGCGCCGACAGGCTCGGGCTGACGGTCCGCCTCCCCGCGCCGTATCCCGCCCCCAATCCCCCGCGTGCGAACCGGGTGGCGACGCTGGGAATGCGCGAGGGGTGGGGGCCGGCCTTCGTGCGCGCCGCGTATCGCCACTGGTTTGAGGGCGGCGAGGGCAATGGCGGCGAGTCGAACCTCCGTCTCGCGCTCATGGATAGCGGGCAGGGCGACGCGATTGAACGGATCCTTGCGATGGCCGACAGTGACGAGATCGTGCAGGAGCTCGACCGGGCGACCGCGGAGGCGCGCGCGCTCGGCCTGTTCGGTTCACCCAGCTTCGCCGTCGGAGGGGAGGTGTTCTGGGGTGACGACCATCTGGAAGACGCGATGGCTTGGGCGAAGCATGGGCGGTTGTAGCGGCGGCCCCGCTTCGGAGGTCGGCGGCTACGCCAGCCCCAGCGCCCAGAGCAGCACGCCCTTCTGGGCGTGCAGGCGGTTCTCGGCTTCGTCGAACACCACGCTTTGCGGGCCGTCCATCACCTCGTCGGTGATTTCCTCGCCGCGGTGGGCGGGCAGGCAGTGCATGACGATGGCGTCGGGCGCGGCGTGCTTCAGCAGGGCGTTGTTGAGCTGGTAGGGCGCCAGCATGTTGTGGCGCTGGCGGGCGCTGGTCTTGTCGTCGCTCATCGAGACCCAGGTGTCAGTCACCACGCAGCGTGCGCCGGCGACGGCCTCCTGCGGGGAGGAGGTGAGTTCGACGCGCGCGCCCTCGGCCCGCGCCCAGGCGATCAGGTCGGGCTTGGGGGCGAGTTCCGGCGGCGTGGCCACGCGCAGCGTGAAGTCGAAACGTGCGGCCGCCTGGATAAAGCTCTGTGCCACGTTGTTGCCATCGCCCGTCCAGGCGACCACCTGGCCCGCAATCGGGCCGCGGTGTTCCTCGAAGGTCATGACATCGGCCATGAGCTGGCAGGGATGGGAGACGTCCGTCAGCCCGTTGATGACAGGCACCGTCGCGTATTCCGCCAGCTCCCGCATCTTGGAGACGCGGTCGGTGCGCAGGATGATGGCGTCCACGTATCGTGAGAGCACGCGCGCCGTGTCTGCGGGCGTCTCTCCGCGGCCGAGTTGCGTGTCCTTGCTGGAGAGGCTCACCACCTCGCCGCCCAACTGGCGGATTCCCACCTCGAAGCTGACTCGGGTGCGCGTGCTGGGCTTTTCAAAGATCATGGCGATGTGCTTGCCGGCCAGCGGCTTGTCCGTCATGTCCCCGCGCTTGGCACGCGCGCCAAGGTCCAGCATCCGGCGCAGGCTGGCGCGGTCGATGTCCATCAGTTCCAGGAAGTGGCGGGGTGCGCCACGTCCCGTCATGTCCTTCTTCAGCGCCGCACTCACTTGGCGGCGTCTCGGGCCTGGGAAGGGGTCAGACGCAGGCAGGCGCGGTCCAGCATCTCCAGCGCCGCGTCGGCCTCGACCTCGGTGATGACCAACGGGGGGGCGATGCGCAGGACGTTCATGCCGGCGGCCACCGTCAGCAGGCCCTCGGCCACGCAGGCGGACTGCATCTCGCCATTGCTCACCTCCGGGCGCAGCTTGAGGCCGAGCAGCAGGCCCGCGCCACGCGCCTCCTCCACCACGAGCGGGTGCTTGACAGCGAGCGCCTCGAAGCCGCGCCAGAGGTGGCGGCCCACGCGGTCCACCTGCTCCAGGAAGCCGGGGGCGAGCACCACGTCCAGCACGGCATTGCCGGCCGCGCAGGCCAGCGGGCCGCCGCCATAGGTGGTGCCATGGGTACCGGGCTTGAGGTGCTTGGCCACCTTTTCCTTGGCCAGGATGGCACCGAGCGGGAAGCCGCCGCCGATCCCCTTGGCCGAGGACATGACATCGGGCTCGATGCCGGCCCATTGGTGCGCCCAGAGCTTGCCCGAGCGGCCCATCCCGATCTGCACCTCGTCCAGTGCCAGCAGCAGCCCGAACTCGTCGCAGACGGCGCGCAGGTCCTTGAGGAATCGCAGATCGGCCGGGCGCACGCCGCCCTCGCCCTGCACGGGCTCGATCATGATGCCCGCGGTCGTGGGACCGATGGCGTCGCGCACGGCGTTCATGTTGCCGAAGGGCACATGGTCGAAGCCGTCCACCACGGGGCCGAAGCCCGCCAGGTATTTCTCGTTGCCCGTGGCCGCCAGCATGGCCAGGGTGCGTCCGTGGAAGGCACCATCGAAGCAGATCAGGCGGAACTTTTCCGGATGGCCGTTCTCGGCGTGGTACTTCCGCACCGCCTTGACCATGCCTTCATTGGCCTCGGCCCCTGAATTACAGAAGAACACGCTGTCCGCGAAGGAATTCGCCACATGGCGCGCGGCGAGTTCCTCGGCCTGCGGCACGCGGTACAGGTTCGACACGTGCATCACCCGCGCAGCCTGCTCGGCGATCGCCCTCACCAGATGCGGGTTGCCATGGCCAAGGCTGGAGGTGGCGATGCCGGAGCCGAAGTCGAGGAATCGTCGGCCGTCCGTCGTCCACACCCAGGCGCCTTCGCCCCGCTCGAAAGCGAGGTCGGCACGGTTGTAGGTGGGCATCAGGGCGGGGATCACGCGACGGCGCTCCTCTTGGCGTTCATCCGGCGACGAAATGCCGCCGGAAACGCTCAGTTTGCGCCAAATTCCGCATAAGTCCAGCGCGCAGGGGCCATGTCGGCGCGCAGCAGCCTTGCGGTCAGCGGCCCGATCCGGTGCCCGCGCTGCCCGGCGTCTGCTGCCCAGCGCCACCCAGGCCGGGGCCGACGCGGCCCACATTGCCGAACAGCGTCTGCAGGATGGTGCGCTCGGTGCCGGGCGAGGGGGTTTCGCGCGCCACGAAGGCCACGCGTGGCATCGTCGTCTCGTCCACCTGGCGCACCTCGCGCACCATGCCGGCGCCATCGAAGGCCACCACAACCACGCGCTGGTTTCGCACCGCCAGCGAGCGTGCCGGCCGCACCTGGCTGACGGCGCTGATGTAGTACCACTCATCCTCGGTGAAGGTGCCGGTGTGGCTGGGGCTGCCCAGCGCGGCCTGTACGTCGGCACGGGTCGAGACGCCCGGGGTGACCTGGCGGAGCTGGTCGGCCGTCACGGCGTGGCCCCGGTTGATGGCCGGGGTGGTGAAGACGTCGCGCGGCCGCTCCGGCAGGGGCGGCAGGTAGGCGCAGCCGCCCAAGAGCAGCAGCGCCAGCAGGCTGGCGCGCCTCGGTTCAGGGCGGATGTTGACCAGTCGGGAGGGTCGGACCATCTGCACCCTCTAGCGATACCGGGCCGCCGCGGTCAATGCGCGCCCCTGCCAGGATGGGACCCCATGGCATTGTTCGGCCTGCTGCGCCGCCGCCCCTATGAGCGGACGGGATTCGAGCTCTACGGCGCCGCGGTCGCCGCCGCCCGGGCGCCGGAATTCTATTCCGATCTGGGCGTGCCCGATACGGCGGCCGGGCGGTTCGAGCTGGTCGCCCTGCATGTCGGCGTGCTGATCCGCCGGTTGCGCGGCTTCGCCGACAAGCCCGCGCAGGAACTGGCGCAGTCCGTCTTCGATGCGATGTTCTCCGACATGGACGTGAACCTGCGCGAGATGGGCATCGGCGATCTCAGCGTCGGCAAGCGGGTGAAGCAGCTGTGGGAGGGCTTCCACGGCCGGGCCCAGGCCTATGCCGCGGCGCTGGATGGTGGCGACATGGCGGAGCTTCAGGCGGCGCTGGCCCGCAATGTCTGGGCCGGACACCCGCCGCCCGAGGGTGCTCCGGCGGCCTTGGCGGCGCGGGCGCACGCCATGGCAACCGTGCTTGAGGGCCAGGGGTTCGAGGGCTTCGCCGCCGGCCGGGCCGTCTTCGCGTGACGCCGGAATTCCCGCACCCGCTGGTACTGGCCCATGTACCTGCCGCCGGCCAGGCGCTCCGGCTGGAGGCGGACGCCGCGCAATGCGCCGCCCTCGCGCGCCGCATGGGGATCCTTGCAGTGCATGCCCTGGCCGCCGACCTCACGCTGCTGCCGCTCGAGGAGGGGCGCATCGCCGTGACCGGCCTGATGCGCGCCGAGGTCGAGCAGGAATGCGTGGTGAGCCTCGAGCCGGTGCGGCAGCGCGTTGAGGAGGGGGTCGCCTGGCGCCTGCTGCCCGACGGCCTGGAGCCCAGCGACGGCGACGACGATCCCGACGACATCGAGGGGCCGGGCGGCGTGGTGGACCTGGGCGAGGCGCTGGCGCAACAGCTCTCGCTGGCGCTCGATCCCTACCCGAAGGCGCCCTGCGCCAAGCGCCCCGACGACCCGGGCGATGCCGGTCCGCATGGCCCCTTTGCAATGTTGGCGAGGTTGAAGCGCCCAGGGTAGGTTGCGCCCTTGGCACGGCAGGTGCTATTCGCCCCGGCTTCATGCCGTTGCGCCCGCAACGGTGAAAACGCTTGGGCCGGCTTCCGCCCCGGTATCCCTATTGAATTGGAAAGGCTGGCTCGATGGCCGTCCCGAAGAAGAAGGTGTCTCCCTCTCGCCGCGGCATGCGGCGCAGCCACCATGCGGTGGTGAAGGAGGCGCATGTGGAGTGCTCGAACTGCGGCGAACTGAAGCGCCCGCACCATGTCTGCTCCTCCTGCGGCCATTATGACGGCCGCGAGGTGGTCGCGGCTGGCGACGGTGCAAAATCGGTCGTCAATCTCTGAGGCCGGGCAGCGCGGGACTGTTCTGCGGTGAATGTGGCAACGCCCGCCGAGGGCAGCCTGCGGCGCTTTTCCCTCGCCATTGATGCGATGGGCGGGGATCATGCTCCGCAGTCCATCCTCGACGGGCTGGAACTCGCTGCGGAACGGCACCCGCAGGCGCGCTTCCTGCTTGTTGGCGACGAGGCGAAGCTCACGCCGCTGCTGGCCACCCGGCCGGGGGCTGCCAAGCTCTGCGCCATCCGCCACGCGCCGGACGCCATCCCGGGGGACATGAAGCCGACCCAGGCGCTGCGCCAGGGTCGGAACTCCTCGATGCGTCTTGCGATCGATGCCGTGGCCGCCGGTGAGGCGGCGGGGGTCGTCTCGGCCGGCAATACGGGCGCGTTGATGGCGCTGGCCAAGATCGTCGTGAAGACCATGCCCGAGATCGCCCGCCCGGCACTCGCGGCCATCGCCCCCTCCGCACGCGGCGACGTGGTCATGCTCGACCTTGGCGCCAATGTGCAGTGCGACGCGCGCAACCTGGTCGAGTTCGCCATCATGGGCGATGCCTTCGCCCGCGCCGTGCTCGGCCTGCCCGCCCCTTCCATCGGCCTGATGAACGTGGGCAGCGAGGAACTCAAGGGCGACGAGCGCGTGCGCCAGGCGGCGGACGTGCTGCGTGGCCCCTCCACCGGCCTGAACTTCCACGGCTTCATCGAGGGGCATGACATCGCGGCCGGCACGGTGGACGTGGTGGTGATGGACGGCTTCACCGGCAATGTCGCGCTCAAGACCGGCGAGGGCGCGCTCAAGCTCATGGGCGGCCTGCTCAAGCAGGTCTTCACCTCCTCCGTCCCGGCCCGGCTGGGCTATCTGCTGGCCCGCCCCGCGCTGGAGCGGCTGCGCGAATGGATGGACCCGCGGCGTTACAACGGCGCCATCCTGCTGGGGCTGAACGGCGTGGTGGTGAAGTCCCATGGCGGGACGGATGCCACCGGCTTCGCCCATGCCGTGGATGTGGCCATGGACATGGTGACGCACGGCTTCACCCAGCAGATCCGTGAGAGCCTCTCGCGCCTGGCTCCCCCGACCTCCCCTCTCGTTGCACGGCAGGACTGACACGCGGCCATGCCCCTTCGTTCCGTGATCCTGGGGTGCGGCGGCTGCCTGCCCGCGCTGGTGCTGGACAATGACGCGCTGTCGGCCCTGTACGATCTCGACACCTCGGACGCATGGATCCGCGAGCGCAGCGGCATCACGCGCCGGCACATCGCGGGCCCGGGCGAAAGCGCCACGAGCCTGGGGGCCGAGGCCGCCCGCCGTGCGCTGGCGCAGGCCGGCGCCACGGCGGCCGAGGTGGACATGGTGATCGTGGCCACCGCCACCCCGGACAACGCCTTCCCGTCCACTGCCGCGCACATTCAGCGCGAATTGGGGATGGAGCGCGGCTTCGCCTTCGACGTCTCGGCCGCCTGCACGGGCTTCATCTATGCGTTGTCTATCGCCGACGCGATGTTGCGGGCGGGGCAGGCCCGTACCGCGCTGGTGATCGGCACCGAGGTCTATTCCCGCATCATGGACTGGACCGACCGCGGCACCTGCGTGCTGTTCGGCGACGGCGCGGGCGCGGTGTTCCTCCGCGCGGAGGAGCGGGCGGATGGCCGGGGCATCCTGTCCACCCACCTGCATGCCGATGGGCGGCATGCCGACATCCTCTACGTGGAAGGAACCGCCGGCCCCTTGCGCATGGCGGGGCGGGAGGTCTTCAAGCTCGCCGTCGGCAAGCTCGCGGCCGTGGTGGAGGAGGCGCTGGCCGCCAATGGGCTCGTCCGCGGCGACGTGGACTGGCTGGTGCCGCACCAAGCCAACATCCGCATCATCGAAGCGATGGGCCGCAAGCTCGGCCTGCCGCCGGAACGTGTTGTTGTGACGGTGGACCGGCACGCGAACACCTCCGCCGCCTCGGTGCCCCTGGCGCTTGCGGTGGCGGTTGAGGATGGACGCATCCGGCCGGGCGACATGGTGTTGCTGGAGGCGATTGGGGGTGGCCTTACCTGGGGCGCCGCGCTGGTTCGCTTCTGATCAACGCATGTCGTGAATTGGCGCCTGGAAAATCCTACTCGCTGGCTTGGCAAAACGGATTGACGCGCCCGCCCAGTCCTGGCTTTGTTTGCGGCTCAGGCACTTGTGGGTGGGGCGCCATGGAAACCTTGACGCGGGCCGGCTTGGCAGAGGCGATCTACGCGGAGGTCGGGCTGTCCCGGCATGAATCCGCCGACCTGCTCGAGGCAGTGCTCGAACGGATCGCCGCCGTGCTTGAGGCGGGTGAGACCGTGAAGATCTCTGGTTTCGGCACCTTCCTGCTGCGCGAGAAGGGCCAGCGCATCGGGCGCAATCCCAAGACCGGCGTGGAGGTGCCCATCCTGCCCCGCCGCGTCCTGACCTTCCGGCCCAGCCAGGTGCTTAAGGCCCGCATCAATGGTGCGCCGCTGCCCAAGGGCGGTGGCCGCGCATGAGCGGGGTGGCCGAGACCGAGGCCCGCCAGCGGCCACGCAAGTCGGCGCAGGCCTTCCGCACCATCAGCGAGGCCTCCGAGCAACTGAACGTTCCGCAGCACGTGCTGCGCTTCTGGGAGACCAAGTTTCCGCAGCTCAAGCCATTGAAGCGCGGCGGCGGCCGCCGCTACTACCGGCCTGAGGACTTGGCGCTGCTCAAGCGCATTGCGGACCTGCTCTACACCCAGGGCTACACCATCAAGGGCGTGCAGCGCCTGCTGGCGGAGGGAGAGCCGGAACTGCCCCTCGCCGCCGACCCGTCGGCGGAAGCGCCAGGCTTGCTCGAGGCGTTGGAGGAGCTGGAAGCCATCGCCCTCCGGCTGCGCGCCCTGTCTGGACGGGGATAGGGGCGCCTATTCGGCGCCGCCCTCTTCCGCCATGCGTCCGCGCCCCTCGCCGCGCGCCATGGGGAAGGCGGCGATGCTGCGCTCTGCGAGGCCCGGCAGCGCGTCGAGGATTTGCCGCCATGCCGGCTGGTTGGCGGCACGGCACGCCTCTTCCAGCTCCCGGGCTGCGTCGCGCAGCGCGGTGGCGCCGAAGGTGGCGGCCGAGGCCTTGAGGCTGTGCGCCTCTTCCTCGATGCGGATCGGGTCGGTCAGGCCATGCATCCGGCGCACGCGGTCCTTGGTCTCCGAGGCGAAGACGCTGATCAGCCGGGGCAGGCGGCCGGGGCCGACCGCGGCGCGCAACTCCTCCAGCGTCTCGCGGTCCAGCAGCGGCGCCTGCAATTGGGCCTCGGGCTCGGGCACCAGGTGCAGCGGGCGGCGCGGGCGGGTGGCCAGCACGCGCTCGACCGCCCGCAACAATTCCAGCTTGTCCAGCGGCTTGGGCAGGTGCCCGTCCATGCCGACCTCGAGGCAGCGCTCGGCATCGCCGGGCATCACGCTGGCCGTCATGGCGATGATGGGCACGCGGCTGCGCGCACCGCGGATGGCACGGATGGCGCGGGTGGCGGCGTAGCCATCCATCAGCGGCATGCGTAGATCCATCAGGATCAGGTCGTAATCGCCGGATTCGGCCGACGCCGCGGCCTCGGCCCCGTCGCGCGCCAAATCCACCGTATAGCCGGCCTTGCGCAGGATGGCGGCGGCGACGAGTTGATTTGCCTTGCCGTCCTCGGCCAGCAGGATGCGCCCATGTGCCAGTGCAGCGGGCGCGGCTTCGCGCCGCGGCGCCAGCCGGCTGGGTGGTGCGCCGGAGGCAGGAACGGACGGCAGCGGCAGGTCGAAGAAGAAGGTGCTGCCGCGCCCCTGGGTGCTGTCGACCGCGATCTGCCCGCCCATCAACGCCACGAGGCGCTGGCAGATGGCCAGCCCAAGGCCCGAGCCCGACTGCTCGCCACCCGCGCCCACCTGGGTGAAGCGGGTGAACAGCTTCTGTCGCAGCTTCGGCGGGATGCCGATGCCGGTGTCGGTCACGGCGAAGCCCACATGACCCTCGGGCAGGGCAGCCAGACGCAATTCCACGCTGCCACGATGGGTGAATTTCACGGCATTGTCGGCGAGGTTCAGCAGCACCTGGCGGATGCGCATCGCATCGCCCACCAACTGCGCCGGCAGCAGGTGGTCCAGGCTCGCCGACAATTCGATGCCCTTCTCGGCCGCGGCGGGCGCCAGCAGGTCCAGCACATCCTTCACGATGTCGGCCAGGCTGAAGGGGGCGGGGTGGATGTCCAGCTTGCCGGCCTCGATGCGCGACAGGTCCAGCAACTCGTT
>JBHYDO010000091.1:0-15159 GCA_051860645.1 Roseococcus sp.
TACCCCCGCCCGCACCGCCTTGAACCGAGCGGCCGCCGGGTGCGCGTGATCCTGGGCGGGCAGGTCATTGTGGACAGCCAGGACTGCTGGCGGGTGCTGGAAACCTGGCACCCTCCCAGCTGGTACATCCCGGCCGACGCCTTCGCCCCAGGCGCGCTGGTGCCTGCGGCGGGCTCCAGCTTCTGCGAGTGGAAAGGCAGCGCGCGCTATTTCGACCTCGTGGGCGGCGGCAAGCTGGCCGCGCGCGCGGCGTGGTCCTACCCCGACCCGACACCCGCCTTTGCCGCCATCGCCGGGCACGTGGCGCTGTATGCGGGCCGGGTGGATGCCTGCTTCGTGGACGAGGACCAAGTGGAGCCCCAGCCCGGCGGCTTCTAGGGCGGCTGGGGCACGCCCGATGTGGAGGGGCCCTTCAAGGGCGCGCCCGGCACCCAGGGTTGGTAAAGGGGGGCTGGTAGGGGACTGGCCTGTCCCCGCCCGCCATGGCAATCCGCCCGGGATTGCAACGAGGCACCCCATGCGCACCCACAAGATCGCGGCCATCCCCGGCGACGGCATCGGCCAGGAGGTCATCCCCGCCGGCCTCGCCGTGCTGCGCGCGCTGACCGAGCGCGCCGGCGACTTTTCCCTGGATGTCACCGAATTCCCTTGGGGCAGCGATTACCACCGCCAGACCGGGCGGATGATGGCCGAGAACGGGCTGGAGGTGCTGAAGGGCTTCGACGCCATCTATTTCGGCGCGGTGGGCGACCCGCATCTGCCCGATGACGTGACGCTGTGGGGGCTGCGCCTGGCCATTTGCCAGGGCTTCGACCAATACGCCAACATCCGGCCCACGCGCGTGCTGCCCGGCCTGGAAAGCCCGCTGCGGGGCCTCGCTCCCGGCGCCATCGACTGGGTGATCGTGCGCGAGAACAGCGAGGGCGAATATGCCGGCCATGGCGGCCGCGCCCATCGCGGCCACTCGATCGAGGTGGCGACCGAGACCTCCATCTTCACCCGCGCGGGCGTGGAGCGCATCATGCGCACGGCGTTTTCCATCGCGCAGTCCCGCCCGCGCAAGCTGCTGACGGTGGTGACGAAGTCCAACGCGCAGCGCCACGGCATGGTGTTCTGGGACGAGGTGGCGGCCCATGTCGCGGCCGACTTCCCTGATGTCCGCTGGGAGAAGGAACTGGTGGACGCCATGGCGGCCCGCATGGTCCGCAAGCCCGCCGGCATCGACACGGTGGTGGCCACCAACCTGCACGCCGACATTCTGAGCGACCTGGCCGGCGCGTTGGCCGGTTCGCTGGGCGTGGCCCCCACCGCCAACCTCGACCCCTCGCGCAGCTACCCCTCGATGTTCGAGCCCATCCACGGCTCGGCCTTCGACATCATGGGGCAGGGGGTGGCCAACCCCATCGCCACCTTCTGGACCGCCTGCATGATGCTGGAGCATTTGGGCGAGCATGCGGGCTCCCGCCGCTTGATGCGCGCCATCGAGGCCGCCACGGCCCAGGGCGTGCTGACGGCGGACCTCGGCGGCACGGCGCGCATGGACGACGTGACCGAGGCCGTCATCGCCGCCATCCGCGGCGACAACAGCCCCGATTGAAGCCGCGCCCCTGCGGACGCATCTGAGAGGGAGAGCACAGGAGACCGACGCCATGCCCGCCCCCCAGCCCGAAGCCGACCTCACCCGTGGCGCCGCCGCCAGCCTGGACGCCGCCACCCGCGACCGCATCGAGGCCGCGGCCTTCCGCAAGCTGGTGGCGCATCTGCGTGACCGCACGGACGTGCAGAACATCGACATGATGAACCTGACCGGCTTCTGCCGGAACTGCCTCAGCCGCTGGTATCAGGAGGCCGCCGCCGAGGCGGGCACCGCGCTGGAAACGCCCGCCGCGCGCGAGATCGTCTACGGCATGGACTACAAGGCCTGGCAGGCGGCCAACCAGAAGGAGGCCAGCGACGCGCAGCAGGCGGCTTTCAAGGACGCGATGGGCAGGCACGGCTGAGGCCGCACGCGGGGCGCCGATGCCATGCCGCTTCCCCGGCTTTTCGCCAGGGCGCTTCCGCGCCGCTTCGCCAGGGCGCTTCCGCGCCGCTTCGCCAGGGCGCTTCCGCGCCGTGGGATTTCCCTCTAGATCAGGGCCACGGGCCGAAGCGCCTTTCCGCGCGGCGCATGCCCCCAGGGCGTGCCCCACGCCCCACCCCTTTCCACCGAGGCGCCCCATGTCCGACGTGCCCTTCGACACCGATCCAGATTCCGGGGCTGCCGCAAGCCGCGCCCGCCAGGCCAATGCGCCTGACGCCGATGTCGGCGGCATCGCCTCCGACCGGCTGCGCTCCATCATCGAACGCATCGAGCGGCTGGAGGAGGAGCGCAAGGCGCTCGCCTCCGACATCAAGGACATCTATGCGGAGAGCAAGTCGGCTGGGTTCGAGCCGAAGGTGATCCGCCAACTCATCATGCTGCGCCGCAAGGAGCCTGCCGAGGTGGAGGAGCAGGAGACACTGCTCGACCTCTACAAGCGCGCGCTCGGCATGTAGCGGACGGCGCCGCTACCGCTGGCCGTAGCGGCGCAGTGCGTTGCCCAGCAAGGCGGTGACCTCGGCGCGGGTGTAGGGCTTGGCCAGCCAGCCAAGCGGCGCAGCGGCCGCTTCCGCCCGGCGCCGCGTCGCCGCGTCAGAATGGGCGGTGGCAAACACAGCGGGAATGCCGAAGCGCTCTCGGATCTCCGCCGCCGCATCGATGCCGTCGCGCGGCCCCACCAGCCGGATGTCCATCAGCACGATGTCGGGCAACTGCGCCTCGGCCAGCGCCACGGCGGCGTCGGCGGTGGCGGCGATTCCTATGACGGTGAAGCCCGCCGCGGTCAGGCTGTCCTCGGCGTCCATGGCAACGAAGAATTCGTCCTCCACGATCAGCACGCGGCCGCGGATCGGGCCTTCCCCTCCCTGCCGGTCATCCGCCCCCCGGACCAGGCGGCCGGGTGGGTCCGCCTCTCTCCGCATCAGCACCGCCGTGTCGCTGTGGTCTGTCTGCGACATGTCAGGCGAACTCCTCTCCATTCCGCCGTATTTCGGCCTCCAGCTGCGGGAAGCGCAGCACCGCCTCGGTGCCGCCCAGCGGCCCTGCGGTCACCGACAACTCCCCGTTCAACTGCCGAGCCAGTCCCACGACCAGCTTCAACCCCGAAGAACCGGTCCGGGTTGCGGCGTCCACCGTGAATCCCGGCCCGTCATCCTCGACCCTCAGTTCGACCAGGGGTGAGCCGGGCAGGCGGCGCAGGATGATGCGGATGCAGCCGGCGACGGGCCCGTCGGGGCAGCCATGCTTGACGGCGTTCACCAGCAGCTCGTTCAGCACGAGGCCGAGCGGCACGGCGGCATCATTGGCGATCTCGATAGGCTCGGCGGAGATGCTCAGCTCGTGGGGCGCGCCCAGTCCGGCCAGGACGGCACTGCCGATGCGCCGGAGGAAGGCCTCGCCCGGCACGCCGTGCAGGCTGTCGCCCAGGTAGAGCATCTGGTGCACGGCTCCAACCGCGGCGAGGCGGCGCGCGGCCTCGGCCAGCACCTCCTGCGCATCGGCCGACGGGCTGGCGCGGCGGCTCATCGCCAGCATGCCCACCAGCATCTGGATGTTGTTCTTCACGCGGTGGTGCAATTCGCCTAGCAGCACATCGCGCTCCCGCACCGCGGTCTCGAGGGCCAGCTGGGTGCGGCGGCGGCGGCTGATCTCGGCGTTCAACTCATCGAGCTTGCGGCCGAGCAGCGGGAAGCGGTCATCCTCGCGATCCACCAGCCGCAGCAGCAGCCGCGCGCGGGCGCCCTCGCCCGCAGGCTGCAGCACCGCGCCGAAGCCGCGGAAGCGCGTCAGCCGACCGTCGGCGCCGCGCAGATCCATGGCCCCAGGCAGGCATGCGCGGCTGCCCGAGCAGCGGTGCAGCCAGGCCAGCATCCGCGCGGCAGCCTCCGCGTCGGGGCCGAGCTTGGTGAGGTGGGCGCCCTCCGCCACGCCTTCGCCGAAACGGTCCGTCGCGGCCCGGTTCGCGAAGCCGATGCATCCAGCGGTGTCCAGGATGAGTGCCGGCTCAGGGAGGGTCTGGAGCACCTCGCGCGCACCTTCAGCCAAGGTCATCTTTGCGGAAATACTCCCGCGCGCCTGCGGTTGCGCCCTCTTTCGGGTGGAGTAGGACCACGACGCGGCAGCCCGCATCCCCCGCGGCGATCGTGCGTTCGAGCCGGACCGCCGCGTAGCCGAGGTTATCCGCCGCGATGGCGCCGAACACGTTGGAGGTCATCATGCAGAGCGATGGCCGGCCGCGCACGAAGTCGCCAAAGGGGCAGGCGGTGTTGGCCAGCACGATGCGCCCCTCATCCTCCTCGATCACGGAGAACTCGCCCTGGATGCGGCGCTTCAGGTCGACCAGGACAGGCCCGATCTGCGCGCGGCTGAGGCGCTCCACCGAGAGGGCGCGGCGGTACTCCGCGTTGATGTGATCACCCATGGCAGCGCCAACGACGCTGATGTAGCCGGCCGCCTCCTCGAGGCCGACCACCTCCTCCAGGGCACCCGAAAGCTCGCGCATCAGACGACGAAGGAACACGTCGCGTTCCAGCGCGACGTCGGCGTCGGCCGGGCCGCGCTGCGGCGGGACGGGCGGCTGGAGATCGGACATGGCCACATTCCCCGCGAGGACACAAAAACCTGAAAGTGACCACCGCGGAACGAACACCGGCGTGGCAGGCGACAGGCAACACTTGCCGCGGCGAGATGGAACAACCGCGCGGGATGGCCGGACAGGCACTGCGTTCGGGTGCCCCTGCGTTCAGGTGGGCCGAACCTCGCAAAATTGGACGGAGGGCCGCGTGTGATGAGGCAAGGAATGCGCCACCCGCGGGGCACGTGTCCCGACTTCCTGGACCTTGCTGTCCTGCCTTCGGCATTTGCCGCCTGTTCGACCAACCAGTCCAAGTATGGGGCGCGGTTTCGGCCCTGGTCAAGCAAACATCGCTTCTTACTGGCTCATCTGGAATATTTACTGATAAGTCAGCAGTAGATCTACCTTTGGTTGATTTTGGCCGGATTGGTTTTCACTTGGCGTCTCACCGGGGACCGCGGGCACGATTGAAAGCGACCTCCTCTCGCGACAGCAGGAACCCGACCATGATTCGGTGATCCTGGACGCGGCGGTCGGCGCCCACCGGGAAGACAACCTCCACCCGCGGCGAGGTGACCGTCGCCTGCGTCGTGTTCGGCGCGAAGGTGACACGCTGGACGAAGGCCTGGCGGTTCACGATGCGGTCAGTCCCGTTTTCGACGACGGCAATGAACCAGGGCAGGTCCACGCTGCGCTCGCGGCCCGCGGGGCCCCGCTCGGCCTGGAAGCGGGTGGCGAGGGCGACCGTCACGCTTTCCCCGCGCCGGCCGCTGCGGCAGGCGCCATCCAGCGCCTGGATGCGGGCGTCGAGGACGAGGGTGGACAAATCTGGCGGCATTCCCGGCATGTGGCGCGAGAGGTCCGCCACATCCGCGGGCAGGCTCAGCGTTGGGCAGGCGATGAGCAGGTTCTCGATGCGCTGCTGCCCGCAGCCGGCCAGCACCAGAAGGCCCAAAAACGCCGCACCCGACCGCCACATGCTGGCTTGCATCCGCACACTCCCTCTTCCCGCGCCCTGGCTTCCTGTCACGTCTGGCACCGATCGCGCCGAAGCGGTAGTCTCGGACATCGCACGCGTCGGGAACACATCCATCCATGGCCCAGAAGCCCAGCCTGAAGGTTCTGCTCGCGGGTCCACGCGGCTTCTGCGCCGGCGTGGACCGCGCCATCAAGATCGTCGAGGAGGCGCTCAGGCAGTATGGCGCGCCGGTCTATGTGCGGCACGAGATCGTGCACAACCGCTTCGTCGTGCAGTCGCTCGAGGCGCAGGGGGCCGTCTTCGTCGAGGAACTGGATGAAATTCCGGATGACAACCAGCCCGTCGTGTTCAGTGCCCATGGCGTGCCCAAGGCCATCCCGGCCGAGGCCGAGCGCCGGCGAATGTTCTTCCTGGACGCCACCTGCCCCCTGGTGAGCAAGGTGCACCGCGAGGCCGAGCATCATTTCGCCCGGAAGCGCCACATCTTCCTGATCGGCCATGCCGGCCACCCGGAGGTGATGGGCACCATGGGCCAGCTGCCGCCCGGCGCCATCACCCTGGTCGAGGACGAGGCCCAGGCGCGCATGGTGGAGCCGCCACCCGGCCACGACCTCTCCTTCATCACCCAGACCACGCTGTCGGTGGACGACACGGCCGAGATCGTGGACATCCTCCGCACCCGCTTCCCGGAGATCTCGGCGCCGGCCAAGGAGGACATCTGCTACGCCACCACCAACCGCCAGGCGGCCGTGAAGGAGATCGCGCCGCGGGTCGAGATGATGATCGTGGTGGGCGCACCCAATTCCTCCAACTCGCTGCGTCTGGTGGAGGTGGCCAGCCGGTCCGGCTGCAAGGCTGCCGTGATGGTGCAGCGCGGGTCCGAGCTCAACCTCGACCAGGTGGGCGAGTTCACCAGCCTGGGCGTCACCGCCGGCGCGAGCGCGCCCGAGGTGCTGGTGGAAGAGGTGCTGGCCCGACTGCGCGAGCGCTACAGTCTCGACATCGAGGAGGTGGTGGTGGCCGAGGAGAAGATCATCTTCAAGCTGCCCGCCGCCCTGACCGCTGCCTCCGCCGCATAAACACCCTGTTCAGTGGCGGTCTACACCGAGGTCACGGATGAGGCGCTGCGCGCCTTCCTGGCCGAATACAGCATTGGCGACCTGCTGGCCTACCGCGGCATCGCGGAAGGCGTCGAGAACTCCAATTACGCGCTGAAGACGACCGAGGCGGACTATATCCTCACCCTCTATGAAAGGCGCGTCGACCCCGCGGAACTGCCATGGTTCCTGGGGCTTATGCAGCATCTGGCGAAGCACGGCCTGTCCTGCCCGCTGCCGGTGGCGGGGCGCGACGGGGCGGCGCTGCGGCGGCTCGCCGGGCGGCCGGCGGCCATCTGCACCTTCCTGCCGGGCTTCTGGCCGCGGCGCGTGCGGCCGTCGCATTGCGCGCCGTTGGGCGACGCGCTGGCCCAGATGCACGCTGCCGGGAAGGGTTTTCCGTCCACCCGGCGAAATGGCTTGGGTCCCGATGCCTGGACGCCACTGCTGGAGCGTTGCCGCGCCGATGGCGAGGGCGTGGCCCCTGGGCTGATCGCGGAGCTGGACGCAGCGCTGGCCGGCATCCTGGCCCAGTGGCCCGCGCCGGGCGCGCTGCCGGTTGGGCACATCCACGCCGATCTCTTCCCCGACAATGTTTTCTTCCTCGAGGATGCCGGCCGGCGCCCGCGCATCTCCGGCCTGATCGACTTCTACTTCGCCTGCACCGACATGCTGGCCTATGACCTGGCCGTGGTGCTGAACGCCTGGTGCTTCGAGACCGACTACCAGTTCAACGTGACCAAGGCGCGCGCCATCCTCCAGGCCTATGGGGCGCGGCGGGCGCTGACCCCGGCCGAATGGGCGGCGTTGCCGGTGCTGTGCCGGGGTGCCGCCATGCGCTTCCTGCTAACGCGCCTCTTTGACTGGGTGAACACCCCGCCAGGGGCCATGGTGACGCGCAAGGACCCGCTGGAATACCTGCATCGGCTGCGCTTCTTTGCCCATGCGCGCGACGCCGTGGCGATCGGTGGCTGAGATGGGCGTGACACAGACGGATGTGGTCGAGATCTGGACCGATGGGGGCTGCAAGCCCAACCCTGGCCCGGGCGGCTGGGCGGCCATCCTGCGCTTCGGCGAGGTGGAGCGCGAACTCACCGGCGCAGAGGCGGCCACCACCAACAACCGCATGGAGCTTTCGGCCGCCATCGCCGCGCTGGAGGCGCTGAAGCGCCCCTGCCGCGTGGTGCTGCACACGGACAGCGAATATGTGCGCAACGGCATGGAGCGCTGGATCAAGGGCTGGGTGCGCAACAATTGGCGCAACGCGGCGCGCGAGCCGGTGAAGAACTACGAACTTTGGCAAAAGCTGCTGGCCGCGGCCAAGCCGCACCAGATCGAGTGGAAATGGGTGCGCGGGCATTCGGGCGACGTGATGAATGAGCGCGCGGATGTGCTGGCGACGCAGGCGCGGGAGGGGTTGGGGCGCTAGAAATGCTCCGCCCGAAGCACCGTACACTCCGTGATGCTGACGATCGCCGGCCGCGCCCCCAAAAGTTCCTCGCGCGCCTCGACCACCTTCGCCGTCACCGCCTCGCTCGCGATGCAGACCACCACCACGTTGTCCAGCACGCCCGAAAGGTCTCCGCCCTGGCGCACCCCCTGCCGCCCGCGCCCGGCCAGCACGGGCAGGATGGTCCAGCCGGTGGCCCCCAGCCGGTCGAGCAGGGTGGTGACTTCCTCCGCCCGCACCCGCTCCACCACGATCTCGATGCGCTTGCGCTGGTGCATGCTCAGCCTCCGGCCAGGAAGACCCAGAGGGGAATGCCCACCAGGATGTTGAAGGGAAACGAGACCGCGACCGACAGCGTCACATAGACGCCCGCATCGGCCCGCGGCAGTGCAAGCCGCATGGCCGCCGGCACGGCGATGTAACTGGCCGAGCCCGCCAGCACCGCCATCAGCGCCACGCCGCCCACGGAAAGCCCGATGGCCTGCGCGCCCAGCAGCCCGGCCGCGCCGCCGATCAACGGCATGACCAGGCCGAAGCCCACCAGCCCCCAGGACAGGCCCCGCCCGCCGGCGCGCAATTGCCGCACCGCCATCAGGCCCATCTCCAGCAGGAACAGGCACAGCGCGCCAGGGAACAGCGCCTCGGGGAAGGGGGACAACTGCGCGCGGCCGGGCGTGCCGGCCAGGAAGCCGATGAGGAAGCTGCCCAGCAGCAGCACGACGGGCCCATTGAGAAGCACTTCGCGCGCCAGCTTGCTGGCCTGCAGCCGGGGCTGGCCCGCGCCGCTGCCCAGCCGCGCCAGCAGCAGAGCGGTGAGGATGGCGGGCGTTTCCATGGCGGCGAGGATCGCCGGCATGAAGCCTTCCTGTGTGATGCCGAGCGTGGTCAGCGTGCCGGCCGCGGCCGCGAAGGTCACGACCGAGACCGAGCCGTAGTGGCCTGAGATGGCGGCCGCCGTTTCGCGGTCCAGCCGCAGTGCCCCACGCAGGATCAGGAAGGCCGGCAGGGGCAGCAGAAAGGACAGCGCAACGCCCAGCGCCAACGCGGCCCAAAGGCCGTCGGTAGCGCCCGGTGCTGCCAGGGCGGCCCCACCCTTCAGGCCGATCGCGACCATGAGATAGAGGGAAAGCGCCCGCGCCAGCGCCTCGGGCACCGAGAGTTCCGCGCGCAGCAGACCCGCGGCGAAGCCGAGGGCGAAGAACATGACGGGCGGGGGAAGAAGGGCAAGGACATCAGGCACGCCGGCGGCTTAGGGCAGATCGCACGCCAAGGAAACCAGCCGGGCCTTGCGGCCGGGGCCCCCGTTATGAGGGCCCCTGTCGGATCAGAAGCGAAGGCCTGCAGTGTAGAACAGGGCCAGCATGACGCCCAGCCAGATCGCGCCCTGCAGGATGTAGGTCCGCAGCGACATCGGAGCTTCCTGGTGCTTGCGGACGTAGGTGGCGGTCACGATGTGGTTCGGATGGGCCATGTTGGTAATCTCCGCTGCTATGTCTCTGTTGGGGCTAAAAGAGCAAGGCCCGTGCCAGCGGCCATGCCGCAGGCCGAAGCACTGCGGTGTTCAGAACAACAAATCCTTCT
This sequence comes from Roseococcus sp., assembly GCA_051860645.1. Lineage (GTDB taxonomy): Bacteria > Pseudomonadota > Alphaproteobacteria > Acetobacterales > Acetobacteraceae > Roseococcus. Next base: position 9,760 of record JBHYDO010000091.1, read on the forward strand.
TAACAGAGGATTAACGGGGCATTCCGCTGGCGGGCGGCGAAGCCGCGCGGGGCCCGGTGCGAACGGCGACACCGCCTTGCCCCGCTCGCAAAGCGCGTTTTGTCGCATTTTGCGAGGCGACATGCGGGCAATGTATCTTTTTTTGCATCATGGCGCAGAATGCCTGACAGGGGCGCCCCGCGCAGAAGTCTCAATCGGGTCGCGCGGCCCGCATCAGGCCCCGCATCCGCGCGATGACCGAGGGCAGCCCCTCGAAAACGGACGCGCTGATCAGGAAATGCCCGATGGACACCTCGCTGATCTCCGGAATGGCGGCGATGGGCGCGATGGTGTCGAAGGCCAGCCCATGCCCGGCATGGCAGTGAAGGCCCAGTCCGGCGGCGGCCCGCGCCCCCTTGGCCAGCCGTGCCGCAAGCGCCGGCCGGGCCTCGGGCGGCGCGTCCGCATAGGTGCCGGTGTGCAGCTCCACCGCCTGGGCGCCAAGGGCGCGGGCGGCCTCGATCTGCATGGGGTCGGGCTCCACGAACACCGCCACCTCCACCCCACGGGCGCCAAGGCGGGCGATGGCCTCGGCCAGGAAGGGGCCGGCACGCGTCACGTCCAGCCCGCCTTCGGTGGTCAGTTCCTCGCGCTTCTCCGGCACGAAGCAGCAGGCGGCGAGGCCCTGGGAGCTCGCGGCGAGCGTCTCGGCCAGGGCGACCATTTCGGGGGTGGCCGCCATCTCGAAGTTCAGCCGGGTGGCGACCTCGGCGTGCAGGCGGCGCACATCCCCGTCGCGGATGTGGCGCCGGTCCTCCCGCAGGTGGAAGGTGATGCCGTCGGCGCCGGCCGCCACGCAAAGCTGCGCGGCCGCGACCGGGCAGGGGAAATGCCCGCCGCGCGCGTTCCGCAGGGTGGCCACGTGGTCGATGTTGACGGAAAGCCTCATGCGGGGTGCGTCCTGCGGTGTTGGGCCAGTTGCTCGGCGAGGCGAAGGGCGGCGACCAGGCTCGCGGGGTGGGCGATGCCCTTGCCCGCGATGTCCAACGCCGTGCCGTGGTCCGGGCTGGTGCGGATGATGGAAAGCCCCAGCGTCACGTTCACCCCCCCGTCCATGTCCAAGGTCTTGATCGGAATCAGCGCCTGGTCGTGGTAGAGGCAGATCGCCACATCGTAGCTGGGACGTGAATGCGCGGTGAACAGGGTGTCGGGCGGATGGGGGCCGGTGGCGGCGATGCCCTCGGCCCGCAGCATGGCCACCGCGGGGGCCACGATGGCGGCGTCCTCGTGGCCCAGCGTGCCGGCCTCGCCCGCATGGGGGTTGAGGCCGGCCACGGCCAGGCGCGGGGCTGCGATCCCGAAGTCGCGCACCAGCCCCGCATGGGCGATGCGCGCATGCTCCACGATCAGGCCCGGCGTCAGGCGGGCGATGGCGCGGGCGAGCGGCTCATGCACCGTGACGGGCACCACGCGCAGCTGCGGACAGGCCAGCATCATCACCGGCGGCACGCCGGTGCCGGCGAGTTCGCCCAGGAATTCCGTGTGGCCCGGATGCGGAAAGCCCGCGGCCGTCAGCACGGATTTCTGGATCGGGTTGGTCACCACCCCGCCGACGCGCCCCGCGCGCGCCAGCGCCACCGCCTCCTTGATCGCGGCGAGCACGGCCGGCGCGGTGGCCACTGAGGGCCGGCCGGGCGTGGCCGGAGCGGCCAGGGGGCGGTGCAGCACGGGCAGGGCGTGGGAGAAGGCGGCCGCGCCCTCTTCCGGGCCGGCCACGCGCGCGACCGGGATGCCCGTGATGAGATCCGCATCGCCGAGGAACAGGAAGGCCGGGCCGGTCGCGCGCAGCGCCGTCCAGGCAAGGGCGGTGATCTCGGGCCCGATCCCGGCGGGTTCGCCCATGGTGAGTGCCAGCATGACGCTGGTTTACCGCGTATTGGCCGGCGCCGGTATCCGCGTGCCACGCGCCTGTTGCCGTCGAGCGGGCGCACCCCCATCCTGTGGGCATGAAGCGCCGTGACCTTTTTGCCGCCGGCTTCGGCCTCGTCGCCTTCTCCGGGCCGGCGATGGCCCAGCAGGGGCCCATCCGCACCCACGCCCTCTCGCTGCTGGGGGAGCCCGCCCTGCCGGCGGATTTCCCACATTGGCCCTGGGTGAACCCCGACGCGCCGAAGGGCGGCGAGGTGACGCTGACCGCGCTCGGCAGCTTCGACAGCCTCAACCCCTTCATCCTGCGCGGCACGGCGGCGGTGGGGCTGCCCAACATCTACGACCAGCTTCTCGCCACCTCCTCCGACGAGGCGAGCACCGAATACGCCCATCTGGCCGAGGTGGTGGAAATCCCCGCCGACCGCATGGGGGTCTCCTTCGAGTTGCGCGCCAATGCCCGCTGGCATGACGGCCGGCCCATCACCGCGGAGGACGTGGTCTGGACCTTCAACACCCTGCGCAGCCAGGGCCGCCCCTTCTTCCGCGCCTACTGGGGCGACGTGACGGAGGCGGTGGCGGAAAGCCCGCGCCGCGTCACCTTCCGCTTCCGCACCAACGAGAATCGGGAACTCGCGCTGATCCTCGGCCAGATCTACGTGCTGCCCAAGCATTTCTGGGAGGGGCGCGACTTCGCGCGGCCCATGCAGGAGATCCCGCTCGGCTCGGGCGCCTACCGGGTGGAGAGCTTCGATTCCGGCCGCAGCATCAACTACCGCCGCGTGCCGGACGCGTGGTCCGCCGGGCTGAACACCACTCGCGGCACGCAGAATTTCGACCTGCTCCGCTACGAATACTTCCGCGACGCCACCGTCGCCTTCGAGGCGTTCAAGGCCGGGCAGATCCATTTCCGCACCGAGAACATCGCCCGCAACTGGGCCACGGGGTATGATTTCCCGGCGGCGCGGCGCGGCCTCGTGAGGCGCGACGAAATACGTCACCAGCTGCCCACCGGCATGCAGGCCTTCGTCATGAACCTCCGCCGCCCGCTGTTCCAGGACGCACGGGTGCGCGAGGCGCTGATGACCGTGTTCGACTATGAATGGCTGAACGCGAACATCTTCAACGGGCTCTATGCGCGGACAACCAGCTTCTTCTCCAATTCAGAGCTCGCCTCCTCCGGCCTGCCGCAGGGGCGGGAGCTGGACATCCTGGAGCGGTTCCGCGGCCGCGTGCCCGAGAACGTCTTCACCACCGAATTCCGCCTGCCCGTCACCGACGGCAGCGGCAACAACCGCGACGGGTTGCGCCGCGCGCTCACCCTCATGCGCGAGGCCGGCTGGCGCGTGCAGGACCGCCGCATGGTCAACCCGCAGGGCCAGGGCTTCAGCTTCGAGATCCTGCTGAACGGCGCGAGCTTCGAGCGGGTGGCCCTGCCCTATGTGCAATGGCTGCAGCGCCTCGGCATCGAGGCGCGGGTGCGCACCGTCGACCCCGCCCAGTATCAGGTCCGCACCGACGCGTTCGATTTCGACATGACCGTGGACGTGATCGGTCAGAGCCTGAGCCCCGGCAACGAGCAGCGCGACTACTGGACCTGCGAGAAGGCGCGCGAGAACGGCAGCCAGAACATCGCGGGCATCTGCGACCCGGTCGTGGACGAGCTGGTGGAAATGCTGATCAACGCGCCCGACCGCGATGAACTCATCCATCGCACCCGCGCGCTGGACCGTGTGCTGCTGCACCACCATTTCGTCATCCCGCAATGGCACAGCCGCGAGTTCCGCGTGGCCTTCTGGGACCGCTTCGGCCGGCCGGAGCGCAATCCGCGCTATGCGCTGGGCTTCGACAGCTGGTGGGTGGACCCGGCGCGCGACGCGGCGCTGACCGCCGCCCGGCGGGGCTGAGTGGGAGGCTATCTTCTCCGGCGCCTGCTGCTGGTGGTGCCGACGCTGTTCGGCATCATCCTGATCAACTTCGCCGTGGTGCAGTTCGCGCCCGGCGGCCCAGTGGAGCAGATGCTGGCCGAGCTGCGCGGCGAGGGGCAGACGCTGGGGCGCCTCACCGGCGAGGGCGCCGGCGAGGTGCGCGCGCCGCAGCAGGGCAACCTCGGCGGCGGCAGCGGCGCGGCCGATGGGCCGACCGGCACCTATCGCGGCGCCCGTGGCCTCGACCCCGCCATCGTCGCCGAGATCGAGCGCGCCTTCGGCTTCGACAAGCCGGCGCATGAGCGCTTCCTGGACATGCTCTGGGGGTATATGCGGTTCGACCTGGGGCGGTCGCTGTTCCAGGACCGTTCCGTCTGGGAACTCGTGATCGAGAAGCTGCCCGTCTCCATCTCATTGGGCCTGTGGTCCACGCTGATCATCTACCTGGTCTCCATTCCGCTCGGCATCCGCAAGGCGGTGCGGGACGGCACGCGCTTCGACCTCTGGACCTCGGGCGTGGTGCTGGTGGGCTATGCCATCCCGGGCTTCCTGTTTGCCGTGATGCTGGTGGTGCTGTTCGCCGGCGGCACCTTCGTGCAGTGGTTCCCCCTCAGCGGCCTGCACACACCGGGCAGCGAGGACTGGCCGTTCTGGCAGCGCGGGGCCGACTACGCCTGGCACATCTTCCTGCCGACGCTGACGCTGGTCATCGGCGGCTTCGCGGGGCTGACGATGCTGACGAAGAACTCCTTCCTGGAGGAGATCAACAAGCAATACGTGCTGACCGCCCGCGCCAAGGGTGCCGACGAGGGGCGGGTCCTCTACGGACATGTGTTCCGCAACGCCATGCTCATCATCATCGCGGGCTTCCCGGCGGCCTTCATCGGCATCCTGTTCACCGGCGCGCTGCTGGTGGAGATCATCTTCTCGCTCGACGGGCTCGGCCTGCTGGGCTTCGAGGCGGCGCTGCGGCGCGACTATCCCGTGATGTTCGGCACCCTTTACATCTTCACCCTGCTGGGCCTGGTCATGCAGATCGTCAGCGACTTCACCTACACCCTGGTGGACCCGCGCATCGACTTCGAAGCGAGGAGATAAGCCATGATCCTCTGGACCCAGCCCGATGGCGGCGTCATCGCGACACCCCAGCCCGCCCATGCCCTTCTGGCCGGGCAATTGGCACGCGCGCTGGCCGAGCCGCCCGAGCCCTTCGAGCCCGTCTGCATCGCCGCCGCCCAGCATGACTGCCCCTGGATGCCGTGGGAGGCCGCGCCCGAATTCGACGCGGCCACCGGCCTGCCGCGCCAGTTCAACGCGCTGGCCGGCGACGAGCATGTGCCGATGTGGGAGGCGGGGGTCCACGCCGCACTCGCCAACTGGGGCGGCTGGGTGGGCTTGCTGGTGCTGCTGCACGGGCGGCACATCTACGGCATGAACATCCTGCACAACCGCATGGCGCCCACGCCCGAGGGCCTGGCCGCCAGGGAAGGCGATGTGGCGCGCACGCCGGCCTGGGCCGCGCGGATCATGGCCGAACTCGGCGTCACCGAGGAGCAGGTGGCGGCGC
>JBHYDO010000092.1:0-15123 GCA_051860645.1 Roseococcus sp.
GGCACCGAGGTCTGGACCTTCGTGCGCGTGCCGGGCGGCCCGTGGACGCTGAGCGCCATCCAGCAAGCGGCCTGATGAGGCGGCCATGATGTGGGGCGGCCCCGCCAAGGGCCGCCCTTCCCGTTGGGCGCGGCGCGCCGTCGGTGCGTCAGCCGCCCTCGCAGCCCTTGGCGCGCAGCGCCTCGGGCACCCAGGCGCGGGGCCACTTGCCGGCCTTGATGTCGGCCTCGGCCTTGACCTCCTTGGCTTGGTGCTGCTCCGCGGCGGCGATGACGGCCTCCGCCTCCTCCAGCGGCACGACCACGATGCCGTCCTCGTCGCAGCAGATCAGGTCGCCCGGCGCGACCACCTGGCCACCGCAGGAGATGGTGGTGCCGATTTCGCCCGGCCCCTCCTTGAACGGCCCGGCCGGCGTGTGGCCGCGCGCCCAGACGCCGAATTCCATCTTCGCCAGCGAGGACACGTCGCGCACCGCGCCGTCCAGCACCGTGCCCGCGATGCCGCGCACCATGGCATGGCCCAGCATCAGGTCGCCCATCAGGGCCACGCTGAGGTCGCCATTGCCGTCGCAGACGATGACGTCGCCGGGTTCGGCCAGGTCCACCGCGCGGTGCAGCATCAGGTTGTCGCCCGAGCGCGCCTTCACCGTGAAGGCCGGCCCGACCATGCGCTTGCGGCCGCCATAGGGGTGGAAGGTGCCGCTGAAGCACTGCAGGCGGTTCATCACGTCGCCGATATTGGCCACGGGAATCGCCGCCGCGCGGGCAATGAGCGCGGGCGCCACGCGCTGCGTGATGGGCCTGATGCGGAAGCCGATGGTCATGGAGTTCCTCCCTTTGGATGCGGGATCGGACCATGGCCAAGGCGCCTGGGGAAGGCCCCGGGGCGGTGGATGCGCCAGTGCCGGAGGGAAGCCTCTTGCATGACACGCAGCCCAGGACATTATGATGGCGTTTTCGCGTCAGATTGGAGACATGCGTCCGGCGCGGGCGTCACCGAAGATTCACGTGCGAAACGCGGCCGGGCAACGCAATGCCCGTTGAACAGACAGCAGGAGCGCCGCTGATGCCCCCCCGAGACCGTCCGCAGGGTGAACGCCTGATGCAGGTTCGCACGGTGTTCATCTCGGACCTCCATCTCGGCACGCGGGGCGCACGCTCCGACATGCTGCTCGACTTCCTCTCGCGCGTGCAGTGCGAGCGCCTCTACCTCGTGGGTGACATCGTGGATGGCTGGCGCCTCCGCAAGTCCTGGTACTGGCACGCCGAGTTCGACGCGGTGATCCGGACCGTGCTGGACCTCGCCAAGAACGGCACCGAGGTCATCTACATTCCCGGCAACCATGACGAGATGTTCCGGGAATGGCTGGGCCTCGAGGTTGCCGGCGTGAAGCTGGTGCGCGAGGCCGAGCACCTCGCCGCCGATGGCAGCCGCTACCTGGTCATGCATGGCGACGAGTTCGACGGCGTGATCCGCTATGCCAAGTTCCTCGCCTACCTCGGCGACTGGGCCTATGACACCGCGCTGCTGCTGAACCGCTGGTTCAACTTCGCCCGGCGCCGCCTGGGCTATCCCTACTGGTCGCTCAGCCAGTGGCTGAAGCGCCAGGTGAAGGAGGCGGTGAAGGCCATAGACCGCTTCGAGGGCGCGCTGGCCGGCGAGGCCCGCCGCCGCGGCCTGGATGGCGTGATCTGCGGCCACATCCACCACGCCGAGATGCGCATGGTGCAGGGCGTGCTCTACATGAACGATGGCGATTGGGTGGAGAGCTGCACCGCCCTGGTCGAACACCATGACGGCGCCTTCGAACTGCTGGACTGGGCGGCACATCAGCGGGAATTCAAGCCCATGCGCGAGGTGGTGCCCGCCTGATGCGTCCCCCTTTCATGCGTCTGGTCATCGTCACCGATGCCTGGCGTCCCCAGGTCAATGGCGTCGTTCGCACGCTGGAGCGTGTGGCGGGCGAGCTGGTCGCCCATGGCGACACGGTGGAGATCATCGGGCCCGATCGTTTCCCGAACTTCGCCATGCCCGGCTATGCGGACATCCGCCTCGCCTTCCGGCCGCGCGCCACGCTGCGCGCCTTGCTGGACGCAGCCCGGCCCGACGCGGTGCACATCGCCACCGAGGGCCCGCTTGGCCTCGCCGCCCGTGCCATCTGCCGTGAGCGTGGCTGGCAGTTCACCACCAGCTTCCACACCCGCTTCGCCGAATATGTGACGGCGCGGACCGGCATCCCGCCGCGCTTCACCTGGGCGCTGCTGCGCCGCTTCCACAATGCGGGGGCGGGCGTGTTTGCCGCGACCCCCTCGTTGCGCGACGAACTGTCCGGCCGGGGCTTCCATCGCATCCTGCCCTGGACGCGCGGCGTGGACCTCGGCCTGTTCTCCGACCAGGGCGAGCGCGACACCTTTCCCGGGCTGCCGCGGCCCATTTTCCTCTACGCCGGGCGCGTTGCGGTCGAGAAGAACATCACCGCCTTCCTCAGCCTCGACCTGCCGGGCACCAAGGTGGTGGTGGGCGACGGGCCGCAGCGGGCTGCCCTGCAATCCAGCTTCCCGCGCGCGCATTTCGCCGGCTGGCGACATGGCGCGGCGCTGGCCGATGCCTATCGCGCCGCCGATGTCTTCGTCTTTCCCTCGCGCACCGATACCTTCGGCCTCGTGCTGCTGGAGGCCATGGCCTGCGGCACCCCGGTCGCCGCCTATCCGGTGATGGGGCCGCGAGACGTCGTCGGCCCGGGCGGGGTGCTGGACGAAGACCTGCGGCGCGCCGCCCTGGCCGCGCTCGGTGTGCCGCGCGCCGCCGCCCGCGCCCAGGCCGAGCATTTCTCCTGGTCCGCCTGCGCCAACACCTTCCGCCAGCAACTCGTGCCCGTAGAGGGCGCCATTCCCGGCTGAGCCGGGCCTCCCCTTGCGCGTCGCCCATCCGCGTGCGACCGGCAGGGTGATGATCGACCGCCTGCCATGCTGCGAAAGTTGATCCGGCATCCCTCGGTGCTGGCGGCGGGCGCGTGGCTGCTGGGCGCCTACCTGGCCTTTGTCTACCGCACCACGCGTTGGCATCTGCAAGGCTATGACCCCGCCGCCGCCTCGGTGAAGGCGAATGGTGCGGTCATCCTTGCCTTCTGGCACGAGAACCTGCCGTTGATGCCCTGGGTGGTGCTGGAGTGCCGGCGGCGGGGGCTGCTGCGGCGCGGGCATGTGCTGGTCTCGCACCACCGGGATGGCATGTTCATCGGCCGTGCCGTGGCGCGCTTCCATGTGGAGTTGGCCTATGGCTCCTCCACGCGCGGCGGGGCTGCCGGGCTGGTGGCGCTGGCGCGGCTGCTCGAAGCCCGGGAATCGGTTGCCATCACGCCGGACGGCCCGCGCGGCCCGCGGCGCCAGGCCGCCGCCGGCGTGGCGGAACTCGCGGCGAGCAGCGGCAAGGCGGTGGTGCCCGTGGCCGGGCGATGCCGCCACGCCATCGGCATCGATAGCTGGGACCGCATGGAAGTCCCGCTGCCCTTCGGCCGCGCCCATGTGGTGGCGGGCCCCCCCGTCCTGGTGCCGCCAGGCGGCGGCGAGGCCGCGCTGCCCATCATCGCCGCCGCCATGGACGCGGTCGCGGACGCCGCCGACGCCGCTGCCGGCCGGCCGAGGCGGTAGCGCCCCCAGCCATGCTGCCGCTCTGGCCCTTGTTCGCCACGCTGTCGGCGCCGCTTCTGCGCCTGCACCTGCGCCGCCGCGCGCGCCGTGGCAAGGAAGACCCGGCCCGGCTGGCCGAGCGCGAGGGCCATGGCGCTGCACGCCCGGCGGAGGCGCCCGTCCTCTGGCTGCACGCCGCCAGCGTGGGCGAGGTGCGGGCGCTGCTGCCGGTGATGGAGGCACTGGTGGCGCGCCACTCCGGCCTGCACCTGCTGCTGACCACGGGCACCGTCACCTCCGCCCGGCAGTTGCCCGAGTGGGTCTCGTCCATGCTCGCCGCGCGGCTCACACACCGCTACGCGCCGGCCGACGTGCCCGCCTGGGTGGCGCGCTTCCTGGATGGCTGGCGGCCCGATGCCGCGCTGCGCATCGAGAGCGAGCTTTGGCCCAATGCACTGGCCGCGCTGCGGCAGCGCGGTGTGCCCGTGCTGCTCGTCAATGCGCGCATGTCGGAGCGGAGCGCGATGTTGTGGCAGCGCTTCGCGCCTCGCCTGGCGCGGCGGATGCTGGAGAGCTTCCGTGCCATCATCCCGCGCTCGGCCGAGGATGCGGCACGCCTCTCGGCGCTGGGTGCGACGCGCCTCGCCCCCCCGGGCGACCTGAAATTCGCGGCCGATCCTCTCCCGGCCGAGCCCACCGCGCTTGCGGCGCTGCGCCAGGCCATCGGCGCGCGGCCCGTCTTCCTCGCGGCCAGCACCCATCCGGGCGAGGAGGCGCTGGTGCTGGAGGCCGCCGAAATCCTGCGGCGCGGGCGCCTGCCTGACCTTCTGACCATCCTGGTCCCCCGCCACCCCGAGCGCGGCGCGGCCCTGGCCCCCGGGGCGCCGCACCGCGCGCAGGGCGCGCTGCCCGATGGAGGGCCGGTCTATGTCGCGGACACCATGGGCGAGCTTGGCCTGTTCTACCGCCTGGCCGGCGTGGCGCTGGTCGGCGGCAGCCTCGTGCCGCATGGCGGGCAGAACCCGCTGGAACCGGCGCGGCTCGGCTGCCCCATCCTGCTCGGCCCGCACATGGGCAATTTCGCCGAGGCGGTGGCGGCGCTGGAGGCCGAGGGCGGGGCCTGGCGCCTGCCCGATGCCGCGGCGCTGGCACCGGCGGTTGGCGATGTGCTAACGAATTCCGAACGAGCGGCGAACCTGGTGGCCGGCGCGGCGCGGATGGGCGGCGTCTCCGTCGCGCAACTACCGGATCGGGTGGCGGAGGCGGTGCTGGCCTTGCTGCCTGGCGCGGGCGGAACGGAAGGCGGAACGCCCCACCGGGGCCGCTGAGACCACCGACGGGGTTGCGACGCCCCCCATGGCTCGGGGCGTGCCGGAGGAAACGGAAGAAGGGTCGGTCAGACGCATGCGGGCTCCGGATTTCTGGGGGCGCGACGGGGGGGTGTGGCCCAGGCTGCTGTCCCCGATCGCGGCGATTTACGCGGGTGCCACGGCGCGGCGCATGGCGCGGCCGGGCTGGGAAGCACCTGTGCCCGTGCTGTGCTGCGGCGGCGCCACGGCGGGCGGCGCGGGCAAGACCACGCTGGCGCTCGACCTGGGCCGCAGGCTCGCCACGCTCGGCGTCGCGCCGCATTTCCTGATGCGGGGCTATGGCGGCAGCGTGAAGGGCCCCGTGCGCGTCCGCCCGGAGGAGCACAGCAGCGAGGCCGTGGGCGACGAGGCCCTGCTGCTGGCGGCCCTCGCTCCGACCTGGGTGAGCGCCGACCGCGCCGCCGGCGCCCTCATGGCGGCCGAGGCTGGGGCAGGGGCCATCATCATGGATGACGGGTTGCAGAACCCCACCCTGCGCAAGACGCTCTCCCTGCTGACCATCGACGGCAACTACGGCTTCGGCAATGGCCGCGTCATCCCGGCCGGCCCGCTGCGCGAACCGGTGGCCGAGGCCGCCTCCCGCTGTGCCGCCGCCGTGCTGATTGGCGCCGACGAGACGGGCGCGCTGGCCGCCCTCCCGCCCGGCCTGCCCGTGCTGCGCGGCGACCTCGCACCGGGGCCGGAAATGGAGGCGCTCGCGGGGGAGAACGTCTTCGCCTTCTGTGGCATCGCGAACCCGCGCAAGTTCTGCAACACGCTGCGCCTGGGCGGCGCTGTGCTGGCCGGCACCGAGGCCTTTGCCGACCACTACCCCTATGACGAGGGCGACATGCGCGCCCTCCTGGAGCGCGCCGCGACGCTCGGCGCCATCCCCGTCACCACCCGCAAGGACTGGGTTCGCATCCCTCTCGAATTCCGCGACCAGGTGCGCGTGGTGAGCGTGGGCCTGGTGTGGGAACCGGAATCGGAGGCGGCGCTGGACGCAATGCTGGCCACCCAGTTCGCCGCTGTGCCGGCCTGATACACCGGCTGGACGGTTGACAAACCGTCCGGCCGGTATAGCTGTGCGGCATGCTCGAACGCGCCACCAACCACCCCCCCGATGCCCGCACCCGCATCCTCGATGCCGCCGAGCGCATCGTGCAGGCGCGCGGCGTGCCCGCCCTGACGCTGGAGGCCGCGGCGCGCGAGGCCGGCGTCTCCAAGGGCGGGCTGCTCTATCACTTCGCCTCGAAGGAGGCGCTGCTGGCCGGGCTGCTGAACCGCTTGGCCGACCTCATCGCCGCCGACTTCGAGGCGGTGCTGGACGCCCAGCCCCCGCACCCCGCCCGGCACACCCGCGCCATCATCGCCTGGACCTTCGACGACCCCGAGGGTGTGTGCGAGCAGCACCAGCGGGCGGCGGCCGTCTTCCTCGCCGCCTTCCACCAGGACCCGGCCCTGCTCGACCCCATCCGCCGCGTCTTCGCCGGCATCCGCGCCCGGCTCCGGCAGGACGCGCTGCCCGAGGGCCATGCGCTGGCCGTCATGGCAGCGGGCGACGGGCTGTTCATGGGCCGCCTGTTCGGCATGTACGAAATGGACGCCGCCGAACTGCAGGCCATGCGCCGCGCCCTGGAACGCTTGGTGGGGCCAGGCGCATGAACCGCCGCTGGCTTCTCGGCGCGGTGCTGCTGGTCGGCGCGGCAGGCGCGGGCTGGGCGCTGCGGGGGCAGGAGGTGCCACCGCCCGCGCCACCCACCACCGCCGCCACCCTGCCGGAAGCCATCGGCGTGGGCGCCCTTGGCCGCATCGAGCCTGCCTCGCGCATCCGGCGCCTGAACCAGCCGGGGGGGATGAACGTCTCGCGCCTCTCGGCCCTGATGGTGGAAGAGGGGCAGGACGTGGCGGCCGGCCAGCTTCTCGCGGAATTCGCCGATGTGGCGCAGAAGGACGCCGCCATCGCCCAGGCGCGCGGGCAGATGGACGAACAGCGTGCGGCCCTGGCCCGCACGCGCGAGGCCGCCCGCCCCTCCGAGCGCGAGGCCGCCCGCGCGCGCATCGAGAGCCTGGCCGCCCAGGTGGAACTCGCCCGGCGCGAGGCGGCGCGGGCCACGCGCCTGGTTCCCTCCGGCGCCGGCGCCGAGGTGGCGGCCGAGCGCGCGCGCTTCACCCTTACGCGGCTGGAGGCCGAGCGCGCCCAGGCCGAGGCGGAACTCGACACGCTCAGCAGCGCGCGACCCGAGGACATCGCGCTGGCCGAGGCGCGCGTCGCCATGGCGGCCGCGACGCTTGCCAAGGCCGAGGCCGATGCCGAACTCTCCCGCGTGCGGGCGCCCATCGCCGGCACCATCCTGCGCATCTTCGCCCGCCCAGGCGACCAGGTGGGCAATGACGGGCTGATGGAAATGGCCGACCTCACCCGCATGGAGGTGGTGGCCGATGTCTTCGAGACCGACGTGGCCCGCCTGCGCATCGGCGCGCCGGCCGAGGTGATCCTGCCCGGCTTGGCCGAGCGCCTGCCCGCCACGCTCAGCGAGATCGGCTGGCAGGTGCGGCGCACCACCCAGGCCGGCACCGACCCCGTGGCGGCCGTGGATGCACGCACGGTGGAGGTGCGGCTTTCGCTGCCCGAGGAGGCCGCCGCCCTGGTGCGCCGCCGCAGCAACATGCAGGTGCAGGTGGCCATCCGCCCGCACGCCGACACGCCGCTGGCCGCCCGCCGATGAACGAGGTCCCGCCGCCCGCGAAACTGCTGCCCTGGTCGCCCGAGCGCATGGGCGAGGCCGCCTCGCCCCCCTTTGCTTCCCCACTGGCGCGGCGGCGCGAGCCGGGCGTGCTGGCCGGGCTGCTGCTGGCGACGCGGCTGGCCTGGCGCCAGTTGCGGGCGGACCGCGCGCGGCTGGCCACCGCCATCGCGGGCGTCATGTTCGCCTGCCTGCTGGTGTTCATGCAGCTCGGCTTCCGCGGCGCGCTGTTCGACAGCGCGACCAACCTGTTCCGCGCCATGCGCGCCGACCTGTTCCTCATCCATCCGCTGACCGAGGCGAGCTTCCGCGCCGAGGCCATCCCGCGTGTGCGCGCCTTCCAGGCCCTGGCCGACCCCGATGTGGAGCGCGCCGTGCCGGTCTACCTGAGCCAGGTGACGCTGCGAAACCCCGAGACGGGCACGCGCCGCGCCGTCCAGCTCATCGGCTTCGACGCCGATGCCGGCGCGGTGGACTTCGCCGGCCTGCCCGACGTGGCGGCGGCCCTGCGCCGGCCCGACACCTTCGCCTTCGACCGCCTCTCCCGCCCCGAATTCGGCCCGGTGGCCGACATGTTCGCGCGCGACGGCCCCTTCGCCATCCAGCTCGGCACGCGCGAGATGGAGCTGGTGGGGCTGGTCGAGATCGGCCCCTCCTTCGGCGCCGACGGCAACGTGGTGCTGAGCGAGCAGAATTTTCGGCGCGCCTTCCCGCGCCAGGGTTCCAACGCCGACCTCGCCGCGCTCCGGCTGCGGCCGGGTGCCGACGTGCCCGCCACCCAGGCCCGCCTCGCCGCCCTGCTGCCCGCCGACGTCGTGGTGCTGACCCATGCCGAGATGGTGGCGCGCGAACGCCTCTACTGGGAGACGAGCACGCCGATCGGGTTCATCTTCCTGTTCGGCTCGATCATGGGCCTCGTGGTGGGGATGGTGATCGTCTACCAGATCCTGTTCGCGGACATCGCGGGGCACCTTTCGGAATACGCGACGCTCAAGGCCATGGGGTATTCGAACTTCTACCTCTCGCGCGTGGTGCTGGGCGCGGCGGTGATCCTGGCGGTGATCGGGTTCGTCCCCGGCTTCGTGTTCTCGACGCTGCTGTACGACTATGTGGCAAGCGCCACCTTCCTGCCGCTGGAGATGTACACCGAGCGCGCGGTGAGCGTGTTCCTGCTCATCTTCGGCATGTGCTTCGCGGCCGGGCTGCTGGCCATGCGCAAGCTGCGCGACGCCAACCCGGCGGACATGTTCTGATGCAGGCCGCACCTGTCGAACTTCGCGGCGTGAACTTCGCCTATGGCGAGGGCGAGTTGCGCCGCCAGGTGCTGCGCGATGTGGAGTTGCGCATCGCACCCGGCGAGATCGTCATCCTCACCGGCCCGTCGGGCTCGGGCAAGACGACGCTGCTGACGCTGATCGGCGCGCTGCGCGCCATGCAGGAGGGCTCGGCCCGCGTGCTGGGCGAGGAGCTGTCCGGCGCCAATGAGGGCCAGCGCGTGCGGCTGCGCCGGCGCATCGGCTTCATCTTCCAGAACCACAATTTGCTGGGCTTCCTGACCGCGCGGCAGAACGTGGCCATGTCGCTGGAGCTGGACGGCCGCCACAGCGAGGCGCAGCGCCTCGCCCGCGCCGGCGAGATGCTGACGGCGGTGGGGCTGGACGACCACCTGGAGAAGAAACCCGCGCAACTCTCGGGCGGGCAGCGCCAGCGCGTCGCCATCGCCCGCGCTTTGGCCGGCGAGCCCGGGCTGATCCTGGCCGACGAACCCACCGCGGCGCTCGACAAGCAGACCGGGCAGGAGGTGGTGCGGCTGCTGCGCGACCTGGCCAAGGGGCGCGGCGTGCCCATCCTGCTGGTGACGCATGATCCGCGCATCCTCGACCTCGCGGACCGCATCGTGGCCATGGAGGATGGGCGGATGGTGGAGGGCGAGAAGCTTTCCGCCTGACCGTCGCCGTTGCAATTCCGTGCTTGCATCGCGCGTCGCGGCGGGGGCAGACTTTGCACTGCAACAAACTGAAAGGAGGTGATCCGGTGTCTCATCGTTCGCTTGGCCGGAACTGGTCCCGGCCCCGGGTCGTCGCTTTCGCCATTGTGGGTGCGGCGCAGGGGTAAGCGGTCCAGGGCGCTGGCCCGACCGATGCGGCGGCGCGGGGGGAAACTTCCGCGCCGCTTTTTTGTTTGCGCGTGGATGCGGGGTTCTGCCGGCCAGGGCCCCTTGCTCCGGTGATTATGACGAGGGCCAGCCTCCCTCATCCGGACGCATCATCCAGCGCGAAACTGGCCCTTGGCGCCGACCGGATCAAGCCCGGGCGGCCGCGCTACTCCAACCCCACCAGACTCCGCGCATAATCCCGCGCCTCGAAGGGCCGCAGGTCGGCCGCCTTCTCGCCCACGCCCACGGCGTGCACCGGCAGCCCGAATTCCTGCGCCAGCGCCACCACCACGCCGCCCTTCGCACTCCCGTCGAGCTTGGTGACGACGAGGCCCGACACGTCCACCATCTCCTTGAACACCCGCACCTGGCTGACGGCGTTCTGGCCGGTGGTCGCGTCCAGCACCAGCAGGGTGGAATGCGGCACCGCCTCGCCATGGCGCTTGAGGATGCGCACCACCTTGCGCAGCTCATCCATCAGCGCGGTCTTGTTGTGCAGGCGGCCGGCGGTGTCCACCAGCAGCACGTCCGCACCCGCGGCGCGCGCGTCGCGCAGCGCGTCGAAGGCGAGGCCGGCGGCATCGGCGCCCGGCTTGGCGGGGGCCACCACATGCGCCCCCGTGCGCTCGCCCCAGACCTGCAGCTGCTCGACGGCCGCGGCCCGAAACGTGTCGCCCGCCACCATCCACACCTTGAGGCCCTGGGCGCGATACTGCTCGGCCAGCTTTGCGATGGTGGTGGTCTTGCCGGTGCCGTTCACGCCCACCACCAGCACCACATGCGGCGCGTGCGCGGGCGTGATCTCCAGCGGCTGCGCCACGGGAGCGAGGATGGCGGCGATCTCGTCGGCGAGCGCGGCCTTGATTTCCTCTTCGGTCGCCTCGCGGCCGAAGCGCGTGCGGCGGAAGCCGGCCACGATGCGCTGCGAGGCCGCCACGCCGAGGTCGGCGCCGATGAGCGTCTCCTCCAGCTCGTCCAAAGCCTCATCGTCCAGCTTGCGCTTGGTGAAGACGCCGGTGATGGACTGCGTAAGCTTGGCGGTGGAACGCGACAGCCCGGCCTTGAGGCGCGCGAAGAAGCCGCGCGGCTCCTCGGGCGCGGCGGACGGCGGCGGTTCGGGTGCGCGCTCCGCGGCGGGTGCAGGCGCGGCGGGCGGGGGTGCTTCGGCCTTTGGCGCGGGGTCCGCGACCGGCTTCCTCGCGGGCTCCACGACCGGTGTCGGCGCCGGTTGCACGACGGGCTTCGGCGCTTCCTCCGCGACCGGCGGCGGCGCGGGTTCCGCAGCCGGCTCCGGCGGGGCGTCGGCGGCCGGCGCCTTGGGCGCCGGGTCAGAGGGCTTGGGCGCCTCCTCCTTGCCGCGCAGCCGGGTCCAGAGATCACGCAACGCCATCAGTCGGGTTCCCCGAAAAGGGTGGTGCCGTCGCTGCCCGTCACGCGCAGCCGGGACAGCGTGCCGGCCGGCGGCGTGGGGCCGTGCAGCCGCAGCGGGGCGAAGTGCTCGGTGTGGGCGCGGCCATCCGCCTCGAACAGCGCCTGGGCGGTGGTTCCGATGCGCGTGGCGAGGAAGCGCGCGCGCGCCTCCGCGCCAGCCGCGCGCAGCCTGGCCGCACGCTCACGCCGCAGCGCCATCGGCAGTTGCGGCATGCGGGCGGCGGGCGTCCCGGCGCGGGCCGAATAGGGGAAGACGTGCAGGAAGGCGAGGCCGGCCTCCGACACCAGCGCCTCCATCGCGGCGAATTGCGCAGGCGTCTCAGTGGGAAAGCCCGCGATCAGGTCAGCCCCCAGCGCCACATCGCCCCGCAATGCGCGCGCCCGCTCTGCGATCCGCAGCACATCGGCGCGTGCGTGGCGGCGCTTCATGCGCTTCAGGATCAGGTCATCGCCATGCTGCACGGAGAGGTGCAGGTGGGGCCTCAGCCGCGCTTCCTCCGCGAACACCGTCCAGAACGCCTCATTCAGCGCGGCGGGGTCAAGCGAGGACAGGCGCAGTCGCGGCAGTTCCGGCACGCCGCGCAGCACGTCGCGGAGCAGCGCCGGCAGTTCCGGGTGCGAGGCGAGGTCCACCCCCGTCAGCACCACCTCCGCGTGGCGCGCAGCCAGGTCGCGCACCGCCTTCACCGCCTCATCCACGCCCATGGCCCGCGCCGGCCCACGCCCCTGGGGGATGATGCAGAAGGTGCAGGCATGGTCGCAGCCCTGCTGCACGGCGAGGAAGGCGCGCGTGCCGCCCCCCGCGGCAAGGCCCAGCGGCGTCGCGCGGTCGATGGACGCCACGGGCGCGGACCAGGCGGCAGGGTCCAGCTTCGCCCCATTGCCGATGACGCGCGCCACCCCCGGCAGCGCGGCCCAGACCTGCGGATTGATCTGCGCCGCGCAACCGGTGACAAGGATGGGCCGACCCGGCTGTTCGCGCGCCGCGCGGCGGATGGCCTGCCGTGCCTGCGCCTCCGCCTCGCCCGTGACCGCGCAGGTGTTGACGATCAGCGCATCCGCATGGCCGGCGCGTTCGGCCAGGCCGCGCATGGTCTCGCTTTCGGCGATGTTGAGCCGGCAGCCGAAGGTGAGCGTCTCAGCCAAGCGGGAACTCGCCCGTGAAGGCAGTGGCGACGGGGCCGGCCATCCGCACATGGTCGTCCTCGCGCCATTCGAGCGCGAGGTCGCCGCCCGGCATGGTGATGGTGACGGCGCGCGCGGTCAGCCCGCGCCGCACCGCGTTCACCACGGTGGCGCAGGCGCCCGAGCCGCAGGCGAGCGTCAGCCCCGCGCCGCGTTCCCACACCACCAGGCGCATATGCGTGCGCGACACCACCTGCGCGAAGCCGATATTCGCCCGGTCCGGCAGCAGCGCGTCATGCTCCAGGCGCGGCCCGATGCGCGAGATGTCCAGCGCGTCGAGGTCCTCCACGAAGAAGGTCGCGTGCGGATTGCCCATGGAGCAGCAGGCGGCATCCGCCACGCCCTCGGCGGCCAGCGGCACATGCAGCGTGTCCATGGCGTGCGCCAGCGGCACCGCGTCCCACTCCAGGCGCGGCGGGCCCATGTCCACGCGCACCGTGCCATCGGGCAGCATCTCGGCGGCCAGCAGGCCATGGGCGGTGCGGATGGTGATGCGCGGCTTGCCCGTCTCGGCCAGGACCAGGCTGGCGGCGCAGCGCGTGCCATTGCCGCAGGCCCCGGCCTCGCTGCCGTCATTGTTGTGGAACAGCAGGGCGATGTCGGCGTCGGTGGCGGGCGCGATGGTGATCATCTGGTCGAAGCCCACGCCGCGGTGTCGGTCGCCCATGGCGGCGATGAGGGTGGACGAAAGGCCGTGCGGGTGGGCACGGGCGTCCAGCACCACGAAATCATTGCCCAGGCCGTGCATTTTCCGGAAGGGAAGGCGCATGCATCGCATATAGGCGATGCCGGGCCTTGGCGCGACCATGTGCCGGGGCCTATGTGCGGGGCATGATGCGCTTGAGCCTTCTCCTGGCGGTGCTGGCCCTGGCCGGCTGCGCTGAACGCTTTTCGGCCGACGAGTACAACCGTCGCTCCGTGCAGCAGGCCAATCCGGTCGAGCAGGGGGTGGTGCTGGGCTCGCGCCGGGTCGCCATCGCCGCCGATGGCGCGGCCGGCGGCACGGCGGGCGCTGCGGCGGGCGGTGCGATCGGCGGGGCCGCAGGGGCGGGCGGGGTGAGTGCGGCACTCGGCGCAGTGGGCGGCGCCTTGCTGGGCGGCATCATCGGCACCACGGCCGAGCGCGCCACGGCCAACACCGACGCCATCGAATATGTGGTGCGCCAGGGCAACGGCGCCCTGGTCAGCGTGACCCAGCGCGACTTGGACCCTCTGCCCAACGGCACGCGCGTGCTGGTCATCAAGGGGCAGCAGGCGCGGATCGTGCCGGACTACACCCAGCCGGCGGAAGCGCCGGTGGCTGAAGCGCCGCCGCCACCGACCACTGCGCCACCGCCCACCGCGCCACCGCCGTCCGGCCTCGCCCCGATCGCCGCCGGTCGGGTCGCGACCCCGCCCGTGATTGTGCCGCCGCCGCCCGTGGTGCCCGCTCCGCCGCGGCCGGAATGAGGCGGACTCGCGTCAGGGCCGCGGGCCGTCCGCGGCAGGCCTTCGGCGCGCGATCTCGGCGACCGCGTCATCGCGCCGCCGTCGCACCGCCTCCACCGTCGCCGCTGGCCAGGCCGCGATGGCGACCTCCAGGCAGGCGTTGAAGGCGGCAACCGCCTCCTCGAGCCGCGCCGTGCCCGATTCGCCCAGGCCGAGCATGCCGAGCGCGGCGCCGAGGTTCATCTGGGTCCGCGCCCAATCCAGCGGCACGCGTTCGCGCGTCTGTTCGGCCAGCGCCGCGCGGTAGGCCTCCACCGCCGCCTCGAACCGCGCCAGGTTGCCCTCGCGCCAGCCAAGGCTGGCCAGGGCGGCGCCGAGGTTCATTTGCGTTCCCGCCCAGTCCAGCGGCGCGCGCTCGCGCGTCCAGGCGGCCAGCGCCGCGCGATAGGCCTCGACGGCCTGCTCGAGCCGGGCGCCATCGGTGTCGCGTCGGCCGAGATGGGCGAGCGCGCTGCCCAAGTTCATCTGCGCCGTGGCCCAGTCCAGCGGCGCCCGCGCGAGGGTCATCTCGGTGAGGGCCGCGCGAAAAGCGGCAGCGGCCTCCTCGATGCGTGTGGCGTCGCCGGTGCGCTGGCCCAGGAGGTAGAGGGAGTGGCCGAGGTTGAGCTGCGTCCGGGCCCAGTCGAGCGGCGCCCTCTCCCGCATCTGCACGGCCAGCGCCGCGCGATGGGCGGCCACCGCCTCGGTGAGTCGCACCGCCCCCGCCTCCCGCCGCCCGAGGCCGGCAAGGGCGTTGCCGAGGTTCACCTGCGCTTGCGCCCAGCTTTGTGGCAGCGCGTCCCGCGTCCAGACGGTCAGCGCGGCACGGTAGGCCTCGGCCGCCGCTTCCAGCCGCGCCGTTCCGCTGTCGCGCTCGCCCAGGCTCGCGAGAGCCACGCCAAGGTTCATCTGCATCGCGCCCCAGTCGAGGGGGCTGCCCGCGCGATCGGTCGCGGCGAGCAGGGCACGGGCGCGCGTGATCGCCGCACCTGCCGAAGCATTGTCGCCGAACTCGGCACCCTGCAGGTACAGCGCGTTGAATTCCTGGCGCAGCAATTGCGTGCGCTCGGCGGTGGCGGCGGCGGGCAGGAGCCGCGCGGCCTCGGCGAAGTGCCCGCCGGCAACCGCGTATCGCAGCCGGGCCATGGCTAGCGCGCCGC
>JBHYDO010000093.1:0-1282 GCA_051860645.1 Roseococcus sp.
TATGTCCCGGTGCCCGTGGAGCCCGAGGGGGTGTTCGTGGCCGTCGGCCTGGAAACCGCCAGCGCCATCGCGGCCCAGCGCGACGCCAATGTGCAGGCGGCCGTCATGGTGGTGGGGTCGCTGCTGCTGACCTTCGTCGTCGGCCTCGTGTTCTTCAACGCGGCGGTGGACCGTCCGGTGCAGCGCCTGCTGCGCGCCGCCGACCATTGGGGCCGGCAGGACTGGAGCACCCGCGTGGGCCACATCCGCGGCGGGCGCGAATTCCAGCGCCTGGCCGCCGCCTTCGACACCATGGCCGACACCGTGCTGGCGCGCGAGGCGGCGCGGCGCCGCGCCCTGACGCGCATGGAGGCGGTGGTGGGCGTCGCACCCCAGATCGTCATGACGGCCGACCGCGCGGGTCGTGTGGACTGGACCAACCCCTACTGGCAGGAGCTGACCGGCCTCGATGCCTCGCGCAGCCTGGGGCTCGGCTGGATGGAGGCGACCCACCCCGAGGACCGCGCGGGGCTGCGCGCCGCCTGGGATGCGATGGTGGCGAGCGGCCTCGATGCTCGCGCGCAGGGCTTCAGCCACGAGGTGCGGCTGTGCCGCGCGGGCGACCGCCAGTGGCGCTGGTTCCTCATGAAGGGGGCCGCCGTGCGCCACGAGGCGGCCGAGATCACCGCCTGGGCGCTGGTCGGCATCGACTTCCACGAGTTGCGCGTCATCCAGGCCCAGGCCGAGGAATCCGCAGCACAGCTCAGCGCCACCTATGAGAACGCGCCGGTCGGCCTGTGCCTGCTGGACCGCGACCTGCGCTTCATCGCTATCAACGAGATGCTGGCCGCCACCCATGGCGCGCCGGCCAGCGCCCATGTCGGCCGCACGCTGGCCGAGGTGGCCCCCCACATGCCGCCCCTGGTCGAGGAGGCGATGCGCCGGGTGGTGGAGACCGGCCAGCCCGTGGAGGAGCTGGAGATCACCGGCGAGGTGGACGGCCAGCCCCGCGTCTGGCTGGCCAGCTACCGCCCGATCCGCGGCGCCGACGGCAGCATCACCTGCGTCACCGGCTCGGTGGTGGACATCACCGCCCGCAAGCGCATCGAGGAGAGCGAGCGCCTGCTCTCGCGCGAGGTGGACCACCGCGCGCAGAACGCCCTGGCCGTGGTGCGCGGCCTGATCCGCCTCTCGGCGGCCGAGGCGCCGGACGACGTGCCCGCCCTGGTCGAGGTGCTGGAGGGGCGCATCGCGGCGATGAGCCGCGCACACACCCTGCTCTCGCGCGAGAAATGGGTGGGGG
>JBHYDO010000093.1:1292-15012 GCA_051860645.1 Roseococcus sp.
GCCGACCTGAACGAGGTCGTGCGCGAGGAATTCACCCCCCAGGCCGGCCGCATCCTGGCCGAGGGCCCGCCCGTGCGGCTGACCGCGGAGGCGGCCCAGCCCCTGACCCTGGTGCTGCACGAACTGGTGACGAACGCGCTGAAATACGGGGCGCTGTCGGTACCGGACGGTCGGGTGACGCTGCGCTGGGCCCGGCTGCGCGACGGGCTGCGCATGGAGTGGCGCGAGGAGGGAGGGCCGCCCATGCCAGGAGCACCCGCGCGCCGCGGCTTCGGCACGCGCCTGATCGACGCCAACATGCGCGGCCTGCTGGCTGGCGAGATCGAGCGCGAATGGGCCGAGGACGGGCTGCGCTGCACCCTGCTGCTCGGCGCGGAGGCGCTGGCCGGCAGCCAGTTCCTGACGGGCCTGCGCGAATTGTCGCCCATCGGCGGCCGCAAGGTGATGGTGGCGGTGGAGAACCAGGCCGAGGCGCGCACGCTGGCCGGGCTGTTGCGCGCCTCGGGCTGCGCCGTGCTCGGTCCCGCCGCCACCATCGAGGAGGCGGTGGAACTCATCGAGGCCGAGGGCCGCATCGACGCCGCCGTTCTGGCCGGCACGCTGCAGGGAAGGTCGGTCCAGCCGCTGATGCAGTTGCTGCGCCGGCGCGCCGCCGCGCTGCTGTTCCTGAACACGCTCGGCCTCGACGAGGAAGGCGAGGATGCACCGCCCCTGCTGCGCCCGCCGCACACGGCCGAGGGGGTCCGACGGGCGCTGGTCGCGGCGCTGGAGGCAGGGCGCGATCGCCGCGAGGGTCAAGCCTGAGCATCCCGCTGCAACCCGAAGGCCCCATGCACGTTGCTGCTCCATGCAAGACGCAAAGGAGAGAGCGACCATGCGCAATCCATCCAAGGCGGTCCTCGGTCTGATCCTCGTGGGCGGCCTCGCGGCCTGCGGCCAGACCCAGGGTGAGCGGGCGCTGTCGGGCGCGGGCCTCGGCGCCGCGGGTGGTGCCGCCGTGGGCGGCCTGACCGGCGGCAGCGTGCTGGGCGGCGCCGCGCTGGGCGGCGTGGCTGGCGGTGCGGCGGGCGCGCTGACCAGCCCGCGCGACGTGAACCTCGGCCGGCCGGCCTGGCGATGAGCCGCGCCATGGGAAGCGCGCAGGGCTCGCGCGGCGCGGACGCGGCGAATGATGCGGCAGGCAGCATCGCAGCCTCGCTGAGCGGCTTCCTCGCCGACACCTACCTGCTGATGGCCAAGACCCAGGCCTGCCATTGGAACGCGACCGGCCCCGGCTTCATCGGCATGCACCAGCTGACGGAAACGCAATACCAGGAATTGTTCGCCGCGGTGGACGATCTGGGCGAACGCGTCCGTGCGCTGGGCTTCAAGGCGCCGCGCGGCCTGGGCGAGATGCTTAGCCTGGGCTCACTCGACGAGCTCGAGGGTGACGTGGACGTGATGCGCGCCTTCCGCACGCTTGCGGAGGACAATGCGGACCTCGCCGCCCGCGCCCGCGACCTTGCCGAGGCCGCGGACGAGGCGGACGACCTCGCCACCCACGACATGCTCGTGCACCGCATCGAGGTGCACGAGAAGGCCGGCTGGCTGCTTCGCAGCCATCTCGGCTGACACCACCGACCCCTGCCAAACGGAGAACGAACATGAGCGACTTCCGCAACGAGAACCTGCGCACCGACATGCCGCGCGGCGGTACGACCACCGGCAGCTCGGGCAATTTCGACCCGCATGCCGAGATCACCGCCCTGCGCGAGAAGGTGGACTCGCTGATGAGCGACCGCGTCTCGCCAGCCATCGGCAATGCCGTGGGTTCCGCCGAGGCGGCCGCCCACCGTGCCACCGACGCCGTGCGCCACCAGGCCGAGAACCTGAGCGAGTTCGTGCATGAGAAGCCGCTCACGGCGATGGCCTCGGCCGCGCTGGCGGGCTTTGTCTTCGCGCTGCTCGTTCGGCGCTGAGCATGCGGAGCCTGCGGCTCATCGAGGTGGCGGCGCAGGCGGAAAGCCTGCGCCTTCGCTGCCAGGCGGCGGGCATGGTGCGGATGGCCGTCTTCGCCGCGATCGCGGCGCTGTTCGGGCTGTTCGCCCTCGCGCTGCTGCACATCGCCGCCCTGCTCTGGCTCGCGCCCGAGCATGGCGAGATGCGCGCGGTGCTCTACATCACGGCGGCCGATGCGCTGGTCGCGGTCATCTTCGTGATCGCAGCACGGCGCAACAAGTATCGGCGCGTGGCCGAGGAGGCGCTGCACCTTCGCCAGGACAGCATCCGCATGCTGCGCCAGGTCTCGCCGATCCAGGAGGCCGCGAACGTGATGCCCTGGCGCGGCCTGGCCGTGGGCCTGGGCAGCCGGGTTGCCTTGGGGCTCGGCCGACGGCTGCTGCTGGCCCTCTTCGCCCTGCTGGTCGGCCGGCGCCGGCGTCGCCGCTGAGCCTTTCCGGCCCATGGGCCGGACCGCCCTCTCCGCATCATGACCAAGCCCACAAGGGCCAGGAAACCGGGACGAAGCTGGGGCGTTGCACCCTGGCGGGCATCCCTCCCCGGCCCGCAACAGGAGACGTGAACCATGCGAACCATTCATCTCATGCCGGCCGCCCTGGCCTCCGCCCTTCTCGTGGCGCCCATGCTGGCCCACGGCCAGACGCAGACCACGCCGCCTGGCGGCGGACCCACCACGACCCAGGGCCAGGCCGTGACGCCAGGCCAGGCGGCTCCGCCCTCGGCCGGCACCAGCCCCGGCATGACCCCGGGCGGTGCCGCAGGCCAGACGCCTGCCGGTCCGCCCACGCTCACCCAGGGCGAGCGCGGCGGCACGACGACCGTGGCGCCGGGCAGCACCAGCCCCGCGACGCCCGCGCAGCGCGGCATGGCGGGCGCCACGTCGCCCGGTGCCGGTCAGGCGTCCACCTTCGCCGCAGGGTCTGCGGTCATGGCGCGCCCGCGGGTGAGCCAAATCATTGGTGCGAATGTCTACAACCAGGAAAACAACAGCATCGGCTCCGTGGATGATGTGATCCTCGTGCCGCCCGCGGGCTCCGCACAGGGCCCGCTGGCGATCGTCCAGGTGGGCGGCTTCCTGGGCCTGGGCGGGCGGCTCGTGTCGGTTCCCCTGGCTGACCTGCAATGGAACGCTGAAAATGAGCGGATGGTGCTGCCGGGCGCCACGCGGGAAACCCTGGAGGGCCGGCCGGAGTTCAACTACGACAGCCTGCGCGGCGCGCGCTGACCAGCGGGCGGTCCTCGGAAGGGAGTATTCCCTCCGAGGACCGCTTCCGGCGGTGCCGGGCGTCGGTAGGGTGTTTGGCCTGCTCCACCGGCGTGCCATCGTGCCTGAAGCTGGGCGGCCCTGCCCTGCGGCATGGGCTCGGAGCCCTGGCACCATGATGCGGGTGCGGGGCATCGGCACGGGACACGCATGCGGGACAGCGACGACCCCCCCGAATGCGAGGGATCCATGAAGACGATGAAGGCCCCGCGTTCATCGCGGGGCCTTCGTGTTCACAAGATCCCGAACAGCAGGAGCAGGATCAGGATGGGAATGGGTATCCCCAGGAACCAAAGCAGAATGGTGCGCATGATGGTCTCCCTGTTTGCGGTGCCTGACCAACGCTGGATGACGCCTTCGGTTGCGCCACGCCGCCCCACCGGGGCACAGGCATGAGCCTGGCCGCCGCATCGCCTGCCCAGCCTGGCGCCATCGGCGGGCCCATCGCTGGCCCTGTCACAGGATGGCCCGCCGCGCTCATCGTCAATGCCCAGGCCGGCAACCTGTCAGCCATGCTGGACCCCGGCCCCCGCCTTGCCGCGGCCCTGCGCGCCGCCGGCTTCGTCCTGGACGACCCCGAGGCCGGCGCACCGCTGGAGGCGCAATGGGCAAGGGCGGAGGGGGCGCGCATCGTCTTTGTGGCCGGTGGCGATGGCACGCTGCGCGACGCGGCGGCGCGGCTGCGCGGCAGCGGGCGCCATCTGGCCCCCCTGCCGGGCGGCACGCTGAACCGGCTCTGCGCCAGGCTTGACCTGCCGGCCGACCCGCTCGCGGCCGCTTCGGCCTACGCAGGGGCCGCGGTCGGGTCGATCGACCTCGCCACGGCGAATGGCGAGGTGTTCCTGTACCAGATCATCATCGGCCGTCCCACGCGGCTGATGCGCTTCCGCGAGATGCAGCGCGGCGGCGGTGCGAGCGGGTGGTGGCCACTGGCGCAGGCCCTGCTGCGTGCCTTGCTGCGGCCCTTCCCGCGCGAGCTGTGGGTGCGCCACGGCCCCTCCACGCGCCAGACCGGCCAGGCAGTTGTCATCACCCTGCCCGAGCCCGGCCGACCGGCCCGGCTGCTCCTGCACGTGGCCCGGCCATCCGGTCCGATCGCGCGGCTTCGGCAGACCTGGCGCTGGTTTCGCGGCAAGCTCGGCCAGGACGCCGACGTGGCCGAACGCGAAGTGACGCGGGTGGCCGTGCAGGCCCGCCAGGACGGCGTCAGGATCAGCCTCGATGGCGAGATGCGGGTGACGCGCACGCCCGTGCGGGTGGTGCTGCATCCGGCCGCCCTGCCGGTGCTGCGGGTGCCGGCTGAACGAGATCCGCCGGCGGCGGTGCGGGCGCAGCTGGCGCCGGACGGGACTTCGGACGGCGCCGCCGATGCAGCCGCCGCTCCTCCCGTCGATCCACGCGGGGGCACGCCATGACGGCGCCCCGCCTGGCCGCGCACCGCGTGGCACACCTGTCCGACCTGCATTTCGGCGAGGCGGATCCGGCGCGCGTGGCAGAGCTTGCCGCCGATGTGCGCGCCGCCGCACCGGACGCCGTCGCCATCAGCGGGGACCTCACCCGCCGCGCCCTACCGCGGGAGTTCGAGGCCGCCTTCACCTTCCTGGCCGGGCTGGACGCCCCGCTGCTGGTGGTGCCGGGCAACCACGACATCCCGCACAGCGCGCTGTGGGAGCGGTTCATGACGCCCAAGCGGCGCTGGCATGCCGCGCGCGTGACCGCCCCGGCCGAGCGGCTCGACCTCGATCATCTGCGCCTGATCGGGCTGGACACGGTCAGCCGGGCACAATGGCACGCCGACTGGTCGGCCGGGGCAGTGCCACAGCACCGGCTGGAGCGGCTGGCGGCCGAACTCGCGGTCGGCGGCGGCAAGCCCACGCTGGTGGTGTGCCATCACCCGCTGGTGCATGCTGCCTGGGCGCGGGCACGGCGCAGGCCGCGCGGCGCCGGGGACACCATCGCCCTGCTGCGGCGTGAGGGGGTGACGGCCGTGCTGTGCGGCCATCTGCATCGCGCCGAGGTCACGCCGCTCTTCCCCGGTGGCGATCATGGCGGCCCGTGGCAGGTGATGGCGCCCAGCGCCTTCTCGCCGCGCGGCGCGGGCGCGGTCAACGGATGGAACCTGATCGAATGGGAGGTGGGTGCGATGCGCGTGACGACGCGCGAAGTCACGGCGAAAGGCTGGCACGCACGTTCGCTGGAGACGGCTTGACGTCTCGTCGGGCCAGGTGCTCCGCCCTCAGAAGCTCAGCCCGCGGCCGGTCAACAGCGACACCGCGAACAACACGAGAAACACTAAGAACAGGATGCGGGCGATGCCCGAGGCCGTGGAGGCGATGCCACCAAACCCCAGGACGCCCGCGATGAGCGCCACGACAAGAAAGATGATGCTCCAGGCCAGCATGGACGGTCACTCCGGGAGAGGGCGGAAGCGGTGCATGGCGGCCCCGCCGCGAAAGGCGGGACCGCCACCCGGCGTTGAGCGGTGGCGGGCGGGCGGTGTCAGGCCCCGGCGAGCCCGCCACCGGCGCGGGAAGGCGTCAGAGCTTGCTTTCCCAGCTGTCCACCTGCTTCGCCGCCTCGTCGCGGGCGATGCCGTAGCGCTCCTGGATGCGGCCGATGAGCTGGTCGCGCTTGCCCTCGACCACCGTCAGGTCGTCATCCGTCAGCTTGCCCCATTGTTCCTTCACGGAACCGGTGAGCTGCTTCCAATTGCCCTTGATCGTGTCCTTGTTCACCGTCGGTCTCCTTCTCGGCGGCATGAGCACCGCCTCGGCCAGGAGAACGGCTGGGGGGGCCCTGGGTTGCACGCCGGGACCCGGCGTGCCGGCCCGTCAGCCGATCGGAACCCGCCCGGCATGGACCGCCTGATAGGTGGCGATGGCGAGGCTGAGCGGGTCGAAGGGCTTGCGCACGACGAAGGCAGGCTCCACCCCCTCGGCGGTCAGCAGCAGTTCCGGGTAGGCGGTCACGAAGATCACCGGCGTGTGCACGCCGGCCAGGATGGCCTGCACGGCGGTGATGCCGCTGCCGCCGCGGCCAAGGTTCACATCGGCCAGGATCAATCCCACCGGGCGTTCGGCGGCGAGGCGGATGGCCTCGCGCTCCGTCATCGCGACACCGGCGACGCGATGGCCGCAGCCCTGCACCAGCATCTGCAGATCCATGGCGATGACGGGCTCGTCCTCGATGATGAGGATGTCGGTCGCCGCGACCTGGCGCAGGTCATGCCGAGCCTGGCGCACCTCCTCTGCCGCGGCCTCGGGCGTCATGCCCAGCACGCTGGCGGCGTCGGCCAGCGTCACCTCCTCAAGCGCGGTCAGCAGCAGAAGCTGGCGCTGCAGGAGGGTGAGGCCGGGCGCCTCGGCCGACCCCGCATGGTCGTGCATGAGCCGGCTGATGGCCGCGTAGAAGCCAAGGCGCGGCGGCATTCCCTCGGGCATGCGGGGGATGGCGCGGCCCACGAGGCCGTCGCCCTCCCCCTGGCTTCCCGTCAGCGCGCGCGCATACCGGCGGGCGTAGGGGAGGGCCGCGATCAGCTCCTGCTGGGTGGCGCTCATGGGGAAGTCTCCTCGATGGGATCTCACAGGGTGAATTCAGGCGGAGTGGGGGCAGGCGCCGTGGGGCCAGACGGGGGGCCAGACGGGGGGCCAGACGGGGGGCGGGTGAGCTCAG
The DNA here is from genome assembly GCA_051860645.1 of Roseococcus sp. Lineage (GTDB taxonomy): Bacteria > Pseudomonadota > Alphaproteobacteria > Acetobacterales > Acetobacteraceae > Roseococcus. The sequence continues at coordinate 8,227 of JBHYDO010000093.1, forward strand.
AGGCATCGGGCCTGTGTCGGGCCGCGGGAGGCACGCAGCCAGAATGCCCAAACCTGTCCGCCGCGGGAACCTTGAAGTGGCACAGGGCTGGGCCTGCGAGACGCGGCCGGGCAGCGGGCGGGAACGGCAGCCGGGCTTCCGGCGCATGACAGGCGCCACCCCGCAAGGTGTCGAAGCCGAATTCCGCACCGCTTTGGTCGGGCTGATGCCGGCCCTGCGCGGCTATGGCCGGGCGCTGGGCGGCTCGGTGCAGGCGGCGGACGAGTTGGTGCAGGAAACGGTGCTGCGTGCCCTGTCGAGCGAGCGGCGAATGACCACGACCGAGGAACTGCGCCCCTGGCTGTTCACCATCCTGCGCCACGCCTGGCTGAGCGGGCTGCGGGCCGGCCGCCGCTTCGCGCCGATCGAGCACGGAATGGAGGACCAGGGCGGCAGGGGCCGGGCGGCGGAGGACAACCTGGCGCTCGGTGAGCTTGCGCGCGCCATGCAGGCCCTGCCCGCCCCTCACCGGGAGGCAGCGGTGCTGATGGGGGCGCAGGGGATGTCGGCCGCCGAGGCAGCGCGGATCTGCGGCGTGCCCGAGGGCACCATGCGCGCAAGGCTCAGCCGCGCACGTTCGGCCTTGCGGCGCGCGCTCGAACCTCGGCTGCGGACCCTTCCGGGCGGATGACGACATTTCACCAACAGAACTCAGAAGCCGCTGCGCGGTTGCTTTCAAAAGATTAATATTTCTTAATGCAATGAAGCGCATCTCCCGGCGTTGAGGGCGCATGCGAGCACATGACACACAGACGCCCCTTCCCCATGCCGACCAGGCTGAGGCCAATGCGGTCGGCTCCCTCACGGAGGTCAGCTTCCATGACTTGCTTCTTGCGGCGCTGCCCGCCCTCCGCCAGCAGGCGCTGGCGCTGACGCGCAACCGGGCCGATGCGGACGATCTGGTGCAGACCAGCGTCGGGAGCGCCCTCGCCGCGCGCTCCTCCTTCCAGCCCGGCACGAATTTCGGCGCCTGGATGGCGCGCATCCTGCGCAACCGCTTCCTTTCCAACATGCGCCGCAGGCGCGAGATCGTCGACATCGAGGATGCCCCGCCGGCCCTGCTGGCGCGCAGCGGCGGGCAGGAGGAAGGGTTGGCCATCCAGCAGCTGCGCCATCTGATCGGCAAGTTGCCGGCGGACCATCGCCTGATTCTGCTGATGATCTCGGTCCAGGGCCTCTCCTATGAAGAGGCGTCGGAGCAGCTCAACGTGCCTGTGGGCACGCTGAAGTGCCGCGTCTCCCGCGCGCGCACCATGCTGCGCGGCTGGCTGCTGGGCGACGAGGAAGCGGCGAAGCCGCGTTTGAGCGCCCCCCGCACACGCCAACGCGCGGCCCCCGCCCCTGGCCCCGCCGCGATCTCCGCTTTGCCCCAAGGCCATCTCGTGCCTAAGGTTGTGGCCGGACGGGGCGGGACACAGCTGGAGCAGCGGTGAGCGGCGATACCGAGGAACCTGATGAGCCTGTACCGGGGATGAGCAAGCCGGCATCGCCGCCCAAGCGCGGCCGGAAATCGCCATCGGACAAGGCGTTCGACCTCTGGCTCGACCAGGGGCTGCACGCCATGTTCGACGAGGTGGCGAAGGAGCCGATCCCGGAAGAACTCCTGCGACTGATCGAGCAGGACCGCAACCGCTAGAGTCGCTTCCGGTCCCCTTGGCGCAAGGCAACACCACCAGCGCCCGGTTTTAACGAGCATCTCCGCCTGGTCCGATAATTACACCAGAGCGGGCTCCGCTCTGGTCGGGCGCGCCTCCAGCACGCGGACCGGGACCCGATCATTGCGCGGCACCAAGTCCCGAGGAGACATCATGCGCAGCCCGGACGCAGGGCGCCGTGCACCCAGGCGGATGGCTCGCCGACAGGACGTCCGGCCCCGGATGCTCGCCTTGCGACCGGATGCATGCGCGGCAGGAAGCCGGCCCCGGGGGCAGGAACCCATGGCTCCCGCCCCGCGATGCGTTCGGCGTCAGCCCTCCGGGGTGAAGCGCGTGATCTTGGTGCCATTCAGCGCAAGCGCCGCCATCAGACCCTGCTGGCTGAAGGAGATGGCATAGACCGGCTCGGTCAGGGTGGTGGAGGTCACGTTCGCCTGCAGCCCGCGATCCAGCGCCACGACGGACGGCCCTGTGCCGATCTCCCAGCCATCCGCATTGTCCAGCGCCCGCAGTGCCGCCTCGGTCATGAAGAACATCGCGAGACCCGCGGTCTGCGCGCCGGCCTGCAAGCCGAAGGACGCACCGATGATGCGATAGTAGCCCTGAGTGCTGCCGCGGCGCATGAGCGCGCCCTCGCCATACTGACCGCCCACGATGAAGCCGCCCTGCACGATGCGCGGGAAGATCAGCACGGCCTGCGCGTTGGCGAAGAGCGGTGCGGCATTGTCCATGCCGCGCAGGCGCTGCTGGGCCTGCGCCACATTGGCCTGGATCTCGGCGGCCGTGGCGGCCTGGGCCGGGCGGGGCAGCGAGGCGCCGCCCAGCAGCGCGCCGCCGGCCGCGATCACGGAGAGGTTGCGTCGGGTGAGGGTCATGGCAAGGGTTCCTTCTCCCGCGCCGAATGGCGCGTTCATGCAGACCCCAACGCGTGAACCTTCGGGGGGATGCAGCGCGGCTGCGGTATCCCGCTACACCTCCTCCACCGCGAAGACGCGGGTGGGTGCCACGAACTCCTCCTGCGCCACCACCGTCAGGATTTCGCGCGAGCCGGCCTCGGCGGTCCGGCGCAGCAGGCCGAAGACGGAGGCGGCGGCGGCCTCGAGCGCCACTTCCGCCCGCCCGCTGCGCAGCCGGTGGAACAGGAACAACGCCGCGATGGCATCGCCCGCGCCGTTCACGTTCAGCGGAAGAAGGGGCGTGGTGACGCGCCAGAAGCGCCCGCCCTCGGCCGCCAGCATGGCGATGCCATCGGCATCGCCGGCGTCGAAGCTGGTCAGCAGCACGCAGCGCGGGCCCATCGCCTGAAGGGCCGCGATGGCCGCCTTGGCGGTTCCAAGGTCCGTCACCGCGTGGCCGGTCAGCCATTCCAGCTCGAACCGGTTGGGGGTGGCGATGTCGGCGCGGGGCATGGCCTCGTCGCGCAGCAGTTCCGGGATGCCGGGGCGGACGAAGACGCCGCGCCCCACATCGCCGATCACGGGGTCGCAGCAATAGAGGGCTTCGGAGTTGGCTGCCTTGGCGCGGGCCACCGCATCGAGGATGGCCGCGCCGATGTCGGCCCCGCCCATGTAACCGGACAGCACCGCGTCGCAGCGCGCCAGGGCCCCGCGCTCCTCGATGCCCTGCACGCAGTCGCGCACCAGCGCAGCCTCGAACACCTGGCCGCGCCAGGCGCCATACCCGGTGTGGTTGCTGAACTGGACGGTATGGATGCCCCAGACCTCGGCCCCCAGCCTTTGCAGGGGAAACATGGCGGAGGCGTTGCCGACATGGCCAAAGGCCACCCAGGACTGGATCGAGAGGATGTTCATGACCTGCGGAGCGATAGCCCCCCCGCACGGGCTTGCCCATGGGGGTGGTGCCTCTTCACGCCCTTGCGGTGCGAGAGGCGCGGATGCGAGGCTGCAGCGCATGGGAAGGCTCCTCCTGGCGTTGCTGATGCTCGCGCTGCCGCCCGGCCCGGCCGTGGCCGAGGAACCGGCCGAGGCCTGGCCCACGCGCGACATCCGCATCATCGTCCCCTTCCCGCCCGGGGACGCCGCCGATGCGGATGCGCGGCGCCTCGCGGCCCACTATGCCCGCGTGTTCGGCGTGGGCTTCATGGTGGACAACCGGCCCGGCGTCTCGGGCCGCATGGGCACGGAGTTGAGCGCCCGCAACGCGGCCGACGGCTACACGCTCATCATGACAGGCAGCGGGCCACTGACCCTGCTGCCGCAGATGCTCGGTGCCAGCTACGACCCGCTGGTGAGCTTCGAGCCGGTGCTGCTGCCCGCCGCCATGCCGCTGCTGCTGCTGGCGCCCGAGGGCCCGGCCTACGCCCGCGTGCAGGACCTGGTGCTGCGCGCGCGCGGTCAGCGGCGCGGGCTGGCCGCCTGCTCCACCGGCATCGCCACGCCCTCTCACCTCGCGGTGCTGCTGTTCGCGCGCGCCATGGAGGTGGAGTTCGTGCACGTGCCCTATCGCGGCTCCTACGCGGCCATGACCGACGTGATCGGTGCGCGCTGCGACCTGCTGTTCGACAATGCGGCCTCTGCCGGGCGGCACGCGCGGGCGGGCCGGGTGCAGGCCGTCGGCATCACCACCGACGCCCCGCAGACGGCCTGGCCCGGCGTCCCCGCGCTGGAGGGGGTGCGGCTGCGCACGTTCACGGCGCTGGTCGCACCTGGCGGCACGCACCACCTGATCGTGGCGCAGTTGAACGACGAAGGCCGCCGCTTCGTGGCCCGGCCCGAGGAGCGGGCGCGCATCCTGGCCGAGGGCGGCGAGCCTCTGGACTTTGCGCCTTCACAGATCCGCAGCTACCTCCGGCGCGAAATTGCCCAGTGGCGCGCCATCCTGCGCGGCATTGACCTGGGCCCGGAGTGACGCATGGACGCGATGACCGCATGGGACTGGGTGTTCCTGCTGGTGCGGATGGTGACCTCCGCCGTCTGCCTGGTGGCCGTGCTGGCGGTCTGGCGCTATGGGCGCACGCGGGGAACGGTGGGGGTGCGGTGGCTGCCGCTGGCCGGCACCATCGCCTTCCTGCTGGTGCTGGGCACGCTGACCATGGCCGAGGCATACCGCCAGGTCGCCACCCGCGCCGGCACGCCCAAGCCGCTGCTGGACTGGTTCTGGCTGGGCACCGACCTCGTCGTACCGATCGCGCTGCTGCTGCTGCTGCGCGCCCTCAGGGAGCGTGACGCGCTGGAGGGGCAGCTTACCGCCGCCGCCCGGCATGATCCGCTGACCGGGCTGCCCAACCGGGCGGGCTTCGCGCGGGAGGCGGCCGTGGTGCTGGCCCTGGCGGAGCGCGAGGGCCGGCCCGTGGCCGCGGCGATGCTCGACCTGGACCGCTTCAAGCGCATCAATGATGGCTGGGGCCATGCGGCGGGCGATGCGGTGCTGCGGGGTGCCGCACGCAGTTTGCGCGCCGCGCTGCGCCCGGGCGATGTGCTGGGCCGCATGGGAGGCGAGGAATTCGCCCTCGTGCTGCCCGGCCTGACCGCGGAGGAGGCGCTGCCCATCCTCGACCGCCTGCGCGAGGCGGTGCAGCGCGCCGTGCCGCACCCGGCGGGCGGGACCGAGCGGGTGACGCTTTCGGGCGGCGTGGCCACGGTGCCGCGCCCGCACATGCCAGCCCTGGAGGAGGCCCTGGCCGCGGCCGACGCCGCGCTCTACGCGGCGAAGGAGGCCGGGCGGAACCGGACGCTGCCGGCGCCGCCGACGGCGGCGCGGCCCGCCGCCTGAACCGTCATCACGCCGCGAACTCCGCCCGCACCCGGTCCGTATGCGCCCCCAGCGCCGGCACCGGCCCCAGCGCGCGCGGCCCATCACTGAACCGCGCGGCAGGGGCGGCGATGGCGATGGGCCCCTTCTCCGTCTCGACGGTGACGCGGCGCAGCGCGGGGTGGCGGGCCAGCCCTTCCACCCCGTTCACGAAGCCATAGGCGGTGTTGGCCGATTGCAGCTTGGCCACGCATTCCTCGCGCGTGCGGGACGCGAAGACGGCGGCGATGTGCGCGTCCACCATGGGCCGGTGCGCCACGCGCTCCACGTTGCTGCGGAAGCCCTCGCGTTGCGGCAGGCCGGCATCGTCCAGGAAGTTCGCCGCGAACAGCGCCCATTCACGCTCGTTTTGGATGGAGATGAGGATCAGCGCGCCGTCCTTGGTTTCGAACGCGCCATAGGGGCAGAGGGAGGGGTGGGCCAGGCCGATGCGCTGGGGTGCCTTGCCGGTGCCCTCGAAATACAGCAGCGGCACGTTCATCCAGTCCGCCATGCCGTCGAAGAGGCTGACCGCCACGCCCTTGCCGCGCCCGGTGATGCCACGCTCGATCAATGCCTCCAGCACGGCGGCGTGGGCGTTCATGCCGCAGGCGATGTCGCAGGCGGAGACGCCCACGCGCCCCGGCCCCTCGGCGCGGCCCGTCACGCTGCACAACCCGCTCTCGGCCTGCACCAGGAGGTCATAGGCCTTCATGGCGGCGTATTCGCCCTCCTCGCCATAGCCCGAGATGTCCACGGTGATGAGGCGGGGGTGGCGTTCGCGCAGTTCGGCGGAACCGAAGCCCGCGCGGCCCATGGCACCCGGGGCCAGGTTCTGGATGAACACGTCGGCGCGCTCCAGCAGGCGCGCCAGCAGCGCCTTGTCGGCCGCCTGCTTGATGTCGAGGCAGATGCTCTCCTTGCCGCGGTTCAGCCAGACGAAATAGGTGGAGAGCCCCTGGCAGGCCGCGTCATAGCCGCGCGCGAAATCCCCCTCGGCGCGCTCGATCTTGATGACGCGCGCGCCGGCATCCGCCAGCTTGGCCGAGCAGGTGGGTGCCGCCACCGCCTGCTCCATGGACACGACGAGTAGGCCGGTGAGGGGTTTGCCCGCGATCATCTTCTGGAAATCCTCCAATGCGGACCGGAGGATGCCACCGGCGGGGGCGGGCGTTAAGCGCAGCGGAGGGCGGGAAAGCCAAGCGCGGTTCGCCCTCGCGCTTGGCCTGGTGCGAACGGCGACGGCACGTCATCCATCAGGCGGCGGCGAAGGCGGCAGCGCCTTCGGTTCGCCCGGGATGCCCGATCAGAGCGTGGAAAGCCTCTCGAACTCCCGGATTCG
>JBHYDO010000094.1:0-14993 GCA_051860645.1 Roseococcus sp.
GCCGCTGTTCGACGACGAGGGCAAGCCCACCCCCATGGCCACCCGCGCCTTCGAATTCGCCCGCGCGGTCGAGGCCTCGTTCCACCGCACCCAGGAATTCGTGGCCGCGCTGGCCGAGCTGAAGCTGCTCGCCCCCGCCGCCGTGCAGTTCGAGAAGGGCGGGCGCAACCTGCGGGTGGACGGGTTCCACGCCGTCCAGCGCGAGGCCTTCAACGCCCTGACCGGCGACCAGCTCGTCATGCTGCGCGACAAGGGCTGGCTCGAGCCCATCCACGCGCATCTGTTCTCGGTGGCGGCGCTGCCGGCCATCGTCCAGCAGGCGGCGGCCTGAGCCGGGCGCCATGCCCGAGGCGCCCCTGCTGAAGCCCGAGGCCGTGCCGCGCCCGCGCGGCCGGTCCTGGGCCTCGCCGCTGCTGCGGCGCATCCTGCTGGTGAACGCCCTGCCGCCGGCGCTGCTGGCGGTGGCGCTGCTCTATCTGGACCAGTACCAGGACGGGCTGCTGGCCGCCGAGGTGGAGGCCATGCGCACCCAGGCGCGCATCTATTCCGCCGGCATCTCCGAGGCCGCCGTCCGCATCCAGGACGACCGCGCCATCCTGGTGCCCGAGACGGCGCGCCCGCTGCTGCGCCGCCTGGTGGAGCCCTCGCCCAACACCCAGGCCCGGCTGTTCGACACCGCGGGGCTGGTCGTGGCCGACAGCCGCGTGCGCGAAAGTGTGGGCGGCGCCGTGGTGACCGAGCCGCTGCCGCCGCCCGCCCCGCGCGGCTTGTTCTCGCAGGGGGTGGCGGGCGTCTATGAATGGCTGCTGGGGCTGCTGCCCAATGCCTCGCGCAACCCCGTGGTCTATGACACCACGCCCGACGCGCAGAGCTTCGACTGGCAGCCCGACCTCGGCCCCGAGCGCCAGGCGGAGCTGCGCCTCGCCCTGGAAGGCGGCGTGACGCCCTATATCCGCCGCACGCCCGATGGGCGGCTGCTGGTGAGCGTGGCCGAACCCTCCCGGCGCGGCGCGCAGGCGGTCGGCATTGTTCTCCTGACGCGCGAGGCGCGGGAGGTGGATGCGCGGCTGTTCGAAATCCGCGCCAGCGTGCTGGGGCTCTTCGTGCTGGCGCTGGCGCTGACGGTGGCCGTCTCGGTCTACCTGGCGCGGACGCTGGCCAACCCGATCCTGCGGCTGGCGGATGCGGCGGCGGAGATGCGCCAGGGCCGCGGCCGCGGCGGCTCCGTGCCCGAGGACCTTCTGGGGCGGCGGGACGAGATCGGCATCCTCGCGCGCGACTTGCAGGCGGCGGCGCGGGCCTTGTGGGCGCGCATCGACGCGAACGAACGCTTCGCGGCGGATGTGGCGCATGAGCTGAAGAACCCGCTGACCAGCGTCCGCAGCGCCATCGAGACGCTGCGCCGGGTGGAGAATGTGGAGCAGCAGCGCCGCCTGCTGAGCATCATCGCCAATGACGCGGTGCGGATGGACCGGCTGATCACGGACATCGCGGATTCATCGCGGGTGGATGCGGAACTCTCGCGCGTGATCGCGGAGCCGGTGGACATCGCGCCCATCCTCGGCGTGCTGGTGGAGCTGCACAACACCATCCGCGAACCGCACGAGGCCGAGATGGTGCTGGAGGCGCCGGAACGCCTGGTGGCGATGGGCGTGGAGGACCGGCTGGTGCAGGTGTTCCGCAACCTGCTGGGCAATGCGCTGAGCTTCAGCCCCGATGGCGGCCATGTCTGGCTGCGCGCCCGCGCGGCGGGGACGGAGGTGGAGGTGGTGGTGGAAGACGAGGGGCCGGGCATCCCGGAGGCGCGGCTGGAGGGGATTTTTGACCGGTTCTACTCCGAGCGGCCGACGGGGGAGCGGTTCGGGCAGCATTCGGGGCTGGGGCTTTCCATCTCGCGGCAGATCATTGAGGGGCTGCGGGGGCGGATTGCGGCGGAGAACCGGCGGGATGCGGAGGGGAGGGTGATTGGGGCGAGGTTTGTGGTGCGGTTGCCTGTGGGGTGAGGGGTCTACGCTCCCCATGGGCCCTCATTGGGGTGCGGACGCAGGCTTAGAGTTGACGAAGAATCATACCTAAGTTGTTGGCAGTTGGGACGGACCGTCGCGCATTTCCAGTGCAGTAACAAGCGACTTGACCTGCGCGGCACCTAGCCTTCTTTGGCCCCAGCGTCTCAATGCGAGCAACGGGGCATTGAAGGCGCCCGTGTGGCTCCGGTACACTTACCGCGATACCGATTGCTCGCGGAGAGGCGTGTACGTGGCAAAGGGCCGCAATACGAAACTGGCTCGCGCAACGCGGGATGCTCAACTGTTCGCAACCTATCGCAGTCGCCGTGATGAAGAGTTGGTCGCCATCCTCGATGGTGCCCAGCACAGGCTCCTTCAAATCCGCACCGCTACGGCAGAGGCAAAAAAGATAAGCCTACAGATCAACACGGTCCGACACGTGCTGCGGGACGCAGAGGTGCAACTCAATCGGGCCCGCGAATCTGGATGGGGCTATTTAAAACTACGCCGGGAACCCGCTGCTCACATTCGCGAGGCTGAGGCAGAGGCTGAAGTAACCGAAGTGCGCCAGAAGCTCGCCGCGCTTCATAGCCAAAGTGCAGCGGCAGAGCAGATGGCCAAAGACAGATATTTTGGCGAAAAGTACGAGCTTCGCAGCGTTGTGGCTGCGGTGCGGGAAATACGCCAGGCACGTCGACGGGAGGTCGAACGTGCGCGTTTAAATGCGCTTGATGGCAAAGCACGCAGTGGGGTACGCAAGCACCGTACAATTGATTTTCAGCCCGATGTTTGTCCTTACTGCTGTGGAAAACTGACCGAAACGCACTACGATCACATTATGCCGGTCGCTCGCGGCGGCCTTAGTGAGCCCTCGAACCTTGTTTTCATCTGCAAACCTTGCAATCAAGCCAAAAAAGCACTCACTTTATTACAATTCTGTCGGAAGAGGGGATTCGACTTTGCCGAGATTGTCGCTCGCCTGGAGTCGCTGGGAAAAGTAGTCTGAATCAGAGTGCCCGGCTCGCAGACGGCATTTCGAACGGTTTCCGCACGGTTGCATGCTCCTCGGACGCGGCTTACCTCCCCATGCACCCCCTCCCCAAAAAGCGCATATCCCTTCTCATTCACACCATCTGAACAATCAGGGGGGTGGCCTTCCGGGGCCGCCTTTTTTGTTTTTGACCATCGAACGACCCCGCCATGAAGGGCTAGACGCCCGCATCGCCGACCTCGTGGCCCCCACGCTCGAGCACATGGGCTATGAGCTCGTGCGCGTGCAGGTCAGCGGCAAGGAACGCCCCGTGGTGCAGATCATGGCGGACCGCGGTGACGGCGCCGCCTTCACCGTCGAGGACTGCACCGAGATCAGCCACGCCATCGGCGCCGTGCTGGACGTGGCGGACCCCATCAAGGCGGAATGGATGCTGGAAGTCTCCAGCCCCGGCATCGACCGCCCGCTGACGCGCACCAAGGACTGGGAGCGCTACGCCGGCCACATCGCCACCGTCGAAATGCTCATCCCCTACGAAGGCCGCAAGCGCTTCCGCGGCATCGTGCTGGGCGCGGACCTCGAAGTGGCGCGCCTGCGCCTGGACGAGGGCCCCGAAATCGCCCTCCCGCGCGACCAGATGCGCCGCGCCAAGCTCGTGCTGACCGACGAACTCATCGCCGCCACCGCGGCCCACCAACCCGAAGCGAGGAACTGAACCCCATGGCCCTCGACGCCGCAATTCCGCGCCCCGAATTCCTCCAGGTGGCCGAAGCCGTCGCCCGCGAGAAGATGATCGAACGCGAGGAAGTGCTCGAGGCCATGGAAATGGCCATGGGCAAGGCCGGCCGGCAGACCTATGGCCAGAACAAGGACATCCGCGCGGAGATCGACCGCAAGACGGGCGCCGTGAAGCTCTCGCGCTGGACGCTCATCGTCGAGGATGAGCTGCTGGAAGACGAAGAGACGCAGATGCCCATCCGCATCGCGGCCAAGATCAAGCCTGGCATCGCCGTCGGCGAATACATCGTGGACCCGCTTCCGCCGATTGATTTCGGCCGCATCGGCGCGCAGACCGCCAAGCAGGTGATCGTGCAGCGCGTGCGCGAGGTGGAGCGCAAGAAGCAGTTCGAAGAATACAAGGACCGCGTCGGCGAGATCATCAACGGCACCGTCAAGCGCACCGAGTACGGCAACCTGATGGTCGAGCTCGGCAAGGCCGAGGCGCTGCTGCGCCGCGACGAATGCATCGCGCGCGAGGCCTTCAAGAACGGCGACCGCGTGCGCGCCTACATCTACGACGTGCGCGAGGAACCGCGCGGCCCCCAAATCTTCTTGAGCCGCACGCATCCGGGCTTCCTGGCCAAGCTGTTTGCCCAGGAAGTTCCGGAAATCTACGACGGCATCATCGAGATCAAGGCCGTGGCGCGCGACCCCGGCAGCCGCGCGAAGATGGCCGTCATCAGCCGCGACAGCTCCATCGACCCCGTCGGCGCCTGCGTGGGCATGCGCGGCAGCCGCGTGCAGGCGGTGGTGCAGGAATTGCAGGGCGAAAAGATCGACATCATCCCCTGGAGCGGGGACATCGCCACCTTCATCGTGAACGCGATGGCGCCGGCCGAGGTCAGCAAGGTGGTGCTGGACGATGACGACAAGCGCGTGGAAGTGGTGGTGCCGGACGAGCAGCTCAGCCTCGCCATCGGCCGCCGCGGGCAGAATGTGCGCCTGGCCTCGCAGCTCACCCGCTACGACATCGACATCCTGACCGAGGCGGGCGAGAGCGAGCGCCGCCAGGAGGATTTCCGCAAGCGCAGCGGCCTCTTCGTCGAGGGCCTGGACGTGGACGATGTGATCGCCGGCCTGCTGGTGACGGAAGGCTACGGCTCCATCGAGGAAATCGTGGACGTGGACGACGAGGAACTCGCCAGCATCGAGGGCTTCGACGAGAACATCTCTGCCGAATTGAAGCGCCGTGCCATGGCCTTCCTGGAGCAGAAGGACCAGGAACTGGAGCAGAAGCGGGTGGACATGGGCGTGGAAGACGGCGTGGTGGACCTGGGCTATTTCACCAACGCGATGTTGGTGGCGCTGGGCGAGGCGGGCGTGAAGACGCTGGACGACGTGGCGGACCTGGCCTCGGACGAGTTGCTGGAAATCCTGGGCGAGGGCGCGATGGACGAGGAGACGGCCAACGCCGTCATCATGGCCGCGCGCGCGCATTGGTTCGGTGAGGAGGGCGCGCAGCCTGGCTGACGCCTCCACCGCCCCGGACAGCACGGAAGACCTGCCCGACGACGCCGTGGCGCGCGAACGCGGGCCGCTGCGCCGCTGCATCCTGACGCGACAGGTGTTGCCCAAGGAGGCGATGCTGCGTTTCGTCATGGGTCCCGCGCGCGAACTGATCCCCGATCCGGGTGGACGTTTGCCGGGCAGGGGCCTATGGTTGGCCGCGCAGGACGGTGTTCTTCGCAAGGCGTTGAAGCAGGGGGCGTTCGCACGGGCAGCGCGGGGACCGGTCGTGGTTCCTGCGGACCTGGGCGCTTTTGTCGTTCTCGCGCTTCGGCAACGTGTGCGGGATTTCCTGGGCTTCGCGCGTCGTGGCGGAGAGGCCGTGGCGGGCCGGGAGGCGGTGCTGGAATGGCTGCGCGCCAGCCGTGTCGGCCTGGTCATCCAGGCCTCGGACGGCAGCCCGGCCGAGCGGGAACGCCTGCTGGGCCGGAGCGAGCTGCCGGTGATCTCTCCCCTCACGGGCGAGGATCGGGGGGCGGTCTTCGGCCGGGACGGGGTGGTCCATGGGGGGGGGGCGCCGGGAATGCTGGCGCAGTCCCTTCGGGCCGAGGCGGAACGCCTCGGCGGTTTTGAGGGTGGCATCGGCCCGGGGTAGGGCGGTGCAGGAGAAAAGCGCCCTCGGGCGTTGATGTACGGCGGCCGCGGGCCGCATGTTTTTCAGGTGCCCCAAGGCGGCAACGCCCGGCGGGACGAGTTCGGAACGGCGGATGAGCGACCAGAACGATCAAGATGCGGCCAAGAACCGGTTGAGCCTCCGTCCCGCGGGGCGGCTCGAGCTCGGCAAGACGGTGGACGCCGGCAGTGTGCGGCAGAGCTTCAGCCACGGCCGCAGCAAGGTGGTGCAGGTCGAGGTCGTGAAGAAGCGCGCGCCCGTGCCGACGACGGCGGCCGGCACGTCCACGCGCCCCACCGGCGCTGCCGCGACCGCCCCGCGTCCCAGCGGGCCGGGCGGCAATCCGCCGCGCCCCGGCAGCACGCCCCCACGCTCCGGCGGCGGCGCCTCGCGCAGCAGCGGCCCGCCCACGGTCGGCCGCCCGCTGACGGCCGCCGAGATGGCCACGCGCCAGCGCGTGCTGGAAGAACAGCGCCGCGTCGAAGCCTCGCGCGAGCGTGAGCAGCGTGAGCGCCAGGCGCTCATGGTGCGCAGCGCCGCCGAGGAAGCGGCCCGCCGCGCCGAGGAGGAAGCCCGCGCCGCCGAGGAGGCCGAGCAGGAGGCCCGCCGCGCCGCCGCCGAGGTCGCCCGCGCGCCCGCCCCGGCCCCCGCCCGCGACGAGGACGACGACGCCCCGCCGCAGCCAGTGGCCGCGCGCCCATGCCGCTCGCGCCCCGCCCTGACATGGCGCGCCCCGACATGGCCCGCCCGGCCGCGCCGCGCCACGACGCCGGCCGCGCCGAGCCGGCCCGCGCCGCCCCCGGCCGCGACCAGCGCTCCGGCCAGCCGGCCGCCGGCGCGCCCGGCAGCACGGTGCGCCCCGGCAGCCAGCGCGTGACGCCGCTCGCCGCCCGCGCCCAGCAGGGCCCGGCGCTGCGCCAGACCAGCACGCCCGCGGCCCCCGCGCCCAAGCTCAGCCTCGGCCCGCCGCGCGTGCGCGAGGAGGACGAGGACCGTCGCGGCCCCGCCCGCCGCACCGGCCCGCCGGGCCCGGGTGGCGCGCGCCGCGTCGTCGTCGCGCCCGTCAAGAAGACCCCGCTGTCCGGTCCCAAGCGCGAAGGCCGCATCGACGTCGCCGCCGCCATGGATGGCGATGACGACCGCAGCCGCTCGATGGCCTCGGTCCGCCGTGCGCGTGAGCGTGAGCGGCGGCAGCAGGAACTGGCCCGCCTCCGCGCCGGCCAGGAGCGCGTGGTGCGCGACGTGATCATCCCCGAGACGATCACGGTGCAGGAACTCGCCAACCGCATGGCGTCGCGCGCCGGTGAGGTCGTGAAGGCGCTGTTCCGCATGGGCGTGATGGCGACCATCACCCAGTCCATCGACGCCGACACGGCGGAACTGGTGGCGCAGGAATTCGGGCACCGCGTGAAGCGCGTGGCCGAGGATGACGTGGAAGTGGGCCTCGAAGGCGCCGTGGACGAGGACGGGACGCAGATCGCCCGCCCGCCCGTGGTCACCATCATGGGCCATGTGGACCACGGCAAGACCAGCCTGCTGGACGCGCTGCGCAAGACCGACGTGGTGGCGAAGGAGGCGGGTGGCATCACCCAGCACATCGGCGCCTACCAGGTGCAGACGGAAAGCGGCAGCGTTACCTTCATCGACACGCCGGGCCACGAGGCCTTCACCGCCATGCGCGCCCGTGGCGCGTCCGTGACGGACATGGTGGTGCTGGTGGTGGCCGCCGATGACGGCGTGATGCCGCAGACCATCGAGGCCATCAAGCACGCCCGCGCGGCCGCGGTGCCGCTGATCGTGGCCGTGAACAAGATCGACAAGCCGGGCATCAACCTCGACCGCGTGCGCAACGAGTTGCTGCAGCACGAGATCGTGGTGGAAAGCCTGGGCGGCGACACGCAGGAAATCCAGGTCTCGGCCACCAAGGGCACGAACCTCGACAAGCTGCTGGAGGCCATCCTGCTGCAGGCGGAAATCCTGGACCTGCGCGCCAACCCCGCCCGCATGGGCGAGGGCACCGTGATCGAGAGCAAGCTCGACCGCGGGCGTGGCCCGGTGGCCACCGTGCTGGTGCAGAAGGGCACGCTGAAGCAGGGCGACATCGTGGTGGCCGGCGCCGAATGGGGCCGGGTGCGCGCGCTGGTGGACGACAAGGGCAAGCAGATCAAGACGGCCGGGCCTTCCGCCCCCGTGGAAATCCTGGGCCTTTCGGGCGTGCCGGCGGCGGGCGAGAACTTCGTCGCCGTCGAGAACGAGATCCGCGCGCGCGAGGTCAGCGAATTCCGCCAGCGCCGCGCCCGCGACAAGGCGGCGGCCGCCCTGGGCGCCGGCCGCGGCACGCTGAACGACATGCTGGCGCGCATCCAGGCGGGCCAGCAGAAGGAAGTGGCCGTCGTGGTCAAGGCCGACGTGCAGGGCTCAGCTGAGGCGATCAACGTGACGCTCGGCAAGCTCGGCAACGAGGAGGTGCGCATCCGCGTGCTGCACTCGGCCGTGGGCCAGATCACGGAAAGCGACATCCAGCTCGCCAAGGCGTCCAACGCGGTGGTGGTGGCGTTCAACGTCCGCGCCACCAGCCAGGCGCGCGAGATGGCGACGCGCGACGGCGTGGACATCCGCTACTACTCGATCATCTACCAGGTGTCGGACGACATCGAGGCGATCTTCAAGTCGCGCCTGGCTCCGGTCCAGCGCGAGAACTTCCTGGGCTACGCGCAGATCCTGCAGGTCTTCGAGGTCAAGCGCATCGGCAAGGTCGCCGGTTGCCGCGTGACCGAAGGCGTGGTGAAGCGCGGCTGCGGCTTCCGCCTCATCCGCGAGGGCGTGGTGGTGCACGAGGGCGAACTGGCCACGCTGCGCCGCTTCAAGGACGACGTGAAGGAAGTCACGAACGGCTACGAATGCGGCATCGGGTTCAAGAACTACGATGACATCCGCGTGGACGACCAGATCGAGTGCTTCGAGACGGAAACCGTCGCCGCGGCGTGATGACGGATGGACAGTGGTGCAGAACGCCTCGGGGGGGAGGTTCCCCTCCTCCTTGAGGCCATCCATGACGGTGTGGTCGAAATCCGCTTCAACGTGGCGGAACTGAACACGCCTGGCCGGCCTACACATTCCTACAGGGACAACTGGGTGGTGTTGGGCGCGCCCATCGTGGCGGGGCTGTTCTTCCTGCCCATCGCCTGGTGGCTGGCCATCGGCTTCTTCCTGACCGGGCTGGTCTATGCGGCGCGGTTCGGCCGGCCCTGGATCTTCCGGCGTTGCATGGAGCGGGCCATGCAACTGATGGAAAACGACCACCGCTTCTTTGATGGATTTTGGCGCGACGGAATGTTCATGTTGGTCCACCTGCCCACCGGTGACGAATGCCCCGCGCGCGAGGGCGATGTAAGGGGCTTCCTCCGCGCGCATCTGGCACCGCCACAGCCCGAAGCGGAGGCCTGACGCCATGCCCCGTCCCCAGAAGGGCGGCCCCGCCGCCGGCCCGTCGCAGCGGCAGTTGCGCGTGGCCGAGGAAATCCGCCATGCGCTGGCCGCGGTGTTCGAGCGCGGTGACTTTCGCGACCCGGACCTCGCCAACGCCCGCATCACGGTCACCGAGGTCCGCGCCTCGCCTGACCTCAAGCACATGACGGCCTTCGTCAGCGGGCTGGGGCGTGACGTGCCGCCGGAGCAGTTCGCGGCCCTGAAGCGCGCCGCGCCCTTCCTGCGCACGCAGATCTCCAAGGCGGTGCGGCTGAAATACGCGCCCAGCCTGCACTTCCAGCCCGACGAGGCGCTGGACTACGCCCTGCACATGAGCCGCGTGCTGCGCCAGCCCGAGGTGACGCGGGATCTCGCGCCACCCGCGGAAGGCGACGGCCCCACCCCGGAAGGCGAGGGGCCGGCGCGCGAATAGAGCGGGAGGCGTCGAGGTGGGATCACCGAAGACGCCCCATCCCGTTACCAGCCAAGGCTGGAGCCTGCGGCGTGAACGCAGCATGCCCCAGCGGCCCTTTCCTCCGCTGCGCCCGAGGCGCGCGTCCCCAAGGAATTCCATGCCCCGCCCTCACCGAAAAAAGCCCCGTGGCCGCGACATCAATGGTTGGCTCATCGTGGACAAGCCCACGGGCATCGGCAGCACCGACGTCGTGAACAAGGTGAAACGCGCCTTCGACGCGCAGAAGGCGGGCCATGGCGGCACGCTCGATCCGCTGGCGACCGGGCTGCTGCCCATCGCCTTCGGGGCGGCGACCAAGACCGTTCCCTATGTGATGGACGGCACCAAGGTCTATCACTTCACCCTGCGTTTCGGCGAAGGCCGCGATTCGGACGATGCCGATGGCGCGGTGACCGAGACGAGCGAGGCACGCCCCACGGACGAGGCCATCCGCGCGGCGCTGCCCGGCTTCACGGGCGACATCATGCAGGTGCCGCCCATCTATTCCGCCATCAAGATCAACGGCGAACGCGCCTATGACCTGGCGCGGGACGGACAGGAGGTGGTGCTGGAAGCCCGCCCCGCCCGGGTGGACCGGTTCGAACTCATCGCGCGTCCCGATACCGACACCGCGATCTTCGAGGTCCAGTCCGGCAAGGGCGTCTACATGCGCTCCCTGGCGCGGGACCTCGCGCGGGCGGTCGGCACGGTGGGGCATATCGCCGCCCTGCGCCGGCTGCGGGTCGGCCCCTTCACGGAAGCGCATGCAATACCCCTGGACAGGATCGCCGTGACCGGCGATACCCCTCCCCCTTCACTGGACTTCCTGCTTCCGTTCGCGACCGCGCTGGCCGACATCCCGGCACTGGCCGTTTCGGAAGGGGAGGCCGCCCGTCTCGGCTTCGGCCAGGCCCTCAGCCTGGCGGAGTTCATGGGACGGGTTCCACCCGACGCCGACCCCGATGGGGGCCTGGTGCGCGTGGTGGCAGGGGAGCGGTTCGTGGGTCTGTGCCGCCTCGAGGAGGGGATGCTCAGGCCCGAGCGGCTGATGGCGGACGCGATACGCGCGCCGACCTGACGCCCACGACCCGCCACATCACCCCAACCGCAAGGAACACACGATGTCGATCACCGCGGAGCGCCGCACGGCGCTCATCCAGGAATATGCCCAGAAGCCGGGCGACACGGGCAGCCCGGAGGTCCAGGTGGCCATCCTGTCCGAGCGCATCCTGAACCTGACCGAGCACCTCAAGACCCACGCCAAGGACTTCCACAGCCGGCGCGGCCTTTTGGTGCTGGTCGGCCAGCGGCGCGGCCTGCTGGACTATGTGAAGCGCAAGGACCGCGCCCGTTACGAAGGCCTGATCGGGCGGCTCGGCCTGCGCCGATGAGCCGCCGCCGCCGGCCGGTTCTGCTCTTCGAGTCGAACCGGGGGCGGGACCTCAAATTCGTCTGCATCCTGAACTGGGCGGCCGTGATCGGCATGGCGGTCGCCATCTGGCTCAATCTCTCCGAGGCCGTCCCCGGCGGGGACGGCGTCAACGTCCTGATCCTGAGCTTCCTGCTGCTGCTGGTGATGGCCATCCTGTCCGACCGGCGGCGGCGGGCCACGATGTCGCGCGTCTACCGGCTTCCCGAGGGGCTGGTGTTCGAAACCACGGGCCTGACCGGCGCGCTTCGCCGCTATGTCCGCAGCGAGGATCTCGGGCTCATCCGCGCCACCGCGCCCGATGTGCGGGGGCGCATGACGCTGCGCCTGCCCGATGGCGGCGCGCCGCTGGTGATGCATACGGGCGTCCAGGGCCTCAACCTGGGACTTCCGGAGCCCAAGCCGCGCAAGCGCTGAGCCGGCCCTTCCCGCCTTCGATCTGTTCCGGCGAATCTTTTGCCCCGTCTTTTGCCCCGTCTTTTGCCCCGTCTTTTGCACTGGCGCCGTGGGGCCATCCGGTCCATAACGGCGGCAACCTCGCCGGACCTCCGGCGCGGCCCAACCGCCCGCGTCCGCGGCGGGTTGTCAGAGCCACCGGGTATCCCTGACGGAAGACGGGTTGGCGGCGCCTCCGGCCACATGGCCCTGCCGCGGGTGCGCGCACCCCGGCCCCATGTCCCCCGAGACGCCGAGAGCCTCCCCTCCGGAGCGGGCGCCTTGGCGGATGACTGCCTTCCTGCCGCGTCGCGACCACAGGCCCCATGCCGGTCCATCGGGACCAGGGGCAAGCTAGGACGACGCATGTTCGACAATTACTTCCGCAAGGACATTCCCTGGGGCGGCCAGATCCTGACGCTCGAGACGGGCAAGATCGCCCGCCAAGCCGATGGCGCCGTGATGGCGCGCCTCGGCGACACCATCGTGCTCTGCACCGTGGTCGGCGCGCGCAGCGCCAAGCCCGGCCAGGACTTCTTCCCGCTGACGGTGAACTACCAGGAAAAGGCCTTCGCGGCCGGCAAGATTCCCGGTGGCTTCTTCAAGCGCGAAGGCCGGCCGAGCGAAAGCGAGACGCTGATCTCGCGCCTCATCGACCGCCCCATCCGCCCGCTGTTCCCGGACGGGTTCCGCAACGAGGTGCAGGTCATCGCCACCGTGCTCAGCCACGACCTGGAGAATGACCCGGACATGGTGGCGCTGGTGGGTTGCTCCGCCGCGCTGACGCTGTCCGGCATTCCCTTCTTCGGGCCGGTCGGCGGCGCCCGCGTGGGCTTCATCGACGGCGAGTTCGTGCTGAACCCGACGGCGGCGCAACGCAAGCTGTCGAAGCTGGACCTCGTCATCGCCGGCACCGCCGAGGGCGTGCTGATGGTGGAGAGCGAGGCGCATGAGCTGAGCGAGGAGCAGATGCTCGCGGCCCTGGAATTCGGCCACAAGGGCTTCCAGCCGGTCATCCAGGGCATCATCGCGCTCGCGGAAGTCGCGGCCAAGGAGCCCTGGGACCTGCCCGAGGCCGACCCCGCCATCGAGGCGCTGAAGGCCCGCATCGCCGAGCTCGGCACCGCGCAGATGGCCGAGGCCTACAAGATCACCGACAAGATGGCGCGCCAGAAGGCCGTCGGCGAGGCGAAGAAGGCCGTCGCCGCCGCGCTGGAGGCCGAGGGCGCCGACGTCGCCGCCGCCAAGGGCCTGATGAAGGCGCTGGAAGCCGACGTGGTCCGCAACGCCATCCTGGACACCGGCCTGCGCATCGACGGGCGCGATACCAAGACCGTCCGCCCCATCGTGGCGGAGGTGGGCGTGCTGCCGCGCGCGCATGGCTCGGCGCTGTTCACCCGTGGCGAGACGCAGGCCCTGTGCGTCGCCACGCTGGGCACCGGCCAGGACGAGCAGATCATCGACGCGCTGGCGGGCGAGTACCGCGAGAACTTCATGCTGCACTACAACTTCCCTCCCTACTCGGTGGGCGAGACGGGCCGCATGGGCAGCCCCGGCCGGCGTGAGATCGGCCATGGCAAGCTCGCCTGGCGCGCCATGCACCCCGTGCTGCCGGAGAAGGACAAGTTCCCCTACACGATGCGCATCGTGTCCGAGATCACGGAGAGCAACGGCTCCTCCTCGATGGCGACGGTGTGCGGCACCTCGCTGGCGCTGATGGATGCGGGTTGCCCCCTGGCGCGGCCGGTGGCTGGCATCGCCATGGGCCTGATCAAGGAAGACCGCGCGTTTGCGGTGCTGTCCGACATCCTGGGCGACGAGGACCACCTCGGCGACATGGACTTCAAGGTGGCGGGGACCGAGGCGGGCATCACCTCGCTGCAGATGGACATCAAGATCACGTCCATCACCTTCGACATCATGAAGACCGCCCTGGCGCAGGCCAAGGACGGGCGCATCCACATCCTGGGCGAGATGGCCAAGGCCATCACGGGCGCACGGACGGAGATGGCGGCGACCGCGCCGCGCATCACCATCATCAACGTGCCGAAGGACAAGATCCGCGAAGTGATCGGCACCGGCGGCAAGGTGATCCGCGAGATCGTGGAGCAGACCGGCACCAAGATCGACATCGAGGATGACGGGACGATCAAGATCGCCTCCTCCAACCCCGAGGCGACCCAGGCCGCGATCGACCGCATCCGCGGCATCACGGCCGAGGCGGAGATCGGCCAGATCTACAACGGCAAGGTGGTGAAGACCGCCGAGTTCGGCGCCTTCGTGAACTTCCTGGGTGCCAAGGACGGGCTGGTCCACATCAGCGAACTGGCCAATGAGCGCGTGAACCGCACCACCGATGTCGTGAAGGATGGCGATGCGGTGAAGGTCAAGGTCATCGGCTTCGACGACCGCGGCAAGGTGAAATTGTCCATGCGGGTTGTGGATCAGGCGACGGGCGCCGATATCACGGAACAGGTGGGCGAGCGTCGTCCCCGTGAGGGCGGCGAGGGCGAGGACCGCCCCCGCCGCGAGGGCCGCGACCGGGGTCCCCGGCGCGAGCGCGACTGAACCCGCGCAAATCCGGCCGGTGCCTCTTGCGCCGGCCGGGATCGTGGTAACGTCACTGTCATCGAATTCTATCAGGGTGGGATCGCCGTGAAGGCCATCAACACAATCCGCATGGGCGGCGTGGACGTCCTGCCGCTGGTCGAGGGCGGCAAGGGCGTGGCCGTGAGCAACGGCCTGACCGCCGGTGCCTGGGCGGCCGCGGGCGGCGTGGGCACCTTCTCGGCCGTCAACGCGGACAGCTATGACGCCGAAGGCCGCACCATCCGGCAGGTCTACAAGGGCACCACGCGCCGCGACCGGCACGAGGAACTGGTGGCCTATGGCATCGCCGGCGGCATCGCGCAGGCGCGCGAGGCGCGCGAGGTGGGCGGCAAGGATGCGCGCATCCATGCCAACATCCTGTGGGAGATGGGCGGGGCCGAGCGCGTGATCCGCGGCGTGCTGGAAGGGGCCAAGGGCCTGGTCAACGGCATCACCTGCGGCGCGGGCATGCCCTACAAGCTGGCCGACATCGCGCGTGACTTCGGCGTGCACTACTACCCCATCGTCTCCTCCGCCCGCGCCTTCAGCGCGCTGTGGAAGCGCAGCTACTCCAAGGTGAGCGACTGGCTGGGCGGCGTGGTCTACGAGGACCCCTGGCTGGCCGGCGGGCACAATGGCCTGTCCAACAGCGAGGACCCCCGCAAGCCCGAGGCCCCCTACGAGCGCGTGCGCAAGCTGCGCGAGCAGATGCGCGCCTTCGG